>CALXQP010000028.1 GCA_944390695.1 uncultured Clostridia bacterium
CTCCAAAAGGATGTACTTGCCAAATACTTGAAGTGAATTTTGCAATATGTTTTATTAATTCATCTTTATTTAGTTTTGAATAGTCAAATTCTTTTTCTTCCTTAAAATCATAATCAAAATAACTTTCTATATCTTGATAATTTACATATTTAACAGTATCGCCATTAAGGATGTCCTCTTTTTTGGTAATATTATAATGTCTGTAATTACCAGCAAAATCATAAATATCTTTAAATAAGAATTTATGAATATTCTTTAAAGTAATAGGACTAAAACCAAAACTTTTATCTTCTAACAGTTGAGCTATTCTTAAAGAAACTAAATCACATTCTTTTTCTTTTTGAATGTTTATGTCATTAGCATTTTGTGTTTCATAATATGTTTTTAATAAGTTTTCTACTTCGTTATACTTTAATTCTCCATTAATATTTTTTTGAGATAGGTCTAATAAATATTTAGAAGGCTCTAAATTATCAACCTTATTTAATCCAATACCAGTGTCCCAATATTCTTGTTTTTTTGTGGTATCAGTTGTTTCATTTTCAATTATATAATTTTCTTCATCAGACATATAAAAACCTCCTAAAACTTTTTAAAACTACTTTTATATTATATCATAAAATGCTTAATATTACTATATTTTAGCTATAATTCATATAAAATAATTTGGAAAAGAAGCAAGTAGTACTAGGCAAAATTAATCAATTTTTTTGAGACTAGGCTAATGCCTGTCGAAATAAAAATTGTATTTTCTTGAACTTCCTGAATCAACCTTTCCATCAAATGATAAAATATCTTTAAAAAATTTATTATCCATAAATTGGATACTTTTTACAAAATCTACAAATATTTTATTTAGCTCTTGACAATCTATTAAACTTATGACTCTTTCATATGTTTTTGCTGATGGAATTCCTCCTGTCAATTTTAAAATTTTGCCTCTCATCTTTTAACATCTTTGATTTTTCATTTAATTCTTTTAATTTTGATATTTCTATTTCTTTAATTTCCATTTTTTCTTTTGCTCCATTTCAAAGATATTATATCGTAAATTTTATACATTGTGAACTGTTTTTATTGATTTTTATATCATTTTAGAACTTCAAAAATTTTTTCATGTCTTTATCCTGTAAAAATTCCAATAAATAATTGATTCATATTCAAAAAGGCTTGTTTTGTGCAAAAAAATAAGTAAGAACTCTATTCTCTAATTTATTGAGCTCTTACTTATTTTTACTTATTTATTACTTTGGGACTTTTATATTAAATAATATAAGGCTTGTCAAGACCAGTGTATACCTACTTGCCGCACTTGTTTGTACTGTGTTTCAGAATGTCTACTTAACATAAAGTACTGTACGACACCCGAAAGCTGGATTGACACTATTGGGAAAGAAATTGAAACGACTGCCAGCTGGGCCACTGATGTTATAGTCGTAATAACCGCCACGAAGAATAATGTTGGAACCCACAGTCTCTAATGTCAATTCCCTTACATTTCCTGCCATGTCATATATATTATTCGCTTTCGTATATTCTGCACTTCCTGTTGGTATTAGGGTAGCTGTATTTATTTCTTTTACTACTACTTCTCCATTTGTATTTATATATTCAAATGTTGTATTATAATAATTTCCAAAATCTTTTGAATCATATCCTACTTCTCTGTATGTTAATTTTACTCCTCCTGTTGTTTCTGCTCCTACATCTACTAACCATTCTAATGTTGCATCCCATAATGATCCCCATATCATCGATGTTTTTATATTTTCATTTTCTCCTTTTAGCCCTTTACATTTTTCATACATTTTATACCAACTTTGATAATTTATATCTGTTTCCATTTTTCTTACTACTGCTTTTTCAGATACTAATCCCGTTTCATATCTTCCTATATAAAATCCTCCATATTTTTCTACACTTTTTATCATTTCATAATAATTTTCTTCCATTTCTTCTGCTAACATTCTATATCTGGTTCCTTCATTTATGTAACTTGGTATTTGAGAATCTATATCATAGTTCGTTAAGTTTCTTATAACATCTGGTTCTCTATAATTTGTAGCTGATTTTATATTTATTTTTCCTTCTACTTCTTCCCAATTATTCGCTGTTCTTCCTGAACCTGAATAATTATATAGCTTGCCCCACAACTTTCCATTTTCATCTACTCCATATATTTCATCTATATTTTCTATTGGTACCCACACATATTGGTTTACTGTTTTCTGCAATTCAAATATTTTTTCATCTACTACTTCACTTGCTTGTGCTTCTATTTCTGCTGCATTTTCTTCTATTTCATTTAGTTGCTTTATATTACTTGTTTCTATTTTACTTGTATTTTCTGTTTGATTTTCTTCTGCTTTTTCACTTATTTCACTTTTTATAGTTTCAGCTTGTTTCTCTTCTACATTACTCTCTTTTCCTTGTTGTTCATTTTCTTCATTTTCTAATTTTTGGTTCTGGTCTGTACTTATTTCATTTTTTACTTCTTTATCCTCTATTATAGGCTCATTTTCAGTTGAAGTTTCATTATTTCGCGCACTTTCTATTGGTTCTTCCACTTTTTCTTCATCTATGCTTCCATCTAAAGCTTCTTCTGTTTGGTCTTGAATCACCTCTTCTGTACTATTTCCCTCCTTAATCTCTTCTTGTTCTGCATTTTCATCCTGTGCTTCAGACTGCACTTCTGATTGGGTTTCAACTGTCTCTACTGTTTCTACTGTCTCTTCTGCCAAAACCTGGTTCCAATCTATATCTCCTTCATATATTACAAATCCTCCACTTACTGTTGTCTCTCCTTCTATTTGTGAAGCTGAATATCCTTTTGGTACTGGCACTTTTATTGGGTTTCCATCTTCTCCAATTTCGCTACTTTCTACCCATACCACATGTTCATTCTTTTCCTCTTCTTCTGCCATTACATTTTTCTCTTCTCCACTCATCACTGTTGTTATTACTTCTACTGCTGTTATTGTGGTTATAGCTACTATGGCTAGAATTACTATTAGCATTGTTGCACTTAAATTTAATCTTATTACTATTGGCTCATTTGACTTCCTTTTTCTTTTTTCAATCCTTTTCTTTTCTAATTTACTCATTTGTGCCTCCTTTTCTAGTTTTTACCATTTTTATTACGACAAAAAGGCTTTGTGTATTATGTTAATTGCATAATACATCCAAAGCCTTTTTATTATTTTCACTTAATAAAGCACTATTTCTACTGCTTTTTAATTTTTTTATTTTATTATTTTCTAAATATACCGGTGTGTGTGTGTGTGTGTGTGTACAGCCCCAAGGGTTTCAAGTCTCATCTTTTTGTTCTCCTTTTCTTTTTCTTTTGATATTTTCTACTACTACAATTATACATATTATTTATATTTTCGTCAACTACTTTTTTTTGCCAATTTGGTGCCGGTTCTCTTTTTGCCTTTTTGTTCCTGTGCCGCTTGGCTAGCTGGTTTGCGCCATTTTGTTAATTTGGTGCCGGTTCTCTTTTTTCTAAACATTTAAAAATTATATCTGTTAAACTTGTAGTATCAATAACTGATTTTATACATGCATTTAATAAGTCAGTAGATAATACTAAATTAAAATTTAAGTAGTAATTATTTTTCAAAGCTAATTGTCTTATAAATTCCCTTATAGTTCTGCCATTTCCTTCACGGAAAGGATGTAAAACATTTAATTCAGCTGTGTAATAGGCCAACCTCTCCGCTAATTCCTGTTTGTCTAAATTCTGCAAATAATTTTCGCTTTTTAAATTATATAATAATTTATTTAATTCACTTTCTATATATTCCCATTCAGCAAATCTAAAATTATCTTTAGCAATATTTTCTGTTCTAAATAGTCCAGCAAATAAATATATTTCATCAAAAAGGAATCTGTGTATATTTGAAAAATGAATTATGTCAAAATTTCCGCTGGTCCCTTGCTTTTCAAGGCTTAATAATTTTATGGCAACTGTTGCTTTTTCGTATTTTTCAAGTAATTTTGCGTCTTTTATATCTAATTTATTTACTAAAATATTAGTTCCTTTATAGCAATATATAGAATCTCTTGCTTCATACATAATTTATACCTTTCTTAAAATCATATTTTTTATTAAATTCATCGCTTCTTCCATTGATATTTTATCATCAGCAAAGTCTTCCAATAATTTAATATCTGAATCGCTTAATTTTTGATTTTCAACAGCCATAGTAGCTTTTATATTGTTTATTATTTTATTTTTCTCTTCTCTTGTCATATAAAGATCTCCTTTTAATTAAATTCTAACTACTTCTTTATTATATCATAAAATACCAAAAATTACTATACTTTCAGTTATTTATTTGTTAATTTGGTGCCGGTTCTCTTTTTGCCTTTTTGTTTCTGTGCCGCTCGTCTAGCTGGTTTGCGTCATTTTGCTAATTTGGTGCCGGTTCTCTTTTTGCCTTTTTTTCTTACTAGATAAATAACAAACACACACCACATGGTGTAGATGTATATCCACAATCTGCTGGTGGAGTTCCATTTACAGCATCATATATTGCATGTAAAGGAGATGCAATTGCCAACTTGCAAGAAGACTTAGCTGCAGAGCAAAAAGCTCGTGCAACATATGAAAAACTTATCAATCTTTGTAGAGATAATCCTGATGTTGTTGATCCACTTCGCTTCTTAAGAGAAAGGGAAGTTGTTCACTTCCAAAGATTTGGTGAAGCTCTTAGAGGTGTTCAAGATAAACTTGCTGAAAAGAAATTCTATATGAATGATGGTTCTTGCATTTGTCTTGAAAACAAATAAAAAATTAAAGAAAGCACTCAAAAAAATCAAAGTGCACCCAAACTATTAGATAAAAAGTTTAACAGTTATGGTGCACTTCAAAAATAATCTCTTTAATAAATTATTTAATTTTCGACTTTTGAATAATCCTTATATATTTTGAAAAAATTACGAGTGTGACCAGAGTAGTATTACAAATTCATGCGCAAAAGGCATAAAGGGTCCTGTCTTCGGGTATAGTTGTGCCTTTTGCATTAGAATTTGTTAACGTTACGTTGGGTAGCCGAGGAATTTATGAAAAATATATAATGATATGGCAAATGCCGAACTTAAATTCAATTAATATTCAATTAATATTTAATAAATATTTAATTAATATTTAATAAAATTTCTTTATCAAAAAAAGTTGAATAAATATATATTTTATCCACTTTTCTTTCAAGTGCATTTTCTAAAGCCATTTTATATAAATCTAATTGGACTTTATATTTATTAATTAAAAATTGTTCATTATTATTTTCTACAAAATCAGTCTTAAAATCAACTAATATTAATTCATCATTTTCATTTATATAATATAAATCTATAACACCTTGTGTTAAAATATTTTCATCAACATCTTGCATATAAATCTCTTTTGCAGGAATAGAAATATAAAAAGGTCTTTCTCTTTCTACTTTTTTCGCATTAGTTATTTCTTTCCAAATTTTAGATTTAGTAAATTGGACTATTTTGTTTATATTTATCGCTTCAGCTTCTTTTGAAGTTATAATTTTCTTAAACTCTAAACTTTCCACTAATTTTTTGACATCATTATAATTATATTCATTTTTGCTCAAATCTAATTTTTGCATACATAAATGGATTAGTGTTCCTTTTTGTGCATTTGTTATTTTTATATCTTCATCTGTTTGTAAAAATTTTGGAAGCTCTAGCTTTATTTCATTATTCAAAACTTCAAAAGAATTAGATTCATCTATTTTTCCAATATGTTGTTTAATTTCTGTAACAGATGTTTTAGTTGGTATAATACTTGAATTTTTGTAAAAATACTCATATTCCAAAATATCTATTATTTTTTTCTGTTCTTCTTTATTTATTGAAATTTGCTCTAATTTCTTTAAGATTTGATCACTAATATTTTCTTGCTTTTTTTCTTTTTGTTTATACATTTCTAAAACTTCACTTTTAGTATATGTGTTTATTATTGCTAAATCTTTTATACTTTCTTGATTATATATATATACTAGTTTTATCCATTCTAAATATGATTTACATTTTTTAAGTAAAATATAATTTAGTTTATTATATTTATATATCATTTCTTCTAAATCTTTTTGTTTTTTAGAAGTACTATAACCTGTAATAAATAGTTTTTCTTTAGCTCTTGTTAGAGCAACATATAAAACTCTCATTTCTTCTGATAAAGTTTCTAACATTATTTGATTTCTCATGGCTTGTTTTGATAATGTATCATATTCAATTTGCATATCATAATCTATGTATTTTACACCTATACCAATCTCAGGATGTAATAAAATTTTATTATTTAAATCTTGCAAATTAAATTGTTTTCCTGTACTTGATAAAAATACAACTGGAAATTCAAGACCTTTACTTTTATGAATACTCATAATTCTTATTACATCATCATTTTCTCCAATAACTTTTGCAGAATCCATGTCTTTACTACTTGTTTTTATTTTATTTATATAATTTATAAAATTAAATAATCCTTTAAAACTTATATTTTCACATTGTTTTGCATGTTCAAATAACATTTTTAAATTCGCTTGCCTTAATTCTCCATTTGTCATAAGACCCACATAATTGTAATAACCTGTATCATTATAGATTTTCCAAATAAGTTCATCTAAACTTAAATATTCTTGTTCTTTTCTCCACATTTCTAAATTATCTAAAAATGTCTCGATTTTTTTTCTTAATTTTGGGTCTACATCTTTTTTGGCTTTTAGTATTGTATTATAAAAATTGTCATATTTGTCACTTAATCTTATTTGAACAAGTTCATTATCTGTAAAGCCTCCAATTACTGATCTCATAACTGCAACTAATGGAATATCTTGTAATGGATTATCAATTATTTTTAATAAACTTATTATTGTTTGAATTTCTATACTTTCCAGATATTCTGCTGATGCATCACTAAAAACTGGCATTCCTAAATTCAAAATTTCTTTTTCAAATATTGGTGCAGATTCTTTTGTAGATCTTAATAAAATAACTATATCTTTATATTTAATATCTCTTTTTTCTTGTTTTTTTGGATCATATATTTGAAACTTTTCATCAATTAAACTTTTTATTTTATTTGCCACAAATCTAGCTTCTAATTCAATATCTTCTACTCTTTCTTTTATTTCTTCATCTTCTTCGCTTTTTTCTTGGTTATCTTGATATTCTGGCTCTTCTTCAATATCATCGATATTTAATATGTCTATTTCAGCTCTTAAATCTTGATTTGTATTTTCATAATTTGCCCCTAAATTCAAATATTCCTCTGTGGTATAATTTAATTCTCCAAGTTCTTCACTCATAATATTTGCAAATATCATATTAGAAAAATCTAGTACTTCTTTTCTACTTCTAAAATTTTTAAATAATTGTATTTTCAAATCTTCAGTTTCACTTTTATTATGTTTAGTTTTATAATTTTTATATTTACTTAAAAACAAGTCTGGTCTTGCTTGTCTAAATTTATAGATACTTTGCTTAACATCTCCTACCATAAAAATATTATTTCCTCTTGATATTGATGTTAAAATATATTCTTGTACTAAATTACTGTCTTGATATTCATCTATAGCTATTTCTGCAAATTTTTCTTGATATTTTTTTGCTATTTCTGTTGGTACATATTTTCCATTTTCTTCTTTTAATAAAATTTTTAATGCAAAATGTTCTATATCACTAAAATCTACTATGTTCTTTTCTTTTTTTCTTTTTTCAAATTTTTCTCCAAATTCTAAAATAATTTTTTCTAATTTTTTTAAAATATTGTACATATTATTTATATCTTCATTTGCTTCTATTGAATTAAATATTAATATTTTATCTGTTATCTTCTTTATACTATTCTTTACTCCATCTCTTGCAATTTTTGCAATATCTTTTGCTTCAATTGTTATTTTTTTATCTGTTACCCATGTTTTAAATTTAATATTTGATGATATTGAATATGCTTTATCCCAAGAATCTAAATTCATTTTTAACATTTCAAGTTGTTCAATATCATCATTTATTATTTGCCAATATTTTTCAAGTTCTGAATATTTACCTAAATTACTTTTTTCTGCTTTTAATTTTAAAATTCCATCTTGCAAAATCTCTTCAACTTGTTTTAATAATAATTTTCCCCATATTGTTTTTGCAAAATCTTGATCTAAATTTTCAGCCAAATTAAACATTTCTATTTTTTCATTTAACCACTTTTCAGGAAATGGATTACTTTGTATATATGTATATATTTTTAAAATTAGTTCTTTTAATGGAGTATCATCTTTATAACTTGTATATGTATTTATTAATTTTTTAAAATCTTCATCTTCACTTTCATATTTTTCTTCAAATAAATCTTCTATCACATCTTGTTTTAAAATTTCAATTTCTGTTGAATCTCCTATTCTAAAATTTTGTGATATATTTATTTCAAAAAAATTGTTTCTTACTACATCTAAACAGAATGAGTCTATTGTGCATATACTTGCTTTATTTAATAATGTTATTTGTTTTTGCAATCTTTCATCTTCTGGATTTTCATCTATTTTTTTATATATTGCATTTAACACTCTTTCTCTCATTTCAGATGCTGCAGCATTTGTAAATGTTACTACTAATAATTTGTCTATATCTATATTTTCATTTATTATTTTATTTATTATTCTTTCTACTAATACAGCTGTTTTTCCACTACCAGCTGCTGCTGCAACTAATATATTACATCCTTTTTCATATATTGCTTGTTTTTGCTCTTCTGTCCAATCCATAGTTTCCTCCTTTTTGTATTTTAAGCGAATTTTAAGAACAATTATGGAATTTTATATAAAAAGGAAAACTGGCATAATTTCCAATTCTCCTTTCATTTTATTATAAATTAATTTTCACTTATTTCTTCTTTATTCTTCATCTTTATTTTCAATTAACTCTTTCATAGCAAGATCAACTTTTCCTTGTTCATCAATTTCAAAAACTTCTGTAGAATATTTATCTTTAATTTCAATTAAATCTTTCATAGTAAGATTAATTTTACCTTGTTCATCAATTTCAATAATTTTTACAGGAACTTTATCTCCAACTTTTACATAATCTTCAACATTTTTTACTCTATTATTTGAAATTTTAGAAATGTGTACAAGTCCCTCTTTTCCTCCACCAATATCAACAAATGCTCCAAATGAAGTTGTTCTTGTAACAATTCCATAATAAATTTGTCCAACTTCAAATTCTCTAACAATATCTTCTATCATATCTAATGCTTGATATGCTTTTTCTTGATCTGTAGAATATATAAATACTTGTCCATCTTCTTCAATATCAATTTTTACTCCTGTTGCATCTATAATTTTATTTATTGTTTCTCCGCCTTTACCAATTACATCTTTAATTTTTTCTACTTTAATTTGTGTTGTAACAATTTGTGGTGCATATGGTGAAAGTTCTTCTCTAGGTTCTGCAATTTGTGGTTTCATAATATCATTTAAAATATATTGTCTTGCTTTATTTGTTCTTGCAAAAGCTTCTTCAATTATTTTGTAAGATAAACCATCTACTTTAATATCAACTTGTATAGCTGTAATACCTTTTTCTGTTCCACCAACTTTAAAGTCCATATCTCCGAAAAAATCTTCTAATCCTTGAATATCTGTAAGCATTACATAATCATCAGGATTTTCTGGATTTGTAACTAATCCTGTTGAAATACCTGCAACTGGTCTTTTTATAGGAACACCTGCATCCATTAATGATAATGTACTTCCACATATACTTGCTTGTGATGTTGAACCATTTGATGATAATACTTCAGATACAACTCTTATTGCATATGGAAATTCTGCTTTTGATGGTAATACTGGAACTAATGCTTTTTCTGCTAATGCACCATGTCCAACCTCTCTTCTTCCCGGTCCTCTTGAAGGTCTTGCTTCTCCAACACTATATGATGGGAAATTATATTGATGCATATATCTTTTTGCTGTTTCTGTATCTAAACCATCTAATTCTTGTTCTTCACTCATCATTCCAAGTGTTACTACTGACATAACTTGGGTTTGTCCTCTTGTAAAAATTGCACTTCCATGTGTACGTGGTAATACTCCAACTTCACATGATAATGGTCTAATTTCATCTAAAGCTCTACCATCAACTCTTTTATGTTCATAAAATATCATGTCTCTTACACATTTTTTCTCTAATTTATATATTGCTTCACCAATTTCTTGTGCTCTCTCAGAAACTGCTTCTTCTCCTAATTTTTCTGTAACTGCTGCTGTTATTTCTTCTGTTAAATTTGATACATTATTATCTCTTGTATCTTTATCAACTTCTTGTACAGCTATTTTCATTTTTTCAGTAAAGTTTTCTGCAATAAAATCATATAATTCATGATCTACTTCAAATGATTTATATGCAAATTTTGGTTTTCCTATTTCATCTTTTATTTTTTGAATAAATTTACATATTTTCTTTATTTCTTCATGACCTTTTTTTATTGCTTCTAACATTGTTTCATCTGAAACCTCATTTGCTCCAGCTTCTATCATTGCAACTTTATCTACAGTTCCAGCTACTGTTAATGTTAAATCACTTACTTCTCTTTGTGCTTCTGTTGGATTTATAACAATTTCTCCATTAACTAGTCCAACATTTACTGCTGCTGTTGGCCCTCCAAATGGGATATCTGATATTGATAATGCTGCTGAAGCACCTATCATTGCTGCAACTTCTGGTGAATTATCTTGTTCTACTGATAATACTGTTGCCACAACTACTACATCATTTCTAAAATCTTTTGGAAATAATGGTCTTAATGGTCTATCTATTGCTCTTGATACTAATATTGCTTTATCACTTGGCTTTCCTTCTCTTTTAAGATATGAACCTGGTATTTTTCCTACTGCATACATTTTTTCTTCATAATCTACTGATAATGGGAAAAAGTCTATTCCTTCTTTTGGTTCTTTTGATGCTGTAACATTTACCATTACAACTGTATCTCCATATTTTACTAATACATTTCCATTTGCTAATCCTGCTAATTTACCTGTTTCTATTACAAGTTTTCTTCCTGCTAATTCTGTTTCATAACTTTTAAACATTTCTTTTCCTCCTTATGTTTTTTCTTTTTAATTTTTACACCTATTTTTGCAAGTAAACTTCGACAAGATTGTAACCTCTATAATATTTTATATTTTATATAAGACATTATACAAGCTACTTTTCTAATCTTAATTTACTTGTTTTTATTTTTTTGTTAATCTACATTTTTTATATTTCTTATAACTTAACAAAAGAGGCGTTAGCTTTGTTGCAAACGCCTCATTACAACTTATCAACTATTTTCTTAGTCCTAATTTTTCAACTAATGTTTTATAAGATTCTTCATCCTTTTTAGCTAAGTAGTTTAATAAATTTCTTCTTTTTCCAACCATTTTTAAAAGTCCTCTTCTTGAATGATTATCTTTTTTATGAACTTTTAAATGCTCTGTTAATTCATTAATTCTTTCTGTTAAAAGAGCAATTTGTACTTCTGATGATCCTGTATCTTTTTCATCTCTTCTATATTGATTAATGATTTCTTGTTTTCTTTCTACTGTCATAATAACACCTCCTACTTCTTTTTTCTCCTTATACCGAGCACCAATAATAGGTGTATTTTATTGAGCTAAGTTTAAGGAACTTTTTTACATAACTATTGTACTATATTTTTTTGCAAAAATCAAGTATTTATGAAACTTTTTCCAAAAGAGCATCACACAATTTAAAAATCTCTTTCTATTATATTGAGCCAGTGGTTATGTTATTATATATTTTGAAAAAATTTTGAGTGTGACCAGAGTAGTGTTACAAATTCTTAGGCAAAAGGCATAAAGGGTCCTGTCTTCGGGTATTGTTGTGCCTTTTGCATTAGAATTTGTTAACGTTACGTCGGGTAGCCGAGAAATTTTTGAAAAATATATAATAACATAACCACTGGCTAATATAAAAAGAACCATTCCTAAATTAGGAACTGGTCTTTTATTTTATAATTCTTCTATAGGTATTGGTTGATAATACGCATCTCCTTGTATTAAGTCACAACCAATATCTTTTAAAATCTGTTCATTCTTTTTAGTCTTAAATTCCTCACAAATAACTTTTATATCAAATCTATGAACAATATCAATAATTCCTTTAATAATATCACTTGTTCTATCATCATCTAAACTATCTGTTAAACGAGAAGAAATTTTAATATAATCAATATTAAATTCTGATATATCTCTAAAAGAATAATAAGATGCATCAAAATCATCAAGTAAAATAATAAAACCTGCTTTTTTCAATTTATGTATTACAAACTTTAAATTTTCAGTATTTTTATTAACAGTTCTTTCTTGAATAATAATTCCTATATATTTTTCTGGAATTTCATATTTATCTGCAATTTCTTTTAATTGATCATAACATTTTCTATTTTCTATTGTTTTTCTAGAAAAGTTGCAAAAAACTGTAATTAATTCTTTTCCCTCTTCTCTCATTTTTGCCAACATTTTACAAGTATTTTCATACATTTGTAAATCTAATTTAAATGTCAAATTATTTTTCTCTAATATATCCAAAAAATTGCTAGGTTTTATTAATCCAAATTTAGGACTCTCCCATCTTGCAAGCATTTCAAAAGCTACTGGCTTTCCTATTTTCAAATCAATTAATGGTTGTACATATGTATAAAACTCATTATTTTCTAAAGCTGTTATAATTTCTCTTTCTAAATGATTATCTTTTCTAACTTTCATAATTAAAGCTTCTGTACAAATTCTTATTCTATTACCTTGATTCTTAGCTTCTTTTCTTGCAAGCATTGCATTATATACAGCTTCTTCTAAGTTTTTATCTATTTGTTTTAAAATATATACACCTGTATTTATTGTTATTTCATATTGTTTGTTTTTTTCTTTTTCATGTTCTTTTATCTCATCAATAATAAAATTTATTCTTTCAATTATACTTTTTTCAGAAATATAATCTGCCATTATTACAAAAGAATCTTTATATATTCTTGCAAAAATTTCTTTTTCTTCAATATTTTTATTTATGATTTGTGCTACATCTTTTAAAATTTTTTCAACTTCTGAGTATCCATATATTTCTTCAATATGTGTTATATCTATTCCCATATTAATTATGCAATATGAACATCTTGTATTATCTGTAGTCATAAGATTAAATTTTATTTCCATAGCTTGATAATTATCCATTTTTGTTATATTATCAATATATTTTGCATTTGCTACTTCTTTTTTGTATTTTTTATATAATACAAAAAACGCTATACCTACAACTCCAAATATTACACAAATAAGAATTAAAATATGTTCTAATGCAAAATTTTCATTATAATTAATCAAGTTAGATATAAAAACTTCTTGTTTAGTAAAATCATCAAGATTATTCAGTGATTTTCTTACTATTTCAACTAGTTCATCATCAGCAATTTGTGTGAATGCTATTGAATATATTTTGTTTTGTTCTTTAATAGGAAATTTTATTACATCTATTTTAGATTTTAAATTATATTGTGTTACATCTGCATCTTCTAAAATACCTGTTACAATCTCTACTTGATTATTTTTTACATATTCTTGCCAATTATTATTTTCATTTATATATGTAAATTTTATTCCAGATATATCTGAAATTTTTTCAAAAATCTCTGGCAAAATCCCCTCATAATCTTTACCATTATATGATTCTACTAATTCAATTTCTGAACTACCAGCTATATATATCTGTTTATGATTATTTATATATTCTAACTCATTTTCTGTATATTCCTCTTTTACATTTGCATATACAGGCAATATCCAAAAACTTATTAATATTATAAAAATTAATATAAATTTAATTATTTTCTTCATTTTCATCAACTTTCTTTATACATTTAATTTTTGCTTCATTCTAGTAATATCTGACCATTGTAATTTTTTCTTTTTATACCCTATAAATGCCGTCATTCTTGCAAAAGACATAATTTGTCTTAATCCTGCAATTTCAATAAAACATAATAATAATGCTCTAACAAAATCTATAAATCTTATTCTTGTATCTTGTACATATATCCTTGCTAAAAATATTGTAAGAGAGAGTATTGCTCCAAATGCAGCATATAATAAGAAAAATACAATCATAAAATTTATATTTATTAAATTTACTAAAAAAGCTATTATTGTAACTGCAATTCCTATTAATTCTATAAAAGGTGATAATAATTCATATATTAGAAAATATAAATATGATATAAAGCTTATCATTCCAAATTTCATATTTAAAAACATTTCTTTATATTTTCCCATACTTTGAAATAATCCTATATGCCATCTTCTTCTTTGTTTTATTAAATCACGCAATTTTTCTGGAGCTTGACTCCAGCATACTGCATCTGGTACATATTTTATAGAATATTTAATATTATGTAATTTACAAAAAACATGTAATTTCATAACTAATTCCATATCTTCTCCTACAGTATTTGTATCATATCCACCTACAGCTATTACATATTCTTTTTTAAATAATCCAAAAGCTCCTGAAATTATTAAATTTCCATTAAATCCATCAAGCATTATTCTTGAAGCAAAAAATGACCTATCATATTCTAATACTTGCATTGCAGCTAATGTATTTTTAGGAAGTTTATATTTTTTTACTTTACCTTTTTCAAAAATTACATCATTTGAAATTCTTATTAATCCACCACATGCTACAACATCTTCACCCTCAAGTAATGGAGAAATAATATTTTTTAATGAATCATATTGAAGCATTGAATCTGCATCTATACATATAAAATATGGATATTGTGAAACATTTATCCCCATATTTAAAGCATCTGCTTTTCCACCATTTCTCTTTCTTATTACTGTTAATGGAACTTTTAAATCATTTGTTTCAAATACAAATTCCTCTTGTTTACATTTTATCGATTTTTCAATTGGTCTATATACTTTGTGCATTTCAAAATAATCAATTAATACTCTTGATGTTGAATCTTTTGATCCATCATCTACAACTATTATTTCATATTTATCATATTCTAATTCTAATAAAGATTTAACTGTATCTACTACAGTTATTTCCTCATTATGTGCAGGAACAATTATTGAAATTGGAATATCATATTTTGCTTTTAATTTTGTTTTTAATTTTTCTAATCTTTTTTGTCTATATAGTGTAACTGAGCCAATGACTACAGAAAAAAACAAAAATGTAGAATATCCTATAAGATATAATATAAAAAATATCTCAACTACTCGTAATACTGATTTTATTATTTCTATAATCATTTAACTCACCTCTTTTTCTTTATTTACTACTGTATATTTATGACTTTGCACTTTATATTTTAAAATTTCTCTTGTTGTTTCATCTTCACCATTATATATATCTATTAATTCATAATAACTAGCTTCCAAAACAGAAAGACTTTCTGAAGCAACCATTTTGGTGTTCCAATCTTTCTTTTTTAATAAAGCTTTTAATGCTTCTTTTGTTTCATAACTATTATATTTTCTTAATGTTCTTGCAGCTTCTTGTACTAATTCTTTGTTTACCATTCCAGTTAATTTTGTATCTTCTATTAATATTTTTTCTGCAGGTCCATAAATATTGTTTTTATAATATTTTACAATTTCTATTTTTATATTATTTGATACTTTTTCATCTACTAATAATTTATAAAATTGTTCATTATAATCTAATTTTTCTTTATCTATATATCTTATAATTGCAATTTGAATATTTTCATTAAATGTGTTAAATTTCATCCATAATTTAGCAGAAAGTCTCATTTTGTTTCCATCAAATTCTAACAAATTTTGAAAAATTATTTCTGTATCATAATAATATTTTGTTTCATTTATAATATTTAATGCTCTTATAATATCTTCTGTATTTCCATATTTTATAATTGCTTTTAAACTATTATCTCTACAATATAAAGATTCATCTTCTAAAAATATATCTAATGTTTTTATTATTGCATTATTTTCAATATCATAAAAAAATCTGTATTTTCCAACTATATAGGCAAAATATGCTTTTTTTATACTATCAGATTTTTTATAATATATTGCTAAATCATAAAAAACATATTTTATATTTTCTAAATAATCTTCTTTTAATCGTTCATCTTGTTTATCTATAAATCTTTCGAAGATCATTAAATTATGTATTCTTTTTAATTTATTATATAAATATCTTCTATGTTTTGCTGTTACCTCAAAATTATTTTTTATTAAATTAATTTGTTCTGACATCTTTTTGGTTAATTTGTTTTTCTCTTTTTCACTACTTTTTTCTGTAGTTCTATTATAAATTATATAAAAAACATTAAATATCATCATACAAAAACATAATGATATGTATATATAAATAAGATACTCTAATTTTAACATATCTTTTCCCCTCTTTATTTATTCCAAAATTCTTTAACCATATAATATGATTTTTTTAATCTTTCATGATATGTTACATTTCTGCCCCATCCAGTTAATTTGAATTCATCCATTTTTATTCTTTGTTCTTTATTTTCTTCTGTTCCTATTCCCACATACATCTTATCTATTTGTATTTCTTCTACACCATAATTTTCATAATAATCATCATGTATTTTCATTTCTGATGGATTTGAAAAATTTAATAATCCCCATGGTAATTTTATCTCTATATTATCTCCATTTATACAAAAATCTGCAAGAGAATTAAAATCTGCTGCATCTGGATTTGCATTTCCATATATTAATTTCCCTGTTTCATATACTTCTGATTTTGCAGTATTATCTCCTGTTTCCAAAGGTGTTGCTGTTTGTAATAAAAGATTTATATTTTTAAATATTGTTGTTGTTTTATCAGGTATATTTATATAAGCACTTTCTCCTGTTACTTGTCTATTTGACATTGCTCTTAAAATTTCATATCTTTCTTGTACTTGTACTCTACTATTTTCTTTTCCATCTATTACAATAATAAAATCTGCATTTTTTTCTAATTTCAAATCATAATTTGAACAATAATTACTTCCAGTTTTAGGTGTTGTATCTATTGGTATATAAAGTTTTGTTTGTTCATTATAATTAGCTTTATTTACTAAAAAATATATAAATTTTTCATCATATTTCATTGAAAGACTCATATCTTTATTTTTAGATACAATATCTTCTTCTTTCCATTCAGAAACATCTCCATCTACATAACATACACTTTTTTCTGTTCCTGGGTCAAATGAAAGTAGTCCGAAATATTGCTCATTTGTTTGATAATCACTCCAAAATGGAGTTTTTTGCAAATCTACTGCATTCATTGTATTCCATGTTCTTTTAAACCACTCATCTTGCCATGTAAATACAATTCCTCCTGCACATCCTGCTTCCATTATTTGATTATAACAACTTATAATTGCTTCACCTTGTTCTGTTTCTGACATTCCTCCTTGATTTCTTCCTGTATTTTTATCTTTTTGTGCCATTCCTCTTGAACTTGGAACACCAAATTCTGTTATAAGTACTGGAATTGAATGATGTTCTACTACTTTTTTTAGATATGCCAAATATGTATTTATATTTCCATTTTCATCTTTATATTGATTTATGTCTCCCTCATAACTTAAATAATCAGGATAATATGGATATATATGATATGAAGCAAATGTTCCAGAAATTACTTTATCTGTAGTTTTTATATGTTCTACATCTACTTTTGCTATTTTTCTAAAATAATTTTCTACTTCTAATGAATAGTCAAATGGATCTGTTGTTGGCCAATTCGAAAATGCCACTAATTTTTGAGTTTTATATCTTTTTGTTTCATATTCAATAATTTTATCTCCAACTTGTGCAAGAATTGCCTCAAAAGGTGTAGCATCTTCTGTTGTATACATATATTTACCTTGATATGTATTTTTATCTGGATGCATTTTATTTGTATATTGTACTGTTACATCTTCCCATTCAACACCTAAAATATATCCAATTGTCCATTTTGAAATATCTTTTAAATATGATCCATTTCCATATTTATCATTAGCAGATATCTTTCTATTTCCATGTAATACATCAACTAATATTTTAGAATCATATAACATTTCTCCTAAAAATTCATCATCATATGCATCTCTACTTGAAAATTGTACATAATCATCTACCCATAATCCATGTATTAAATATAATGGATTATCATTTTCAACATTATATTCATAAAAAGCATTATAAAAGTCATCACCTAAAATTGTATATACTCTTATCGTATTTGCTCCCATTTCTTGTATTAATTTAAACCATCTTTTATATGTTTCTTTATCAATTGCATAATCTGTTGCAAACTTTCCTGGCAAACCAGCTCCTAAATCTACACCTTTTATTTCAAATTTTTCATAATTACCATTTTTGTTTATATAAATCTCTTTACCTTGTGTTTTTGCAAATGTAGTAGGTTCTTTATTAGGTTCAAAGTCTATGAATATTCCTAATCTATAAAACATTATTTCATATATAGCAAATAAAGAAATAATTATTATACATATTATTAAAAATTTCTTCATATTAAAACTTCGCCCCCTTTTAGTGAATATATTTTTTATTTGTAGAACTATGGCTAAATTGATGTAAATCTTCTATATGTTCATCTAACCATTTTCCTCTATTTCTTATAAAATCTTTCATTTGATTAACAGCTTCTTCATAAGAACCTATTTTTCTTTCTCCCTCTAACATGTCATATTCTGGTAAAAAAGAATATCCCCAAATTTCAAAATTTCTATCTTTAGCATCTCCTAAATATTCTATTGTACTATCAATATAATTCATTAAATATTCTTCATTTAAATATGTTCTTCTTAATTCTTTATATCTATTTACAATTTTATCCACAAATTCTTCATCTTTTAATAACATATAATACCATAAATTATTTTGAAAATCGAAATCAAAATTTGTAAGTGTATCATTTCTATAATTATCACACGCTGAGTTAAAATCCCACATACATAAACTTAATTTACCTCTTACATCTTTGTATATATATGTTGAAAGATTCATTGCATCATAATTTTGTGTAAATTCATTAATAATAAAATAATCTACAAATGAATCTACATTTATGTATTTTTCATATTCCCTATAATCAAAAGAATATAAAGCTTTTTCAAATTTGCTTATATCTTTTTCTATATATTCTTTCAGCTGTAAACTGTTTTCATTAACTTTTGGATATATAATATCCATTGCTTGTCTTTCACCTATAAATAATGTATATTTTGTAAAATTATCTACTTGCCTATATGGATTAGTACTTCCTCTATCTAATCTTACAATATAACTTGATACTACATCATCATCTTCTGCTAATGATATATCTATTCTTTCTTCTCCAACTGAAATACTATCCATCATTACATATAAACCTTTATATTCATTATTTATAAATAATTCGCAAAATCTTGTATTCGGAGCATATCCCATAATTTCTGCTCCAATATTATACCACATATAATTTCTTATTAATGTTTTATCTAGAAATGGTCCATGTAAAACCCATTCATCATGTTCCCCCATTCCCATTACAGATTTTTTATTTTTAGTTTCATCTTCATTTATAAATTTTAACAAATAATTCTTTTTATCAAAAAGCCTTGATGAAGCACCTCTTATTCTAGTTACAGCTATAGTTTCTAATGCTGGTGTATCTGATAAATAATTGTTTCTTTGTTCTTGTGTATCAAAAATTTTCACATCTGTTTTTATTGTGCTTCCATCTCTAGATTCTCCTGGAATCTTTAATCCTTTTGTATCAATTGTTACTATTGGCAAATGTGTATTAAATTCATCAACATTATCTGTTTTTATTTCTTTTGTATTAGCCAAATGTTGATGTATTCTATTTTTTTCATTTATATTTACTGAATTTGCTACTACTGTAGTAAACATTAATATTACACAAACTAAAATACATATTATCTTATTTTTCATATTTCTTACCCACTAATCTCATCACTTTGAGCTACAATATTTACATATTCTACAGTTCCTAATTCATATAATAAGTCTGTAATATTTTTATCATTTTGATTTACTAAATTATATGTTTTACTTGAAAGCTCATAAATAAATTCCACACTATCTTGTGTTGTATTTTTTACTTTTAAAATAGCTTTTCTATCAAAATATTTGAATACTGTTGATTCAACATTTCTTTCAACTACTTTACCTGATCTAATAATTAAAAGCATTCTTTCATCATTTTTTACTCTGCCTAAAATTAATGTTATAACAAATACAGCTATACTTCCTATAGCGGCTACAGTATAGTCTCCAACGCCACAACAAATACCAACTATTATTGCCCAAAATATATATACTGTGTCTCTTGAATCTTTTATTGCAGTTCTAAATCTAACTATTGACAATGCTCCTACCATTCCTAATGATAATGCAACATTATTTCCTATTACTGTCATTACCATTCCTGTAAGTGTTGCTAATATTACTAATGATGTATTAAATTTTTTGCTATATATTGTTCCTGCATGTGTTAATTTATAAGATACAAATATTACAAAACCTAAAATTAAAGACATTGCAATATGCATCACCATCTCTTCTATTGTTAATTGACTTCCATTTTCTAATATACTAAATAAATTTTCCTTCATTTTTTATTCATCCTCTCTTTTTTCATTCATATATTCTTTTTTATAAACTTAGACTAGTAATTATAACTTTTAATTATAATAGAAAAGTAAAATTTCATATTATATTAAAAATTATAAATACAAATAATTTAATGTTACTGTTCTTGCCAAACAATATTTACTTACAGATACTTCTGATTTCGCTACTTTATCTAACATGTTTTTTATGTAACTTAACAAAAATCCATTATATTTAACTTCTAAAATTGTATTATCTTTACTAAATACAGGATACATATTCAAATTTTTCGAAAATATATCAAAACACGATTCTGTTGCAATTATGTTTGTATCAAATGTTATTCTTATATTATTTTCTTTTGCAACAAATGCTTTTCTATTATATTGAACTATTGCTTTTGGCATATAACAATACATTTTCATTATTCCATAACATTCTTTTGCAAAATCTTCTTTATATTTTAATAATATTTCATAATTTCCTTTGCATAATTTTTCAGCATCTTGTCTTTTTAACGCTAATGACCTTTTTAATTGATAAGCTCCTTGTTTTTGTTTCATTTCTAATATTGCAAAATCATCATCTGGATTATAAACTCTTAATCTAATCTTTTTTCTTATTTCTACTCCATCTTCTTTTTCTTTAAAATCTCTTTCATAAATTGTGTCAAAATACAATGATCTTACAATATAACCATTTGTACCATTATGTTTATCACTTATCAAAAATTTTTCAAGATAATTTTTTAATTTATAAGATTCTATTGTACCTATCAAATACTTTTTTTCTTGTCTTGCAACTTCATTCAATTTGATTTCACTCCTTTCTCAAAATTGTAATCTTTATATATAAAATTGTTCTATTACTCAAATGATACTTCTACTGACCTGTCTTTTGTTAATCTTATTTTACAATCTATTTCTTCTAATTTTTTTATTATTTCCTCATCTGGTTCATTTCCAGTTATTACTGCCATTTTAGGTTTTACTTTTTCTATAAATTCTTTAGATAATTCGCTTTTTCTACCATGTGCTGGATATTTTAGCAAATCTACTTCTGGCAAACTTTCTATAATATCTTGTATTCTCTCCTCTTTTATATCTCCTGTATATAATGCTTTTCTTCCTTTAAAATTTATTAATGTTATTAGTGAATTATTATTTGAATCTTCATACTTATTTGTAGGTGGATATATTTTTATTTCTAGATCTTCTATTTGCAAAACTTTTTCTTCTTTTATTACTAAATTTTCTATATCTTTTTCTTCTATTATTTTATTTAATTCTTCTTGTAAATCTGAATTTTTATTATAATCTGTTTGAAATATTTGACCTACTTCATAATTTTCTATCAAATATTTTGCATTTCCTATATGGTCTTTATCTGGATGTGTTAATATTAAATAATCAATTTTTTTTATTTTTCTTCTTTTAAATTCTTTTTCTATTTTTCCTTGATCTTTTTTCTCTCCAGTATCAATCATTATAATATTTTCTTTATAACTAATTATACTTGAGTCTGCTTCTTCTAAAGCGAAAAAATAAAAATTTACTTTGTCTTTTTCTAACATCTTATTAGTTAGTAATTTAATAGACATAAATAACAAAATCACTATTATTAATATTACAATTATTATACCTTTTTTCACCATTTTTCTCCTTTATCTAGTTTACCATTATATCACTTCTTGCCATAATATGTCAATCATTAAGTAACAAAAAGAAGTCTAATAATAGACTCCTTTTTGTTTTTGCTCAAACTTATTAAATTATATCTCTTTTATTAAAACTATCATACATTGTAACTAGCATAAGAATTGCACATACACCCAATACTCCAAGAGAAAATCCTAAAGATGTTGAAGTTGCAAAACTTCCTGCATTAATTGCCATTAGATTAGTTGCATTTTCAAATATTTTCTCAGAAATATTCAAATTATTAAATGGTACAAATCTTATCCAATCTTTAGTAATAAATCGATTTAATATTGCCATAAAAATTGAATTTCCCATATATATAGCGACACTAAAGCTTACAGATACTGCAGTATTTCTAGTTATAACAGAAAGCATTAATGCAAATAATGCAAATATTATTACAGGAATCATTTTTGCTAAATAAGTTAAAACTGTATATAATGTATTTCCTATAGTTTGAACTTCTCCATTTTCTACATAAATATATGGTTCTCCAGTTTCAGCAAAAAATACATTTGCTAATATTACACTAATTAAAGAAGCAATTACTGTAATTATTATAATATAAAATAATAATGATAAGATTTTTGCAGTTAAGATCTTCCATCTCTTATTTGGTGTTAAAGCCCAAAATTTTATTGTTCCTGTTGAAACTTCTGTTGATATCATTCCACCTGCAATTACTATTGCTGTAATTGCTATTGCAGATATTACAAATGTTGATGATAAATATTCAAAAATTGTTCTATAATTTTCAGAATATTCAATTTGTGGCATATTATGTTCTAATCTATATATATTCATTTTTATTGAATCTTCATTTTCTTGTTTTTTTTCTGCAGTTAATACCTTATTATTCTCATCCATATTTGTTCTATTAGAATTTTGAGCATTTTCTATATTAGTTATTGCTGCAGTTTTCCAGAAAGGTGTATCTGCTGTTTTTCCTACTTCATATTTTTCTTTTAATTCCAAAATCATTATTTTGTCATCATATTCAACTTGTGATATTAGTTTATCATCTAATTCTTGTTTTAATTCTTGTTTTTGCATTTGAATATATCCATTAAAATCATTATCTTCTAATTTTTTAGTTAAATCTGCAATTTCCGCTTCTTTAATATTTTCCTCAAATTGCAAATCAACTATTTTTCTAATAATTTCATTTTTCCAAATATTTTCATATGGATTTATATCATATTTTAAACTCAATTTTAAAGTTTGTAATTCTTGTTCCATCATATTTTTAGATTCTTCATCAATTTGAGGATTTTCTAAAGATTCTTCTATATATCCTATTTGTGATTCTGTTTCTTGTCTCCAATCATAGCCACTTGAATTAATCTCATATGAATTATTAGTTTTTTGTATAATTTTTACTAATCCTAATATACCTACTAATGAAATTAAAATAACTATTAATAATATTTTTGTAGAAAGTTTTTTCCATGTTTTTATATTTTCATCTATAAATAATTTCCAAATTTTACTCATCTTTTTTACCTCCCTCTGTTGCATCAAAGAATATTTCTTCTAATGTATGTTCTTTTGGTATAACAGCTTTTATAGCAATATCTGCAATAACCAATTCTTTTACAACTTTAGGTATTTCCTCTGTTTTAATTGTAATTTCTACATTATTTTCTTCTAATTTTGGTTTAATACCAAATTTTTCTTTTAATATATTTATTGCTTTTTGTGTGTCATTTACTCTTAATTCTATTTTTTCAATTATATCTTCTTCTGAATGAGTAATATCTTCTACTTTTACTATTTTTCCATTATCTATAACAGCAACTCTATCACACATTAATTGCATTTCTGATAATATATGTGATGATACAAATACTGCAACTCCACTTTTATGTGATATATTTTTTAATATATCTCTTAATTGTTTTATTCCTGCAGGATCTAAACCATTTGTTGGCTCATCTAAGATTAATACTTTTGGTTTATGTAATAATGTTAAAGCTAATCCTAATCTTTGTTTCATTCCTAATGAATATTTTCCGACTTTATCTTTTGCTCTTTCTTTTAAACCAACTAATTCTATTACTTCCTGAATTCTATCTTCACCTATATTTCTTATTCTTGCATGTAATTTTAAATTATCTATTGCAGACATATATTTATACATATCTGGATTTTCTACAATTGCTCCTATACATTCCATTGCTTTTTCAAATTGTTTTTTAGTATCATATCCATTTACTTTAATTTCACCACTGTCACTTTCTATAAGTTTTAAAATCATTTTTATTGTTGTTGTCTTTCCTGAACCATTTGGACCTAAAAAGCCATATATTTCGCCCTCTTTAACTTCAAGGCTGATATCATCTATAACTTTTCTTTTTCCAAATGTTTTGCTTACATTTTTTAATTCTAATACTGTATTTGCCATTTTTATTTCATCCTTTCTTAAGTTTTTATTTTCTAAAGATTAATCTTTTAATATAATAGTCAATTATCACTTTTCTATTATATTAAAAATTTGATGTTCTAACATAATATCCGCCATCTGAAGTAATTTGCATATTTATATATACAATTTTCCATTCTCCTTCAACTTTTTGAAGGATCATTTCATCACCTGATGTATAAAATGTATCATTTTTTGAAAGTTCTTTATTTGTTATTGTATCAATATATTTATTTTCTTCTTCTACTCTTGTTCCAAAATGTATAGTTACTTGATCACCATCAAATTCATAACTAGATATTTTTGTAAGATTTCTATCTAATTTTGTTCGAGTTTCGCTACTATTATATCCTTCACTCAAATAATATCTTAAAACTTCATATTGTACATCTACTGCATTTTCATTATCTATCATTAATTCTTCTAGTTCTGTATGCATTTCTTTTAAATATTCGTCATCATCTTTAATTTCTACATTTTCTCCAATTCTTTGCCTATCTTCTGGTAAAATCAAATATTTGCTTGTAAATTCTATAAATTCCTTACATGAATTTTCTATATCAATTTTATCTTCTTCTCTTTGTTTTTCTACACTAATTAAATATATTGTTAATGCACTTAATACTATTATTGTTAATATTAATCCTTTGTTTATCTTTTTTAATATTTTCATTAATATTCTCCTTTCAATCTTAAAATAATTCCTCTAATTTTATTTAATCTTTCTTTTTAGAGCTTTTAGCCAAAATAATTTTTATATTTTATAATAGAGCAAGTATTTCTTCATCTTTTTTTAAATTTGGTCCTAAAAATTCATAACATTTATTGCTTTTTTTCATTGCTTCTAAGCCTATTTCTTTGTCTTCTCTTAATCTATTACTAGCATATTTAATTATTATTGGCTTATTTTTAACCGCTTCCATCACCACCTCTTTATCATCTCTCATTTGTTGACTTGCATAATAAAGTATTTGACCTGTTATTTTTAATCCAGCCATTAGTAATTCTTTATCTTCTAATAAATTTTCTTTTACATAGCAATATGTCCAACCTACATTTTTTACTGATTCATATACTACATCTCTATCTGCTTTTAATCTATCACTTACAAATTCTAATGCTTCAGGATTATTTTTTATTGCTTCTAATGCAATTTCTTTATCATCTCTTAATTCTTCATTTGCAAATTCTAATAATGCTCCTTCTTGTTTAACTGTTTCCATTACATATTGTCTATTGCTTGAATTTTCTTTCATTTTTACTACTTCTATTCTTTCTGGCATTTTTTATAACATTCCTTTCTTATAAATTCTAGCTGGCAAAATATAAAATCATAGCTTTTTATATAATAGAAAATTTTTACTTTCCTATTATATAAAAAATTAAGTCATATTTTTTGTATGACCTAATTATAACATTATATTTATTATTTTACTATATATTTTTTATTAATGTTTTCTTAATGAATAAAGAACAAATAAGAAAAATTTTCAATTTTTCTTTAATTTGTTCTTGCCCGATTTAAGTTTTCGACTATAAGGAGAAAATCTCAAAGGGCTAGCGATTGTAGCTTTTTATATAATAGGAAAGTATAACTTTCCTATTATATAAAAAAAGAGGGCTCCTTAAAACAGGAACCCCCTTGTAGGCAATTACTGGATCTCTTTTACTTTTTTTACATCCAACTCTCCTTTCTCATTATTCTGCACCCATACCCACAATGTAGTGGAATATTCCTTGCACTGAATAACCCACAAGTTTTCATTCAGTTGATTGCTTCTGTAAATGAGATCCTCCATTGTAACTACGTCATGCCCTACCTTCCGGTTAATTCTTTTACCAAAAATTAGGACTTCTCTCGCACTCATCTTGACCATGTTTTTTCCTCCTAGGCAATTGCCTTTTCAAAAATTTTCCACTCTACATGGAGTAAAGTAGAATAGATACAATGTTTAACTCCTATTATTATACTACTTTTTTCGATAAATTTCAATACCTTCAAAGTTTTTGTATTTTTAGAAATAAAATTTTCTCAGATTTAAGGAAATACCCAGATATAATTAAAGTTCAATTCTAGGATTGTATTTCTCAAGCCACATGTTCACTTGGCAAAGATAAGCCATAAGCTGAGGCCCAGTCATAAGTTGCCCAAACCAAGGGCGAGTAAATGATTTAGCATCTGTATTCAAAATATCTAAAATAAAATCTCTATTTAATAAATTGTTAATAGGAGCATTTTTATTAGCCATAATATCTGAAAGCATAGATTTAACTTTAGCAAGATAAGTAGGATTATGTGTTTTAGGATAAGGGCTTTTCTTTCTATCAACAATTTCAGCAGGTAAGAATTTACGAGAAATATATCTAAGTAATCCTTTTTCACGTCCATTAAGAGCTTTCATTTCCCAAGGAATATTCCATACATATTCAGCCAAACGATAATCACAAAATGGAACTCTAAGTTCAACTCCATTATACATAGCCATTTTATCAGATCTATCAAGAAGTGTCTGCATAAACCAATTTAAAGTCAGATGTGATATTTTACGTTTTTCAGCAGTTTCTTGAGAATCAGAATCTAAAATTTCAACTTGTTGCAAACTCTCATTATATCTATAATTAATATAATTTTGTAAATCTACTTTTTCAGAAATTACTGGATTAAGAAGAGTTTGACGTTCAGAAATTGCTATTGACCAAGGAAATGTTCCACTTTTAAGAGCATCTTCGCGGAAAAACCAAGGATAACCACCAAAAATTTCATCAGCACATTCTCCTGTAAGAGCAACTGTAGAATTAGGACTTACATATTTACAAAATAGTAAAAGTGAAGAATCAATATCAGCCATGCCTGGCATATCACGTGCAATCATCGCATCTTCTAAATAATCTGCAAGTTCAGGTGTATCTATAATAATAGGATGATGATTTGTTTTTAAATTATTTAACATCAAATTAATGTAATAATTATCTGAATTAGGCTGGAAGTCGCTTTTCACAAAATTTTTATCATTATCAACATAATCAATTGAATAAGTATTAAGAATTGGCAAATTATTTTCTTTACAATACTCAGATGCAAATTTTGTAATTATACTAGAATCTAGCCCACCTGATAAAAATGTACATAAAGGCTTATCTGTAACAAGTTGTCTATTTATAGAGTCTTTTAAAAGATTTTCCACATTATCACATGTTTGTTCTAAATTGTCTACATGCTGCTTACTTTCTAATTTCCAATATCTCTCTATATGTAGCCCTGAATGATTTAAAACAGCAAAATGTGCAGGTTTTAGTTCAAAAATATCTTTAAATACTGTAATTCCAGGAGTATGAGCTGGACCAATTCCAAATAATTCAGAAATTCCTTGGGAATCTAATATTGTTTCTACACCTGGATATTCCAAAATCGCCTTAATTTCAGAGCCAAATATAAATGAATCATTTTTAATTGTATAAAAAAATGGTTTCACTCCAAAATGATCTCTAGCCATAAATAATTCTTCTTTTTCAGTATCCCAAATTACAAAGGCAAAAATACCATTTAAATGTTTTACAACATCTTTACCATAGTAAATATAACTTTTTAATAAAATTTCTGTATCATCATTAGTTTCAAATAAAAATCCATTTTCTTCTAATGTTTGTCTCAATTCTTTTGCATTATATAATTTTCCATTAAATGAAATAATAAAATCAGAATTAATATTAAAATGCAAATTATAAGAAGTTGCCACACAATGACCGAATATAAAATTCCATTTTGTCATTTTTACTGTTTGAAAGTGCATTTTTCATATTAATTAATATATCTTTTGAATTTGAAATGTCTTTTTTATAATTGACAAATCCAATCATTCCACACATAAAAACCTCCATTCGAGCAATACTGCTCTATTAATTTCTTAAATATTATATGCACTCAAAATAAAAAGATGTGTTATAAAAAGTATAATAATTTATAAATTACAAATACTAGAAATAAAAGACAAAAACAGGAGGATTTTATGTATAATTTTAGAACAGACTTAGCTCTTGAAAGAAGAGATATTTATAAAAAAATCAATAATTTACAACAAATAGATGGTGTAGAAAGTGCTGAAGAAAATATAAATGAAAATATAAAAGTATCAAGAGTAAAAATTACAAATCAAAATGGAGAACAATCACTAGGAAAGCCTATAGGAAATTATGTGACAATAGATGTGAAAAATCTTAAAATAGCAGGAGAAGAAGAAATCCAACAAACTGCTGAAACATTAACAAATGAATTAAAAAAAATTATTGAACTTCACACTGAAAAAAAAGGTGATATTTTAATTGTTGGCTTAGGCAATATTTATGTTACACCAGATGCTTTAGGTCCAAAAGTTATTAATGAAATTGATGTAACAAGACATATTTTAAAATATTTACCACAATATATTGATGAAAATGCAAGACCTGTAAGTGCAATTTCTCCAGGAGTTCTTGGAACCACAGGAATAGAAACTGTAGAAATTTTAAAAGGAATTGTTAATAATATTAATCCAAAACTATTAATTGTAATTGATGCTTTAGCATCAAGAAGTATAGAAAGAATTAGTAGTACAATACAAATTTCAGATACAGGAATTGTTCCAGGTGCTGGAGTTGGAAATACAAGACAAGAAATTAGTCAATCTTCTTTAGGCATTCCTGTTGTCGCAATTGGTATTCCTACAGTTGTAGAACTTGCAACTCTTGTTTCAGATGGTATAGATATTTTTATAGATAGACTTCAAGAAAAAGCTGAATCTAATGAATATCTAAATAAATTGCAACAAAATGATAAATATGAAGAAGTAAAAGAAGCTTTAAATGTTGGTGAATATAATATGATTGTTACTCCAAAGGAAATTGATGACCTAATAGAAAATATGAAAGATATTGTTGCAAGAGGTATAAATTTTGCAATGTAAAAAGAGGATATAAATTTATCCTCTTTTTTATAACTTCGGAGTAATCACCCTGCATGCTGGTTGATAATTATTGTATATTTAAAATCACTTTCCCCTATTGTTCTACTTGATATGAATCTACACTTAGTGTTATTGCAATTGCAGCTGTTGCGTCTGGATTATCCATGAAATATTTGCCAACATCATATCCCCATTTTGAATCTAATTCATCATTATCTCCAGCCCAATTAGCCTTAACTGTTAAATATGCCTGCCCTCCTGGTGCAACTTGTGCTGAATGTTCTATTTCTAATGTAAATGGTATTTGTGTAACATCATTTATTAATTTTCCTTTTACTATTGATACCCCTGTTGTTTCATCAGTTTCAACTGTAGGTGGTGTTGTAATTATATAATATGGTGGTATTTCCCCTTCTTCTGGAAGTTCTTGAAGTATTTCATATTCATTTCCTAAAATAGTTAATTTTTGTATATGATAATCTAAATCTACTAGTGTTTCACCATTATTTTTTATATCTACTTTTACTGTTTGTTCTTCCATTGCTGGAAATAATGTTCCTATTTCTACATTTATAGGATTTTGCCTTAATTCTCCATCAATAAAATATTGCATATCCCATGCAGATATATGTATATCTAATGTTGTATTTAATACTTTTGTATATGCAAACCATGCAAATGTTGTCATTATAAGGGAAAATATGATTACTATAATTTTTCTTATATGCAATTTTTTATTAGATTTTCTATGCTTACGCAAAATATTCATATTTTTCTCCCTTCTTTCGTTTTTTTATAATTTCTTTTGTACCCATATAGATATATTTTACACTATTTCTGCATTTTTCGCAATATTAAATATTAAATTTTTAAAATTACATTTATAAAGGAGAATTCTATTTAAGAATCCTCCCTATTTCTTACTTATTTTTCTTTTTAATAAATATATAATACCATAATATATGAATATAGCAATACCAATGATTGTACTAACCCATTGCATATAATCAAAATATCCCATTATACAATACCAAATTGTGAATATTAAAATAGAAATTAAAGCTAATATATTCGTTCTTTTATTGTTTATCATTAAACAATATCCACTTATAAATAACAATATTATACTTAATACTGTAGCTAATATATTTATCTTTTCTCCTAACAGCAAAAGCAAAGCAGAAATACTAACTACTAAAGTGCATGGAATTTGTAATAATATATTCAATATTTTAATTTTTTTATTTTTTTCTATCATAATATTCACCTTTTATAATATTAATTTTTCTAGTTCTTTTATCTTATCTCTTAATTCTGCAGCATGCTCAAATTCCATTTTACTTGCTGCTTCAAGCATTTCTTCAGTCAATTTATTTATTGTATCTTTTATATCATCTTCTTTTTCTAATTTATATTCTACCCCAATATCTTCAACTTGAATTGTTTTTATAGTATCTCTTACAGATTTTTTAATAGTTTTAGGAACAATATTATGTTCTTTATTATATGCTTCTTGAATTCCACGTCTTCTATTAGTTTCCCTAATTGCCTTTTCCATTGAGTCTGTAAGTTCATCTGCATACATAATTACAGTTCCATCTGTATTTCTGGCAGCACGTCCTATTGTTTGAATTAAAGAACGCTCTGAACGCAAGAATCCCTCTTTATCAGCATCTAAAATGGCAACAAGTGAAACTTCTGGAATATCAAGACCTTCTCTTAAAAGATTAATTCCAACTAATACATCAAATTCACCCAAACGTAAATTACGTATTATTTCCATTCTTTCTAAAGCTTTAATTTCTGAATGCATATAATTTACTTTTATGTCTAGACTTTTTAAATATGATGTTAAATCTTCTGCCATTTTTTTAGTTAATGTAGTAACTAAAACTCTTTCTTTTTTCTCTACTCTAATTCTAATTTGTTCAATTAAATCATCTACTTGATTTGTTACAGGTTTAACTTCTATTTTTGGATCTAATAATCCTGTAGGTCTTATAATTTGTTCAACTATATTATCTCCTGTATGCTCTTTTTCATAATCAGCTGGTGTAGCACTTACAAATATAACTTGATTAATTCTTTCTTCAAATTCATTAAACATCAATGGTCTATTATCATATGCTGATGGCAATCTAAAACCATATTTTACAAGTGAATCTTTACGAGCTCTATCTCCATTATACATCGCTCTTACTTGTGGAATTGTTGCATGTGATTCATCAATTAATAATAGGAAATCATCTGGAAAATAATCAAATAATGTATATGGTGGGCTTCCCGCTTCTCTACCACTTATATGTCTTGAATAATTTTCAATTCCTTGGCAAAAACCAGTTTCTTTCATCATTTCTATATCAAAATTAGTTCTTTCTTCTATACGCTGTGCTTCTATAAGTTTATTTTGACTTTTAAAATATTTTACCCTTTCTTCCATTTCTTGTTCTATTGTCTGAATAGCTCTTTCCATCTTTTCTTTAGATGTTACATAATGTGAATTTGGGAATATCATCACATGTTGTCTTATTCCTATTGATTTCCCTGTAACAGGATTTATTTCTACTATTTTTTCAATTTCATCTCCCCAGAATTCCACTCTTATTGCAGATTCACCTTTATCTGATGGGTAAATTTCTAATATATCTCCTTTTGCCCTAAATGTTCCCCTTTTGAAATCTATCTCATTTCTGGAATATTGCATATTCACCAATTTTTTTAATACTTTATCTCTTTCAACTTCCATTCCAGGACGAAGTGAAACTATCATATTTTCATAATCTATAGGGTCACCTAATCCATATATACATGATACTGATGCTACTACTATTACATCTTTTGACTCAAATAGTGCCGCTGTTGCTGAATGTCTTAATTTATCTATTTCATCATTTATTGATGCATCTTTTTCTATATATGTGTCTGATTGTGCTATATAACTTTCTGGCTGATAGTAATCATAATAAGAAACAAAATATTCAACATGATTTTCTGGAAAGAATTCCTTAAATTCTGAATACAATTGCCCAGCTAATGTTTTATTGTGTGCTAAAACAAGTGTTGGCTTTTGCACTTTTTCTATAATATTTGCCATTGTAAATGTTTTTCCAGAGCCTGTAACCCCAAGTAAAGTCTGGAATTTCTTGCCTTCTTTTATTCCTTTTGATAAATATTCTATTGCTTGTGGTTGGTCGCCTGTTGGCTTATATTCTGAATGTAATTTGAACATATTCCCTCCTTGTAACTTTGTTAAAAATAAACACTATTAATTCTAACATATCATTTATACCATATTTCAGCCCCAAATACAAGAAAACATACAATTTTTCTTTACCATAGAATGAATCATTAAAAAAGTAATTATCCCCGGCTAAGCCGGAAGCGTACAAACAGCAAAAGACCTATTTTTCAATTCAGAAAAATAGGTCTTAAAGGCTTAAATCAACTCAAAGTTCCAGAATTCTTTTAATTCTTCCTGAATGATAAGCTTGCCCCCTTCGTACAGCATTATTATTATGCCGTTATATTCATTGTTTCCCAAACTTACCACAACACCTTCCCTTCGACTTCCATCTAAAGGGCTCTTAGCTGACACATGGTCACCAATGGTTAGATCTTTTGCCTTCATTTTAATTCCTCCTACTAGTTGTTTTTTTGTTTATTCGTCTAAGGAATTTCTACTAAATTTTCGTAGATATTATATCATATTTACATAAGTTTTTCAAGTTATTTAATGTAAGTTCCAAAAATTTTAGTCATATTCTGCATAAGGATCATTTATTAAAATTTTATTACTCCACTTTTATATGCCTCTAGCAATTGTTCTAAATCTGCAATTTGTTTTCTTAGTTCTTTACCTATATCTGTATCATCAATCTTTTTTCTTGTAACTTTTTCAACAATTTGCGTTGTTGAATGTAAATCTGTTTCTTTTATTATTGCAAGTTCTCTTGAACAAAATGGCTCATGTGCAGCAAGTGTTAAACCATATGAACTATATATTAAGGTATATCCTGCTATTCCTGTAGTTTTTTGATATGCTTTTGATAATCCTCCATCTATTATCAATAATTTTCCATTTGCTTTTATTGGACTTTCTCCTGTTTTAAATTTTACAGGTATATGTCCACATATTATATGACCTCCATCTTCTGATACTTGCATTTCTTTTAATACTTTTATTGCATAACTTTCTTCATTTGAAAATTTATAAAATGGATTTTTTATTTCTTCTTTTTCTTTTTCATCATCAACAAAATATCTTTCAAATGTTTTCATTGCATGTTTACAAAAGATTGGCGAATTTTTACCACACCATAAATACCAAAGAAAATCTTCTCCATATAATTTTTCTTCACTATTCTCATTTTCAAAAAATCCTTGTCTTGCAATTTGTTCTGCTAAATCTAAATATTCTTTTCCACTTACTACTTTATCTTTTATTTTTGTTTTCGCAAATTCTCCATCTTCTGTCATTGGTATACAGCCATGTATTAATAAATTATTATTAAAAACTTTATATAAATTTCCTTTTGTAAATAAAAAATTTATATGTTTTCTTAATTTTTCACTATTTAAAAAATTATTTTTTATTTTATTTACAATCTCTTCTTCTTCTTTTGATAATTTATATGGATTATTTATATCAATTGTAGGAAATTCTTTATCTAACATTTTGTATGTTTTTCCATTTATTGTTACTTCATTATTTTTATGATTAATTTTATCTAATAATAATCTATCATCCATTTCAAATTCTGGATGTCTTTTTATTAATTGCCCCTCTAATTTGAATTGTATTATTGCTGTAGCTTTTTGAATTTTTGTTAATAATTCAATATCAGCTTTTTTAGAATTAACTTTTGGCTCAAAAACAGCAGATTTTGTATTTTTATATGTGTTAGCAGCAAATTCTGTTAATGCTCTTATATTAATTCCATATCCATCTTCTAATATATCTAAATTATTATATCTTGAACATATTCTTATTACATTAAATATACATGCTTCACTACCTGCTGCTGCTCCCATCCATATTATATCATGATTTCCCCATTGTATATCAATTGAATGATATTTCATCAGTTCATCTAATATTATATGTGGACCTGGTCCTCTATCATATATATCTCCAATTATGTGTAAATGGTCTATTGCAAGTCTTTTTATTACATCTGAAATTGCTATTATAAATCCATCTGCTCTTTCCAAACTAATAATAGTTTTTATTATTTGGTCATAATAATATTCTTTATCTGTTGCCATATTTTGCCCTGAATGTAATAATTCATCTATTATATATTCATATTCTTTTGGTATCGATTTTCTTACTTTTGACCTACTATATTTAGAAGCTATTATTTGGCATAATTCTATAAGTCTATATAATGTAATTTTATAAAATTCATTTAAATCTTTATTTTCATCTTTTATTTGTTTTTTTATTAATTTTAACTTTTCTTTTGGATAATAGATTAATGTAGCCAATTTTTTTCTTTCTTCATTTGTCATACAATTTCCGAATACTTCGTCTATTTTGGTTTTTATAACTCCTGATGCATTATTCAATATATGTATAAAAGATTCATATTCACCATGTAAATCACTTAAAAAATGTTCTGTTCCTTTTGGTAAATTTAGTATAGCTTTTAAATTTATTATTTCTGTACATACTGCTTGAATTGTAGGAAATTTTTCTGATAGTAATTTTAAATATTTTATATCATTTTCAGTATATTCTTTATCCATTTTATCACTCTCTTAACTAAATATTTATCAACTCATATTCTCTTGTGCCAAATCCAAGTTCTGCAGCAGCTTCAATTGTATGAATTCCATTTTGTCTTTCAACTCTTGCTACAAAATGATCTCTTCCTGGATCTTTTGAATTATATATTAAATCTATACATGCTTGGTCTATTGCTATTGGATCCAAACTTGCTAAAATTCCAATATCTTTCATACATGGATCTTCTGCTTTTGCACAACAATCACAATCAACTGATAAGTTGCACATTACATTTATATATGCTATTTTATTTTTAAACATATTATGAATTGTAGAAGCACTATCAGCCATTGACTCTAAAAATTTATTTTGCTCTGTATTCCAGAAATTTTCTGTATTACCTGCACCATGTATATATGCTTTTCCATAAGATGATGCAACACCTATTGACAATTGTTTTAATGCTCCTCCATATCCTCCCATTGGATGTCCTTTAAAATGTGATAATACTAACATTGAATCATAATTTTTTATGTTTTTTCCAACAAAATTCTTTTTAATCATTTTTCCATTTGGAATTTCTATTTCCATATCTGGTCCTTCTGCATCCATAATATCAACATCAAAATATTTTGTCCATCCATGGTTTTCAATTAATTTTTTATGTTTTTCTGTTGTATTTCTTTCTCCTTCATAAGCTGTATTACATTCAACAACTGTTCCATTTACTTTTTCTACAATTGCTTTTACAAATTCTGGTCTTATATAATTTTGATTTCCTTGTTCTCCAGAATGTAACTTTACAGCTACTTTTCCTGGTAAATTTATTCCTAAAACTTCATACATTTTTACAACACTTTCTGGTTTAATTTCTTTTGTAAAATACACTTTTGCTTTTTCCATAATACATCTTCCTTTCTAATTTTTATAATCTATTCTCCACAACCTTCACAGTGTGAGCAATGACCATTACATTCTTCTTCATCATCTGCAAATTCATATATATCTTCTTTTATATAAGATACTTCTTTTTCAAGTTCTTCAACTCTTTTTTCCAATTTTTCTATTTTTTCCATCATTTCTTTTTCTGTCATTTTAATTTTCCTCCTTTCTTACTTTCCTAATTTATGGGCATTTCCATTTCTAAACTGCGAACAATTTCCAATTTAGATTTCTTTTTATTTTAAATTAGGACAGGTCTTTATTGAGCGAAATTGTCCCAAAAAAGATCTGTCCTAAAAATTTTATACTCTTTCCATATATTCACATGTACGTGTATCAATTCTTAATATGTCACCGATATTTATAAACATAGGAACTTGTAATTCTAATCCTGTTTCTAATTTTGCTGGTTTTCCTGATGTTGTTGTTGTGTTTCCTGCAAATCCTGGTTCTGTATAAACTACCTCTAATTCTACAAATATTGGTGGTTCAACTGCAAAAACCTTTCCTTTAAATGAAAGTATTGTTACTTCCATATTTTCTTTCAAATATTTTAAACAATCTCCAAGATCATCTTTATTTAAAGGCATTTGGTCATATGTTTCATTATCCATAAAATAATACAAATCACCATCATTATATAAATATTGCATTGCTTTTTTCTCTATTTCAGCTCCTGGATATTTATCAGATGGGTTAAATGTTTTTTCTAAAACTGCTCCAGTTATTACATTTTTTAATTTTGTTCTAACAAATGCTGCTCCTTTTCCTGGTTTTACATGTTGGAATTCTACTACTCTAAAAACTCCTCCATCCATTTCAAATGTTGTGCCATTTCTAAAATCTCCTGCCATATATACTCCTGCCATGTTTTATTCTCCTTTCAAATTCTTTACATAATTTTAACACTTATTCCATTTTACACTATCTTAGCATAAAAATCAAGGCTTTTGATTAAATTTTCGCAATTTAGTGCCGGTTCTCTTTTTCGCGTCTGGGGTGGCAAATTGGTGCCGGTTCTCTTTTTCGCGTTTGGGGTGGTAATTTGGTGCCGGTTCTCTTTTTTACATTTTGCTCTAGTCTGGCTAGCCAAGCGGAATAAGAACAAAATGTAACAAAGAGAACCGGCACCAAATTACCACCCCAAACGCGAAAAAGAGAACCGGCACCAATTTGCCACCCCAGACGCGAAA
>CALXQP010000029.1 GCA_944390695.1 uncultured Clostridia bacterium
AGTAACAAGAAGTACATTTTACTATCAATTAAATAGAATGAAAGAACCAGATAAATATAAAGAAGTAAAAGAAGAAATTACAGCCATTTATCACGAAAATAAAGGAAGATATGGATATAGAAGAATGACTATGGAACTTCATAATAGAGGCTTTAATATTAATCATAAGACAGTTTCAAAACTCATGAAAGAATTGGGATTACAATGTTTCATAAGATCACAAAAATATAAATCATATAAAGGTGAAGTAGGAAAAATTTGTAATAATTTACTAAACAGAGAGTTTGAAGCTGAAAAACCAAATCAAAAATGGGTTACAGATGTAACAGAATTTAAAGTACATAATGAAAAACTTTATCTGTCACCAATAGTAGATTTATTTAATGGAGAAGTAATTAGCTTTAATCTATCAAGACATCCAGTATTTGCACAAGTAGTTGATATGTTAGAAAAAGCCTTTAATAAGATACCAGATAATACAAATTTAATATTACATTCAGATCAAGGCTGGCAATATCAAATGAAACAGTATCAACACTTATTAAGTGAAAAAGGAATTCGACAAAGTATGTCCAGAAAAGGAAATTGTTTAGATAACTCTTTAGCAGAAAATTTCTTTGGATTACTAAAATCAGAATTATTTTATATGAAAGAATATAAAACAATAGAAGAACTAGAAAAAGATATAATAGAATATATAGATTATTATAATAATAAAAGGATAAAGGGCAAATTAAAAGGAATGAGCCCTGTACAATACAGAGTTCATTCCCAAGCCGCCTAGTACCTAGTCAAAAGTGTCCAATTTTTTGGGGTCAGTACATTTCTGAATGATTTTTCATCAATCTGTTCTATGAGTTCGAACAGAAACGTCGTTGGAGCTTCCAACGGGAATTGAACCCGTGACCTCAGCCTTACCAAGGCTGCACTCTACCTATTGAGCTATGAAAGCAGAATATATATAAATACATCTAAAACGTATTATACTATATACTTTTTAGAAAATCAAGATAAACATTAATTTAAGTTTCGGTATTTTGAAAAAACCCGAAACTTAAGTAATTCTGACATATAAATACTTATGCTTTTAATAAATTGAATTTTTTTCTTATTTGTTCTTAGAAAATATTTTTTAAATTAAATGCATTTTTTTCTTGTATGTGTTCAAGTACAAATTTTCCGTCTTCAAGCTCTGCAGTAGCTTCTGAATAACTATTAGTTTGTATATAACTCTTCATTCTAGTAATAGCAACATCAACTTTTTCCAATTCGTCATGTTCTATATAATAAGCAAGTCTATCATGTTTTAAATTCCAAAGACTGTTAAGTTCATCTATTTTAGAATTAATTTCCTGTACGTTTTGTACTTTTATAACATCTTTAAGGCTCACAAAAATATTTGTAATTTCATCGACAGTATTTTGGGTAAAATTTTGAGTAAAAATATCTATAGATATAATTGACAAAAAAATTATAACACAAATAATCATTTCTTTAAACATTTTTACTATTCTCCTTTTCTAATGGCTGACAAAAAAATTTACTTTCACCATCAATAGTTACTATTAATGCTTCTTCTGGTTTTATACCAAATTTTTCAGTTTGTTTTTGCAGCCAAATATAATTTTTTCCTATTTTCTTTAAATTTTCATACATTACTTTACCATCTACTACTAAATCATATGGAATTCCCTCATATTTTGGTTCTAAATTGAAATCTTCTGGTGTAGCTGCTCTTTTATTTGGTTTTGGAATTACTGTTACTTGTCCACTTGTCTCTAAAATTGCATATTCTACATCTCCTATATTAAAAATATTATTATCTCTTAATCTTTCTTCAAGTTCATTTACAGTAAACCTTTCTTTTTTAAGAACTTTTTGATCTATTTTTCCTCTAAAGATTAGTATTGATGGCTTTCCACATATTATCTCTCTTGCTCTTGTACTTTTCATATTTAAAATAGAAATTAATAAATGCATCACTAATAAACCTAATATTGGCATTATTCCATTTGTTATTGGCACTCCTGTTTCAGCCATAGGTACTGCTGCTAAATCTGCTATCATTATTGATATTGCAAGTTCAAATGGCTGTAATTGCCCAATTTCTCGTTTTCCCATTAATCTCATTACTATTAATACAAGTATATATAATACAATTGCTCTAAAAAATGTAATTAACATATTCCCTCCAAATTTATGTATTCATACAAATTTATTTTTCACATTTTTTTGTTAATTATACGATTTTTGTATAATTAATTTTTTGTTGTTAATAATATTGATATAACCTTGAAAAAAATTAATGATAAAAACTAATAAGGAGGTTTTTGATATGTCAAATTCTCAAAGTAATAGTACTACAGGTACTTCTACCGTTTGGCAAATTGTTGGTAGACTAATTACAGCAGCAATAGTTTTAGCAATTACAGCATTTTTTACACCTAATTTTACTATAAATAATATATGGTCATTAGCTCTTGCAGCAGTTGTTTTAACTATAATGGATTACTTAATTATCAAGTTTACAGGATTACATGCAAGTCCATTTGGTAAAGGTTTTGTAGGTTTCGCTCTTGCAGCTATTGTATTATATTTTACTCAATTTTTTGTGGCTGGATATTCAATTTCATGGATGGCTGCAATCATTGGAGCTTTAATTTATGGTGTTGTTGATTACTTTATACCTGGAAATCAACAAATGTAACATTTAGGACCTGTCCTTTTTTGGGGCAGGTCCTTTTTCCCTTTTCTCCAACCCTAGCACTTAATCAATCTTTTAGCTCTATACTACTCAATACGTAAAAAAAGAGAAAGTAATCTCAAAAATTAAGCCGCTTTCACTCAGGCCAAATCCTGAAATATATTACAAGGATAGGGCCTAAATAATTAGGTTCCATAATATTTGAAATCACATAACTAAAATCTTCATTGCTAATTTCAATTGGTATCCTTAATAAATTAAATAAAAACATGAAGAAAAATATATAATAAAACCTTAATTTGCACTATTTTTTCGTTCATCTTTTCTCTCAATAAATTCTTTAATTGCTTTTTTCCATATATTAATTTCCCCCATTCCATATTATTTGTTTGGATCATATTCATATGAATATTTTTCTACCTTTGATAATAATGTGTTATCAAATCTTTTGTCAAAACATAAATCTTTTCCTAACCATTCTGGTTTATTAAAGTTTTCTGCAATTTCTAAACTTGGAAATTCAACTTCCGCAAATACTAATCCTTCAAGATTACCATGGAAGACATCTAGTTCTACTATTAATCCATCATTTATAGGAATTTTATATCTATCCTTTTTTATTAAATTGTTTTCTATTTTATTCAATAATATTTGATAATTTTCCTTCGTTAAAGGCATAGTATATTCTATATTTTGAATTGCTACTTTTTCTTCCATACCTTCTTGTTTCCATTTGTAATTCAATGTATATTCATTGTTTGACTTTCGTATCCTTACTGTAGGCTTAATGCATAAATAACCTTGTTCAATTTCCTCTCTTTCATATCTTTCCAAGTTGTTTGGAATCTTTACTACTGCAAATTTTCTTTCAATTTCCATAATATTACCTCCCTCATATTTTATATATAATAATATTAATTATTATTGCATAGTATCTTTACTCGTACCATTCTCTCCTTAAATTACGATAAAACTCATAATACACATTTTCTATTCTTTATTTCATTTATACCATTTTTTTCATTATAAATCAAATAGATATTATAAATCTAACTTATATTTTTATTTTTTATATCGATGTACAAAATTTGAAAATACATAAAATCATGACCACCTGTAAAACAGGTGGTTTGCTCTTAGCCTAGAAGGCTTTTGTACTGGCACTTCTGGGCTTAAGCCCTTCTGAACGGTTTGCCAACCGCATTTTTTCCTCAGGCTACCACTTAA
>CALXQP010000030.1 GCA_944390695.1 uncultured Clostridia bacterium
AAAAAGAGAACCGGCACCAAATTGCCCGCCAAGGGAAAAAAGAGAACCGGCACCAAATTAACACCTGGCACCAAATTGCCATTTTTCAAAAAAACTATTGTAAAAATTATATATTTAGTGTAAAATAAAGGCAAAATGTAAATAATAAAAACGATATAGAAATGTGAGGTTAGCAAAATGAGATTTGTAACAGATGAAAAAAGTGAGCAAGAATATAAAGATTTTTTAAGTAATCACGAAAGATGTAATTTTCAGCAGTCACCAGAATGGGCGAAAGTAAAAACGAGTTGGAAAAGTGAAACAATACTAGCAGAAGATAGTAACGGGAAAATCGTAGGAGCAGTAAATGTATTAATAAGAAAAATTCCTATATTTGGAAATATAATGTATTCTTCAAGAGGTCCAATTTGTGATATACATGATGAAAAGGTTTTAAGGCAACTAACAGAAGGAATAAAAGAGTTAGCTAAAAAATATAAGGCGATAGTTTATAAGGCAGAGCCAGATATTGAAAGCAGTGATGAAGAATTCAGAGAAATAGTAAAAAATTTAGGGTATAAAATAAAAGATGATGCGAAAAACTTTAGAGAAGAAATACAGCCAAGATATGTTTTTAGATTAGATATAAAGGGAAAGACTGAAGATGAGATTTTTGCAGGATTTCATTCAAAAACTAGATATAATGTGAGATTAGCCACTAAAAAAGGAGTAGTAGTTAAAGAGGGGACAAGAGAAGATTTAAAAGATTTTCATAAAATAATGGTTGAAACAGGTGCAAGAGATGGTTTTATTATAAGATCATTATCATATTTTGAAAAAATGTATGATGAATTGGCTCCAGAACATATGAAATTATTAATGGCATATTATGAGGACAAGCCAATTTCAGGTGTAATACCAATTTTTTATGGAAATAAAACTTGGTATTTATATGGTGCAAGTAGTAATGAACATAGAAATTTGATGCCAAATTATTTATTGCAATGGGAAATGATTAAAATGGCAATAGCAAGAAAAGATGATATATATGATTTTAGAGGAGTGTCTGGAGTAGTTGATGAAAATCATCCACAATATGGATTATACAGATTTAAAAAAGGTTTTGGAGCAACATTTACAGAGTTTATAGGAGAAATTTATATACCATTTAAACCATTAACATATTCAATATATAAATTTTCAGAAAAAACATTCAGAAATTTAAGGGGATTAAAAGCTAAATTAAAAAATAAAAAATAAGTTTGTAAGGAGTAATATGAAAGCATTAGTTGTAGAAACCAAAAAATTAAAACATAATCTGAAAATAATTAAAGAAATAATAAATAAAGATGAAAAAAAAGCTAAAATTATTGCAGTAATAAAAGGAAATGGATATGGGCTAGATTTAGTAGAATATGCAAAATTCTTAGTAGATAATGGAATAGACTTTTTTGCAGTGGCAACTGTAGAAGAAGCAATTAAGTTAAGAAAAAATGGAATAAAACAAGATATTTTGATGATGTCTTCTACAGCGATAAGAAGTGATGTTGAGAATTTAATTGAAAATGATATAATTTTAACAATTGGCTCAAAAGAAGCAGGAAATTTAGTAGAAGAAATAGCACAAAATATGAATAAAAAAATAAGAGCACATTTAAAAATAGATACAGGTTTTGGAAGATATGGTTTTATATATAATAAATTTGAAGAAGATGTGGAATATATTAAAAATTGGAAACACATAAAAATAGAAGGAGCATTTACACATTTATCAATAGCTTTTTTTGGAGACGGAAAAGAATCTAAAGATCAGTTTGATAGATTTATGAAATGTATAGAAATTTTGAAAAAAAATGATATTAGACCAGAAATTTTGCATATTTGTAATTCTTCAGCATTTTTGCGTTTTCCAGAAATGCATTTAGATGCAGTAAGAATTGGTTCAGCATTACTTGGAAGACTGTCAATTTCAAATACTTGGGGATTTCAAAAAGTTGGATATTTAACATCTAATGTTGCAGAAATAAAAATTATACCATCTGGATATAATATAGGATATTCGAATTCATATACAACAAAAAGAGAAACTAAAATAGCTATAGTGCCATGTGGTTATGCTGATGGGTTTAATGTAAAAGTTGATAGAGATATGTTTAGAACAATAGATAAATTAAGATATATTGTTAGAGATGTAAAAGATTTTTTTAAAACTAAAGAAATTTATGTAAAAATAAATGATCAAAAATGCAAAGTTTTAGGTAGATTAGGAATGTATCATATTAGTGTTGATATAACTGGAAAAGATGTAAAATTAAATGATGAAGTACATCTTGATGTAAGCCCAATGTTTGTAGATAGTGAAATAATAAGAGATTATAATTAGTAGTTTATAGGTTAAGCGATAAAACCTAAATATAATTTATGTAAGGAAGTTAAGATGAAAAGAGAAGAAACAATAGTAAAAAATAATTTTTTCAAAAAGATATGGTATTCAATTACAAAATTTGAAAAATATCCAGAAATGGCTGCAGAGGGAATTCAAAGAGCATTAAAATATTTGATTATATTATCATTAATAGTTGCATTAACTATAATGATTGGTTTAACATTAGAAATGAAAGATGTTATACAACAATTGGCAAATTATATAGATCAAAGTATTCCAAATTTTGTGTATGAAAATGAAAAATTAACAATGGAAATAGATGAACCATTATTTATAGAAGATGTTAAATATATTGCTATAGATAGAATTATAATTAACCCAATCTTGGAAACTGATGAAGAGAAAGAGAATTTTGAAAAAGAAAATCAAAAAAATGGAACAACAATGTTTTTATTTAATGATAAAATAGTTTTATCTTCAAAATCAGAAAATGATTCAACAGCAAGACAAGCATATACATATAAGGAATTTATTGCAGGATATACGCCAGAAGATGTACAAACATTTGATAAAGCTAAATTAGTAGAATATTTAAAAAGTGAAAATATGATTTCATTTTATACAAGATATTCAGTATCAACACTAGTATATGCTATGATTACAAATACTATAATTACATTATATTATTGTCTTATAATTGCAATATTAGGATGGGTAACAACAAAAATAGCTAGAATAAAAATTAAATTTGAAAAAATATATAGTTTGTCAGCTTATGCACTAACTTTATCAATAATTTTAAATATAATTTATATTGTAATAAATTACTTTATAGATTTTACTATAAACTATTTCCAAGTAGCTTATATAACGATTGCATATATTTATATGGCTGCAATAATCTTTATTATAAAAGATGATTTAATTAAAAAGATGCAAGAAGTTGAAGAAATAAAAAAAGAACAAGAAAAAGTAAGAGAAGAAATTGAGATGCAAGAAGAAAATCAAAAGAAAAATAAAGAAGACCAAAAGAAAAAAGAAAAAAAGGAAAAAGATGAAAAGAAGAAAGAAGATCAAGGGGAAGAACCAGAAGGTTCAGGTGCATAGAAAGGAATGAAAATTTAAAATGGATAAAGAAAAAGACAAACCAAAAAAGATATGGAAAACTTTGATTAATATAATATTAACATTATTGATAATTGCTTTATTAGTGCTTACAATTTATTTTTTGTATAAAAGCCAAAGAGAAAAAAATTCTGAAGAAAATACTTTATCTTATACAGAACTAGTAAAACAAGTTAATGATGGAAATGTAGAAAAAATAGAGATGACAGTAGGAAGTACTACTTTAAAAGTAAAATTAAAAGATGTTGAAAAAGAGAAAACAGCAATTATACCAAGCACACAAGTGTTTATGGAATTAGTACAACAAAAAACTTTAGAGGGTAATGCAATAAATTTAATTCAAAAACCACAAAGTATGTTTGCAGTATTACCATCATATTTAATATCAATTTTGCCAACAATTATAATGGTAGCATTATTTATAATGATATTTAAAATGCAAGGACTTGGAGATAAAGGTGAAGTATATGATGATACAGAAAGAAAATCAAAAATTACTTTTGATGATATTGCAGGCTTAGATGAAGAAAAAGAAGAACTTAAAGAAATTGTAGAATTTTTGAAAAGACCAAAAAAATTCACAGAAATGGGAGCAAAAATTCCAAAAGGAGTTTTACTATATGGTAAACCAGGAACAGGAAAAACTTTAATTGCAAAAGCAATTGCAGGAGAAGCTGATGTGCCATTTATATCTATGAGTGGATCAGAATTTATTGAAATGTTTGCTGGACTTGGAGCATCAAGAGTAAGAAAATTATTTGATAAAGCTAGAAGATTATCACCATGTATAGTTTTTATAGATGAAATAGATGCAATAGGTGCAAGAAGATCAAGTAATAGTGGTGCTGAAACAGAAAATAATCAAACATTAAACCAATTATTAGTTGAGATGGACGGTTTTTCATCTGAAGAAACAATTATTGTACTAGCTGCAACCAATAGACCAGAGATGCTAGATAAAGCACTTTTAAGACCTGGAAGATTTGATAGACAAGTTACAATACCTGTACCAGATTTAACAGGAAGAGAAGCTATTTTAAAAATACATGCTAAAGATAAAAAATTAGCAGAAGATGTAACATTAGCAGGTATAGCAGAAGATACAGCAGGATTTACAGGAGCAGAACTTGCAAATATTTTAAATGAAGCTGCAATAATAGCAACAAAAAAAGAGCATGAAGCAATTACAAATTCAGATTTAGATGAAGCGGTTAAAAAAGTTACAGTAGGAATTGAAAAAACAAGTAGAAAAATTTCAGAAAAAGACAAAAAATTAACTGCATATCATGAAGCAGGACATGCTATTGTAAGCCAATTCTTACCAACACAAACCGCTGTAAAAGAAGTATCAATTATACCTAGAGGTATGGCTGGTGGATATACTATGTACAAATCTGATGAAGATAAATATTATATATCAAAAACAGAAATGCAAGAAAAACTTATTGCACTTTTAGGAGGAAGAGCTGCAGAAAAACTTATATTAGATGATATATCAACAGGTGCAAGTAATGATATAGAAGTTGCAACACAAATTGCAAAAGATATGATTACAGTATATGGAATGAGTGATGTAATAGGACCTATTTCTCTAAAAGATAATAGTGGACAACTAGAATATCAAATGTTTGGAGACAATATGCAAGATGCTATTGGAAAAGAGGTCAAAAAATTAATTGATATTGCTTATAATGATGCTCAAGAAATTTTAAAACAACATATTGATACACTTCATGCAATTGCAGCAGAGCTTATGACTAAAGAAAAAATCAATGAAGAACAATTTAATAAATTTTTTGCCTAATTTATAAAATTTTGGACAGTCCTTTAGCTTGACAAGAACTTGTTGAAATAATTGAAAGAAAATGGATATTCTCAATACAAATTTGGGAGCAAACATTTTCTTTCAGAATAAATATTTCTAAATGAGGGCTGTTCCAAAATTAAAATTGTTCATCTTTGAAATTGAAAGGAATGTGATAAGATGGAAGAATTTGCAGAATTTATTTTAAATGAAGATGATTTAATCTCAAAAATTGAAATTATTTATTTTTTAGCTCCAAAGCTAGGAATCAATTTTGATAAATCAACAATATTTAAAACTGAAATAGCAAGAATGTTTCTAAAATATACTAAAGTAAAAATGGATAATAATCTGGTATTAACAGCATCACTTTTATGTAATTGCAAAAAAGTTGATGATGCTCAAAAAATAGGCAAATTAAAAACATATGCCAAAGAAGGAGCAGAACATTTGGCAAAACTTGGTTTTAGTCAAAGATTTTGTAAAATATGTGAGGGAGTAAATAGATATAGTGAAATAAAGCAGCGTGAAGGAGAAAGTGACATACTTGAGCTTGCTGACCAATTTGGTGGAATGTTAATAGATAGACCAGAAAGAGTCGGATTTGCTTCAGATGAAGCTCTTGTGCTAATTGAGCATAGGAACTTAAAATCAGAATATAATAGATATTTAGAATCTTTCAGAAATTTTGTAGAAACTATGGAAAAAATAGAAGTACCTGGAGCAGTAAACACTACTGTTTTTGCAAAATTGCAGAAATTAATGAGAGAAACAAAAACTCTGCCAGATTTTGTTAAATCAATAGCAACAGAATATGCTCCAATAATAGATGAAAAAATTTCTGAATTAGATGGTTCTGAAAATAATCTTGTTAGAAGAGACAATAGAGCTATGTTTAGTAGTGAGATAGAGCAAAAAATATTAAAAATGGCAAAAGGAGAACCGGCACCAAATTGACAAAATGGCCGAAAACGGCTAGCCAAGCGGGACAGAGCCAAAAAGAAAAAAAGAGAACCGGCACCAAATTAACAAGAAAGGAAAAAGAAAAAGATGTATGAAGTATTTGCAGACCTACATGTTCATATAGGAAGAAGTGAAAATGGAAAGCCTATAAAAATAACAGCAGCAAAAAGTTTGAATTTTGCAAATATTGCAAAAGAATGTGCAGATAGAAAAGGAATAAATATTGTAGGAATTATAGATTGTGCATCACCTTATGTAATAGAAGATATAGAAAACTTCCTAAAAACAGGAGATGCATATGAATTAGAAGATGGAGGAATAATATATAAAGACAAAGTTTGTATATTACTTGGCAGTGAAGTTGAAACTTCAGAAAAAAGTAGAGATGGAAAATGTGGAAGTGCACATAATATATGCTTTTTTCCACATTTAAAAGATATAAAAGAATTTTCAAGAGAGATGAGTACACATATAAAAAATATAACATTAAGTACTCAAAGATCAAATGTATCTGGATATGAATTAATTGATATTGTAGAAAAATATAATGGAATATTGATTCCTGCACATATTTTTACACCATTCAAAAGTTATTATGGAAATTGTACAGACAGATTAAAAGATATTTTTAAAGAAAAATATGATAAAATATTTGCTGTTGAATTAGGTTTAAGTTCAGATACATTTTTGGCTGATATGATTTCTGAATTGGAAAATAAAACTTTTGTAACAAATTCAGATGCTCATTCTCTTCCTAAAATTGCAAGAGAATATAATAAAATGCAAGTTGAGGATATTAGTTTTAAAGAAGTTGTAAAAGCTCTAAAAAATGAGGATGGAAGAAAAATTGTTGCAAATTATGGAGTTGATCCAAAACTTGGGAAATATCATAGAACTTATTGTGATAATTGTGATAGTACAATAGAAACAAAAGAGCCTGTGCAGATTTGTCCTAAATGTGGAAGTGATAAAGTTACTTTCGGAGTTTTTGATAGAATTGAACTTATTAAAGATAAAGAAAATACTCAAAGCCCAGAAAATAGGCCACCATATATTTATCAAATTCCATTAAGTTTTATTCCAGGAGTAGGAAGTAAAACAATACAAAAATTATTGGATACTTTTGAAACAGAAATGAATATTTTACATAAATTATCAGAAGATGATATAGAAGCTGCAGTTGGAGAAAAAGTGGCTAGAAATATTGTTAATGCACGTGATGGGAATATGAAAGTTGAATCTGGCGGCGGAGGAAATTATGGAAAAGTAACAGCTTCATAGTTTTACTTTATATGGTTCTAAAAAAATCTTTATTGCATAGACATTATGTATAAAATGTTTTTAAAAATGATTATTGAATTAAGGAGATGTCTATGCAAAAGAGAAAAAGTGAAATTTTTACAGCTATAAAAAATGATATAATAAATAATGCCAAATCTTATTTTATTGTTATTATTATTTTTACAGTTGGAATTTTTTTGGGAGTTTTATTTATAAATCAGATAGATGATAAAACTGAAATAAAAAATTATATTAGTACATATGTAGATGAAGCAAAATCTATTAAAGAAGGAAATTATTTGGAAGAATTACAAAAAGATGTAAAAAATAATATAGGATTAGTATTTCTTCTTTGGTTTGCTGGAACTACTATTATAGGAATTCCAATTGTTTTTGGCGTAATATTGTTTAGAGGTTTCTGTTTAGGTTATACTATTGCAGCATGTGTTTTTGCACTTGGAAGAATAAAAGGATTAATATTTATACTTATAACTATATTTTTACAAAATATAATATTTATACCAGCAATTATGATTTTAGGTGTAAGTAGTATAAAACTATATAGGTCTATTGTAAAAGATAGAAGAAAAGAAAATATAAAATTATCAATTGCAAAACATAGTTTAGTATCAATAGGAATTATGATGGCATTAATTATATCATCTGTAATTAAAATTGAAATATCTTATAGATTAGTTATGAATCTAATAAAATATTTTTAAAAAATGCATAAAAGCTATTTACTTTTTATATAAAATTTGATATAACATAAGAGTATATCGGTTATGTAAAATTTGATATAAAATAATAACAAAATATTATAGGTGGGGGAAAAAATGGAAAAACAATTAAACTTATTTTTTGAATTTTTAGAGAATGAGAAAAAGGTATCAGCTAATACCCTTCAATCATATAAAAGGGATTTAAAACAATTTGAAAAATACATAGAAGAAAATGGAAAAAACTATAGTGAATTAACAGATGAAAATATAAAAGAGTACATTGAATATATGAAAGAAGAAGGAAAGAAAACATCAACAATTTCAAGAGGATTAGCATCAATTAGATCTTTTTATCAATATGAAACAAAGAATAAAGAGATGGAAAAAGATCCAACAGAAGGAATTCAATCACCTAAAATAGAAAAAAGAGTACCAAGTGTATTAACATCAAGTGAAATAGAATTATTATTAGAACAACCTAAAAATGTTGATTTAAAAGGTACTAGAGATAAAGCTATGCTAGAATTTGCATATGCAACAGGTATGAGAGTAACAGAAATAATTTCTTTAAATGTAGAAGATATAAATTTAGAAACTGGATATGCAACATGTAGAAATGGTAAAAAAGAAAGAACAGTTCCTATTGGAACTTTATCATTAAAAGCATTAAAAGATTATATGTTAAATGCAAGAAATACAATGATTAAAGATGAAAATGAAAAAGCATTATTTGTAAATGTAAATGGTCAAAGACTAACAAGACAAGGATTTTGGAAAATTATAAAATATTATAAAGAACAAGCACATATTGAAAAAGATATAACACCTCATGTTTTAAGACATTCATTTGCAACACATTTATTACAAAATGGAGCAGATTTAAAATCAATTCAAACAATGTTAGGACATTCAGACATTTTATCAACACAAATATATATGCAATTTCAAGATGAAACATTAAAAAATATTTATAAAAAAGCTCATCCAAGAGCATAAGGCAGAAATCGGGAGTAATCTCGATTTCTATTGTTAATAAGAAAAATACTGAAAATAAACAATTTTGGCTGTGTTGCGCCTTAAGAAAGGAAAGAGATTAAATATGAAAAAAGTATTGTTTATATCAAGTACAGGAGGACATTTTAATGAATTGCAACAATTAAGTCCTTTATTTGAAAAATATGATTATCATATAATAACAGAAAAAGATGACACAACAAAAAATTTAAAAGAAAAATATGGAGAAAAAATAGATTATTTGCCATATGGCACAAGAAAAAAATTATTTAGATATATTTTTATATATTTTTATTTATGTATAAAAACAATATATTTTTATTTTAAAATTAGACCTGAATTTATAGTTACTACAGGCACACATACAGCAGGACCTATGTGTTATTTAGGCAAGTTATTTGGAAGTAAAATTATATATATAGAAACTTTTGCAAATAGAAATAAAAAAACTGCAACAGGAAGATTAATATATCCAATAGCAGATTTATTTGTTGTGCAATGGGAAGAAATGCTTAAATTATATCCAAAAGCAGTTTATGGGGGTGCTATATATTAATGATATTGGTGATGCTTGGAACTCAAAATAATGGTTTTCATAGATTATTGGAAGAGGTTCAAAAAAATATAGATAATGGAAATATTACAGAAGATGTTGTAGTACAAAAAGGTTATACTAAGTTTGAGTCAAAAGATATGACTATTTATGATCAATTGCCTCAAGAAGATATTCTTAAATTAATAGATGATTCTAGTTTTGTAATAACTCATGGTGGAGTTGGGTCTATTATTACTGCTATAACAAAAGGGAAAAAAGTTATTGCTGTACCTAGATTGAAAGCTTATAAAGAACATGTAAATGACCATCAATTAGATATTATTAAGTCTTTTGGAGATATGGGTTATATAATTGGCTTAAATGGTGTTGAGGAATTGCCACAAGCTTTAAAACAAATAGATAATTTTGAACCCAAGAAATATGTGCAAAATACAGGGAAAATATTAAAAATTATAGAGGATTTCATTAACTAGAAATTTGAACTAGATAGAGCTGTATAGCTAAAATTATAGTAAAAAAGAAAAATAGAGAAAAAAGGAGAAAAATAGTAGAAAAATAGAAAAAGGGACATTTTTCTATTATTTTTTTTATATATAACTATTGCAAAAAAAGAATATTATTGGTATTATTAAAGAGAATGAAAAATAATGAGGAAAAGGTAAATAAAATGATAGAATTTAAGAATGTAAGTAAAAAATATGGAACAGGAACAATAGCTGTAAAAAATGCTAGTTTTAAGATAGAAAAAGGAGAATTTGCATTTTTAGTAGGTTCTTCAGGAAGTGGAAAATCAACACTTATAAAATTAATATTAAAAGAAGAAGAGCCATCATCAGGAAATATAATAGTAAATGGAAAAGATACAACATTTTTGAAACAAAATAGAGTACCATTTTTGCGTAGAAGTATGGGAGTAGTATTCCAAGACTTTAGATTATTACCAGACAAAACAGTTTATGATAATGTTGCATTTGCAATGTATATAGTAAAAGCAACTCCAAAACATATACGTAGACAAGTTCCTATGGTATTATCACTTGTAGGACTTAGTGGTAAAGCAAAAATGTACCCAAATGAATTGTCTGGAGGAGAGCAACAAAGAGTTGCATTAGCAAGAGCATTAGTAAATAATCCATCAATGATAATTGCAGATGAGCCTACAGGAAATTTGGATCCAGATACAGCATGGGATATAATGAATTTATTGAATGAAATAAATATGAGAGGAACAACTGTAGTTGTTGCTACACATGCTAAAGACATAGTTGATCAAATGAAGAAAAGAGTAATACATATAAATAAAGGCGTAATAGTAAAAGATGATAAAAAAGGTGGGTATGATTGTGAGATTTAATGTAATAAATTATTTAATAGGGGAAGGAATAAGAAACTTATTTAAAAACAAAAAATCAACAATATCATCATTAATGATAATGTGTGCAACAATGTTAGTATTTGGTTTGTTTTTTATAATAGGAGAAAATATAAATGCATTTGTAAAAAACGTTTCTGATGCACAAGAGATAAGAGTAATATTAGAAAATACAGTAGATGAAGCAGAAATAGAAAGAATAGGAAATGAAATATTATCAATTGATGGTGTCAGAAATGCTGAATTTGTATCAAAAGAAGATGCACTAGACTATATGAAAGATATGCTCGGAGATGAGGCAATGGAGGGATATGAAGAAAGAAATATTTTTTCTGTAGCATATGATGTAACATTAACAGATTTAAAAATGAATGAACAAGTTCAAGAAAATATTATGGAAATTGAAAATGTTAAGAAAATTGTATCAAGTAATCAAGTAATGGCACAAATTATAAGTTTAGCAAATGGAGTAAGAATAGTAACAGGAGGAATATTAGTTCTTCTTATAATTATTTCTGTATCAATAATAGCAAATACAATTAAATTAACAGTACATGCAAGAAGAAAAGAAATTTCAATAATGAAATATGTAGGTGCTACAAATAGTTTTATTAGATGGCCATTTTTAGTTGAAGGTATAATTATTGGAGTAATTGCAGGTTTATTATCTGTTGCATTAATAGGTATTGCATATACAATTATTGCAAATAAGATGTCTGGAGTAGCCTTTTTAGAAATGGCAAATTGGAATTTACTAGAATTTAAAGATATGTTTAGCCTAATTTTAACAGTATATTTAGGACTAGGAATTGGTATAGGAGTTTTAGGGAGTGGAATTTCTATGAGAAAATATCTTGAAGTTTAATAATAATTTAATGGTTTATAGATAAATCCATATAAAAATCTAAATTTTATAAAGAAAGTAAAAAGGAAGAAACATGCGCAAATATATAGTTATATTATCAATTTTAGCAATAATAAGTAGTCTATGTATTTGTGTTTATGCAGAAGACATTACAGGACTACAAGAACAGTCAAATGACCTTGCACAACAGCTTAATGAAACTAATAATCAATTAAGAGCTGTGCAAGAAGAAATATCTGCAGGTATGCAAGAATTGCAAGAATTAGATAATCAAATAGCGGAATCAGAAAATGATTTAAGTCTACTAAATGCAGATATTGGTGAATTAACAAAACAAATAACAGAAAATGAAGCTAAATTAGATAAAATACAAAAAGAATATGATGAAATTCAAAAATTGCTAGATACAAGATTAATAAAAATGTATGAAACTCCAAAATTGCAGTTTATACAAGTTTTATTAGAATCAAAAAGTGTAACAGATTTTTTATCAACATATTATGCAATGAAAGAATTAGCTGAATATGATGCAGAATTGTTACAAAAAGTAAATGACCAAAGAAAAGAAATTGAAACAGTAAAACTGATTTTACAAGAAAAAAAGTCACAAATAGTAGCAAGTAAACAAACCGAACAAAAGAAAAAGCAAGTACTAGCTAATGCAAAAACAAAAAGAGAGTATTATATAAGTCAATTGTCAGAAGAAGAAAAAGAATTACAAGCAAAAATTGATGAATATAATTTTCAAGTAGCAGAAATAGAAGCTGAAATAAAACTATTAGCATTAAATAGTATAAGTGAAGATTATATAGGTGGTGCAATGATATGGCCTGTTCCAGGATATAATACAATAACTTCACAATATGGAATGAGAGTACATCCAATAACCGGAGCATATAAATTACATACAGGAACAGATATAAGTGCACCAATTGGAGCAAGTTTTGTGGCAGCAGCAAATGGAATTGTATCAAAAGCAACATTTAACCCTGCATATGGCAATATGGTAATAATAGATCATGGAGGAGGTGTGCAAACACTTTATGCACATGGAAGTGAAATCATTGCACAAGTTGGACAGGTTGTAAGTACAGGTACAGAAATATTAAAAGTAGGGTCAACAGGTTATTCTACAGGACCACATGCACATTTTGAGATAAGAATAAATGGCCATACAGTAGATCCAATGGAATATTTACTAGAATTTGATGAAAATCAAAAGGTAGAGGAGGAAGAAAAGTAACATGAGAAAAATATTAAAAAATGTACTAGGAATCATAGTAATTATGGTATTAATGGCACAAAACATATTAGTATATGCAGCTAATAAAACTGATTTACAAAATGAGCAATCAGAAATTGATGATCAAATTGATGATTTAAGAAAAGAACAAGAAGAAATTGAAAAAAACAAATCAGTAGCTATGAAGTCTGTAGAAGAATTAATAGAAAAAATCTCAGCAGCACAAGTTGAAATTGATAAATTACAAGAAAATGTAGATGAATTGCAAGAACAGATTAATTCAAAAGAAAAAGACATACAACAAAAAGAAGAAGAATATAATAAACAAGTAGAATTGATGGATGCAAGATTAATTGCAATTTATGAAAGTGGAGAAACAACATATTTAGATGTATTGTTAACAGCATCAAGTATTACTGATTTTTTGGCTAAATATTATGCTGCTTCAGAATTAATTGAATATGATAAAGAATTAATACGTGTAACAAAAGAGCAAAAAGCGCAAATTGAGGCAGAAAAAGCGGAATTAGAAACAAATAAAAGTGAATTAGATAAATCACTTGCAGAAAAAGAATCAAAAGCAAATGAATTAAAATCATTAAAAGCTGAAAAAGAAACTCAAGTTGCAAAATTAAATGAAGATGAAAAAGAAGCTCAAAGAGAATTGGAAATATTTGAACAAGAGAAAAGAGAGATAGAAGCAGAATTAAGAAGAATTGCTGAGGAAGAAGCTAAAAATTCAAATTCTAATAATAATATAGCGTCAACACCTAGCAAATCAGGTTATATATCACCAATTCCGGGAACAACGAGTAGAAATATAACTTGTGGATTTTATGGATATACAAATCATGGAGGGGCAGATTTTGGTGGACATTACGGAGAACCAGTACTTGCTGTAAAAGATGGTACAGTAATAACTTCAACTGCTAGAACTGGATCAATAAAAAATTATGATTTAAATGGAAATTATATAGGGTCATATAGTAGTTATGGGGAATATATAATTATAAACCATCATGATGGAACAATGACTTTATATGCACATGGAAAGCCAGGTTCAAGACTAGTAAAATCAGGAGATAAAGTAAAACAAGGGCAACAAATAATGTCTGTAGGAAATACAGGAAATGTACAGCCAAGACCATCTTCAAGTAATCCAAAAGGTGGAGCTCATTTACATTTTGAAGTAAGAATAAATGGAGCAAGGGTAAATCCAGCACCATATTTACCATAATAAAAAGGAGGGGCAGCATTAAAGCTGCAAAAGCAAATGGAAGAAGAAAACGAATATTCAAGAAAGCATAGAATTTATAAAACAATTATGTTAGTGCTACTAACAGCATTTTTAACATTTATTTTAACAACAGTATATGTTACTGATAAATATGATTTAAACAGTGAAGAAGGAAAAATTTCTTCACTGTTAAGTTCTGATAATAAGAATAATTTAAAATCACTTGAAAATATTCAAAAAATATTAGATGAGTATTATTTATATGATATAGATAAGCAAAAAGCTATTGATACAGCTATAATGGGCTATGTAGCATCATTAGGTGATCCATACACAGAATATATTCCAAAAGAAGATATGGAAGAATATACTGAAAGTTTAATGGGGAATTATGTTGGAATTGGAATATATATGGTAAAAAACACGGAGAAAAATGTGATTGAAGTATTAGCACCAATAAGATTTAGTCCTGCAGAAGAAGCAGGAATACTTCCAGGAGATATTATATTAAGTGTTAATGGAGTAGAATATTCTGGTGATGATATGACATTAGCTTCAAATGTTATAAAAGGTGAAGAAGGTTCTACTGTAGAACTTGAAATTTTAAGAGGAGCAGAGAAGTTACATTTTGAAATAATTAGAAAAAAAATAACAACAAATCCTATAATTTCAGAGGAATTAGAAAATAATATTGGATATATTCAAATTTCAAGTTTTGATGAAGGGACTGCTGAGAGTTTTAAAAATAAATTCCAAGAACTTCAAGGTAAAGGCATAAAATCATTAATAATAGATTTAAGAAATAATGGTGGAGGAATTGTAGAAGAAGCTTTAGAAATTGCTGATTATATAGTTCCAAAAGGTGAAAAGTTATTAATAACTGTAAATAAAGAAGAAGAAGAAAAAATAGAATATGCAGAACAAGATGTAATGATTGATATGCCAATTGTTGTACTTGTAAATGAAAATTCTGCAAGTTCTTCAGAAATATTAGCTGGAGCATTAAAAGATTTAGGAGAAGCTACTATTGTTGGTAAAAAAACATATGGAAAAGGAGTAATTCAACAATTTTTGGCTTTAAGAAATGGTAGTGGGTTAAAAATTACTATAGAAGAATATTATACTCCAAATAAAACAAAAATTAATGGAGTTGGAATAGAACCTCATGAAACAGTAGAATTGCCAGATACAGTAGAAAATCCATTATTAGTTACAGAAGAAGAAGACACACAACTTCAAAAAGCAATTGAATTATTAAAATAAGAATTTTATAAGGAGTACTAATATGAAACTAAATTTAGCAAATAAATTAACATTATTTAGAATATTGTTAGTTCCAATAATTGTAATAATCCCATATTTAGGCCTACAAGGAGATTTTATGGGAATGGAACTTACATATTTTTGGATGGAATTAATATTTATAGTTGCATCAATCACAGATAAAATGGATGGCTATATTGCACGTTCAAGAAATCAAGTTACAACTTTTGGAAAGTTTTTAGATCCATTAGCAGATAAGATTTTAGTTTTAGCTACAATGGTTTTATTGGTAGAATTAGGAAAAATACCTGCATGGATACCTGTTATTGTTCTTGCAAGAGAGTTTATTGTTTCAGGATATAGACTTGTTGCAGTTGAAAAAGGTGGAAAAGTAATTGCTGCTTCAATATGGGGAAAATTGAAAACTGTAACACAAATGATAGCTATTATATTAATTATATTTGACAAAAATGCTTTTTGGGATTGCTTTAGAGGTGGACTAACAAGTGTAGATTTTGCAATTAATTTAGTTGCTACTATATTATTACTAATATCTGTGTTTGCAACAATTTTTTCTGGAATAGATTATATGAAAAATGGAAAAGATTTATTAAAAGATTAAAAAATGCTTGACAAAATAAAGAAAGTGAAGTATTATCTTAAGTGCTAATATTTATGATTTCAGAAAGGAATGATATAAATGGAAGAAAAAGAAGTAATATTAACACAAGAAGGATATGAAAAAATAGAAAAAGAATTAGAATTTTTAAGAACTGAACAAAGAGCAGAAATTGCAGAAAGAATAAAAGTAGCTTTAGGATTTGGAGATTTATCAGAAAATTCAGAATATGATGAAGCAAAAAATGCACAAGCTGAAAATGAAGCTAAAATAGCAGAATTAGAAAATAAAATAAGATATGCAAAAATTATAGATGAAAGTGAAATTGATACAAAAACAGTTCAAATTGGAAATACAGTAACTTTATATGATGTTGAATTTGACGAAGAAGTTGAATATACTATCGTAGGTTCAACAGAAGTTAATTTAGCTGAAAACAAAATTTCAAATGAATCTCCAATAGGGAAAGCACTTTTAGGAGCTAAAAAAGGTCAAATTGTTGAAGTAAAGGCTCCTGCAGGGATAATTAAATATGAAATTAAAAAAATAAAAAAATAAATAATATTTATAAAAGTTTTTTTAAAAATGTCAAAAATTTGTTTGACATTTTTTTTTGTTTATGATATTATATGAATAGTAAAAAGGAGAAGTGATTTGAATGGGGACTAGAGCAGAAACAAGTAGAAAAGAAAAAGCAATATTACAATTTATAGAAGAACAAGTTATGGAAAAAGGATATCCACCATCTGTAAGAGAAATTGGAAAAGCAATTGGTTTAAGTTCAACAGCAACAGTACATGCATATTTGTCAAAATTAGAAAAACAAGGACTTATAAAAAAAGAAGGTAAAAAAGGAAGAACTTTAAAAGTTGTAAATGGTTTAAACAAAGGCATGTCATCAAAATCTGATAAAAATTTCTATACACAAAAAGAATTAGTTGATGTACCAATAATTGGAAAAATAACAGCTGGACAACCTGTACTTGCTGTAGAAAATATTACAGATACATTTCCAATACCAGTAGATTTTGTTGGAAACAGTGAAAGTTTTATGCTAACTGTAAGTGGAGAAAGTATGATTGAAGCAGGAATATTAGATGGAGACTATATATTAGTAAAAAAACAAAATGATGCAAGAAATGGAGAAATTGTAGTTGCATTAATAGGAGAAGAAGCTACAGTTAAAACATTTTATAAAGAAAAAGATCATATAAGGTTACAACCTGAAAATCATACAATGGATCCAATAATAGTACCAGATTGCAAGATTCTTGGAAAAGTTGCTGGAGTATTTAGAAAAATGTAAAAAATAAATTCTTAAAATATAAAAAATAGCAAGGAAAAATCTTGCTATTTTTTGTCGAGTATAATATAATAAATAAAAAAATAAGGAGAAAACAAATGAAAGAAAAAAATATAAAAGAAAATGTAAAAGAAAATTCGAAAACTAATATAATAAAAAGAGTAGGAATAATATTATTAGTACTAATTATAGCTGTATTTGTATTAATAAAAGCCGAAAATTTTATAAGAGAAAAAAATGATGATACTATAAATTTAGTAATAAATAATAATAATGTAACACAAAGATTAAAAAATGATATTAAAATCGAAAATGGTATAATTTATGTTTCTCTAGATGACATGAAGAATTTTTTTGACAAATATATACATGTAGAAGAAGATATAAATGAAGTAGTTACAACATATGAAGATAAGATTGCAAGTATTGGGTTTGAAGCAAATAAGATGACATTAAATGGAGCTGTAAAGAAAACAAATGCTTGTGCGAAAAATGAAGGAGATGTTATATATATTCCTATTTCTGAAATGACAGAAGTATATAATGCAGAAATAAAAAATATAGAAGAAACAAAAATTATAACAATAGATACATTAGATAGAGAATTAATAACAGCAGAAGCAAAATCAAAAACATCAATAAAATGGAAAAAAGAGATTTTCTCTAAAACAGTTGCTAAACTTCAAAAAGGAGAAAAAGTTATTGTAATATCACAAGATGATAAAGGATGGGCAAAAGTAAGGAATGAAAAAGGTCAAATAGGTTATTTAAAATCAAGTAAATTAGATAATATTACAACTGTAAGAGAAGAAATAGTGCCAGAAAAGCAAATTACAGGAAGAGTAAATATGTTTTGGGATTATTTTTCTCAATGGGTAAAAGCACCAGATAGAACAGGTCAAGTAATAGATGGTGTAAATGCAGTATCTCCATCATTTTTCTACTTAGATGAAGATGATGGAACATTAAAAGAAAATGTAGGAGATGCAGGTGTAGCATATATAGAATGGGCACATTCAAATGGATATAAAGTATGGCCAATGATTTCAAATGCTGAAGCAGGAATAAAAATTACATCAAATATATTAAATAGTTATGAAAAAAGACAAGAATTAATTCAAAACATAGTAGAAAAATGTGCACATTATGAAATTGATGGAATAAATATTGATTTTGAAAATATGTATGAAGCAGATAAAGATAAATTTTCAAGATTTATGATAGAACTTATGCCAAGAATGCATGAAATGGGAATGGTTGTATCAGTTGATGTTACAGCCCCAGATGGAGATCCAAACTGGTCTTTATGTTATGACAGAAATGTACTTGGAGATGTAGCAGATTATTTAGTATTTATGGCATATGACCAATATGGAACATCAAGCACAAAACCTGGTACAACTGCTGGACTTAATTGGGTAGAAACAAGTTTAAAGAAAATTATTGAATATGATGTAGTAGATACAGAAAAGATAATTTTAGGAATGCCTTTATATACAAGACAATGGACAATTGGTCAAGATGGAACAATAAAATCAAGAGGTGTTGTTTCTATGATGAATATTAAAATACCAAATAATGTTGAAAAACAATGGGATGATGAGTTAAAACAATATTATATCGAATACAAGTCTGGAAGAGATACAATAAAAATGTGGATAGAAGATGCTGCATCAATTAAAGAAAAAGTAGCACTTGTTAATAAATATAATTTAGGTGGAACATCATGCTGGAGAAAAGATATGGAGACAAGCAATATTTGGACAGTAATAAAAGAAGGACTCAAATAAATTTTGAGTTCTTTTTTTTCTTTTTTAGCATATATTTCATTTGAGGTGATTATTATAAAAACATTATATATAGAGAAAATGGATAAGCCCAAGTGCTTATTGAAAAAAATAAAAATAGTGCAAGATGATTGCAAAATTTATATGAATTTAGATAAAGAAAAAAATATTAAAAAATTAGTGAATAAGCTTATAAAATTAGAAACATCAAATGTAGTTTTAAGCAAGGAACTGCATGAAAATAAAGAATTAATAAATGCAATTAATTCTTGTAATATACGAATTTTTGATGGTAGGTGGCTAATTAAATATTTAATTCCAGAAATTTTAAATTTTGTGGTTCAAAAAAAGAATATACAAACAGAACAAACTGAAATTGCAGTAACAACAAATGAGATAACAGATATAACACTTGAAACAATAAAATCATTGGTAAAACAATTTAGAAGAGTTACAGTAGTAACAAATCATACTGAAAAATTAAGAAAATTGGAAAAAGAAATCTATGAAAAAGAGGGGATTTTAATAATTGTTTCTAATAACCAGAAAAAAAGCTTGTTAAAACCTCAAATAATTTTAAATATGGATTTTAATCAAGAATTACTTAATAAATATAAAATAAATGAAGAAGCTATAATCATCAATTTAGAGGGAGATATTAAAATTAAAGATAAGAGATTTAATGGAATTAATATTAATGATTATGAAATAGATGTTGGGAGAGAAGAAATTATTTGGAGAGAAAATATGAAATCTTTTAAAGCTAAAGATCTGCTAGAGGCAAAATTATATATGAAAGATACTTTTTACAATATTCGTACTAAGATAATTAGGTGTTGTCCTCGTTTTTGTTAATTTGGTGCCGGTTCTCTTTTTGCCTTTTTCGCCTTGGATCGCTTGGCTAGCTGGTTTTGGGCATTTTGTTAATTTGGTGCCGGTTCTCTTTTTTCCCTTTTTGCCTTTAAAATATAAAGATTTTATTAAAATACTTTTCTTTTTTTAGAAATTGTATTATAATGTTGTAAATGATTTTGAAAATGTTCATTTTTAGCCAAAAGGAAGGAATGATATAAAGTGGAAAAGAAAAAAAGGAAATCTAATAAAAAAACACATTCTAAGTCAAATGAAGTAAAAAATACTAAAAGATCAAGAAAAGGCGAAAATAAAAATGCAGTTGCAAAGAAAAAAGACACAAAGATGAAGTTTAAATATAAACATCCTAAATTAGCATTGGCTTTAAAAATAATATTAATATCACTAATAATATTATTTGTAATAGGAGCTGGAGTTGTAGTTGGATTAATATTTGGATTATGGAAAGATGATTTTACAATTGATATGTCTGACCTTATATTAAAGGAAAATTCAGTAATTTATGATTCAGAAGGTAATGTTTTGGCAGAATTGAATGGGGATGAAAGCAGAAAGATAATTACATTAGAAGAAATGTCACCATATTTGCCAAAAGCATATATATCAATAGAAGATGAAAGATTTGAAAAACATCATGGTGTTGATATAAAAAGAACAGGTAAGGCTATTCTTTCTTTTATAACAAATGGAGGTAAATCAACAGCAGGTGGTGGTAGTACAATAACACAACAAGTAGTTAAAAATGTAACAAAAGAAGATGATGCAACAGGAATAGCTGGTGTTATTAGAAAAATGAAGGAATGGGTAAAAGCATATCAGATTGAAAGTCAAATGTCAAAAGATCAAATACTTGAATTATATTTGAACTTGATATATGTAGGTGCTGGAGGAAGTGAAAAACATGGTGTAGAAATTGGTGCAGAATATTATTTTAATAAAAGTGCAAAAGACCTAAGTATAGCACAATGTGCTTTTTTGGCAGGAATAAACCATTCACCAAATAGATATAATCCATATTCAGATAATGATGTAACAGAAAGAATATCAAAAAGAACCAAAACAGTATTATCACAGATGAAAAAATTAAATTATATAACACAAGAGGAATATGATGCAGCAGTGGCAGAAGTAGATGCAGGTTTCAAATTTGAAAATGGAGTTAGAGGTAATGTATATTCTGCACATACAGATGCTTTAATAGATCAATTAATAGAACAAATAATGGAAGAAAAACAAATTTCAAAAGGTGCTGCAGAAACATATTTGCAAACAAGTGGATTAAAAATATATTCAACACAAGTATCATCAATACAATCTGTAATGGAAGAGGAAGCAAAAAATAAAAAATATAGAGTGCAAAAATCTAAACTACATAAAAATCCAGATGGATCAGCAGTTTATCCGGAAGCTGCAATGGTTGTAATTGAGCCATCTACAGGATATGTTGTTGGATGTATAGGGCAATTAGGAGAAAAAACAACATCAAGAGGTTTGAATAGAGCTAAATCTCTTAGAAGTGTTGGATCAGCTTTTAAACCAGTAGCAGATATAGTACCAGGAATTGAAGAGGGAATTATAACACCAGCAACAGTATATTCAGATACATATACTATTTTTAATAAAGGTACACCAGCTGAATATGATCCTAAGAATTATAATGGATATAAAGGTCTAAGATCTATTAGAAGTGCAGTAACAACATCTCAAAATATACCTTTTATAAAGGTTATGGCTGAATTAGGAAATGAAAAATGTTTAGAATATCTAAAGAAAATGGGAATAACAACTTTAGATGATAAGAAAGATTCAGGATTATCAACAGCTATAGGTGGTTTAACATATGGTGTAAGCACATTAGAAATGGCTGGAGCATATGCTTCAATAGCAAATGATGGTACATATATTGAACCAACATTTTATTCAAAAGTTGAAGATTCTGATGGGAAAGTTGTATTAGAACCAAACCAAAAAACAGAAAGAGTATGTTCAGAAGATACAGCATATGTAGTAAAAGATTTATTAACATCAGTAGTAAAAGGTTCTAGAGGAGTTGCAGGAACAGCAACATATTGTGCAATTCCAGGAATGGATGTTGCAGCAAAAACAGGAACAACAAATGATGATTATGATAGATGGTTATGTGGATTTACAAATTATTATGCAGCAGCAGTATGGTTTGGATTTGATCAACAAGAAGATGTTAATTTTAGTGGAAATCCAGCTGGTCAAATTTTTGATTCAGTTATGACACAAATTCATAAAGGTCTAGAAAATTCATCATTTGAAAGAACTGCTAATATAGTTACAGCAACTGTATGTGCTAAAAGTGGAAGACTTGCAACAGACAAATGTACAGATAAATATGAAGAAATATTTATAAAAGGTCATTTACCTGAAACTTGTGATGCACATGAAGGGCAATATGTTGTATGTAAAGATTCTGGAAAATTACCAAATGAATATTGTCCAGAAACTAGCAAAGAAGTAAGATCAAATAAATATATAGTAGAAAAAGAAAGATTGGGCTTATGGGATACTCCTGCAATGAATGTTGCAGACACTCCTGCACCAACAGAATATTGTACAATTCATAAAGAGCCAGAAGAAATAACACCTCCAGAAGAAACCGAAAATCCAGGAGATGGAACAGATTCAGGAGACGGAACAGGTTCAGGAGATGGAACAGGTTCAGAAGACGGAACAGATTCAGGAGATGGAACTGGTTCAGGAGATGGAACAGGTTCAGAAGACGGAACAGGTTCAGAAGATGGAAATAATCCGGGCGATGGAACGTCCGGAGAAGAACCACCTGGAGGAAATGAAACAGGTGACAATGAATAGGAGGCAGAATGGATATATATTTTTATAATACATTAACAAAAAGAAAAGAAATATTTAAACCTATAGAGGAAAATAAAGTAAAAATGTATTCATGTGGACCAACAGTATATAAAGATGCAACAATAGGAAATATGAGAACAAATTTATTTCAAGATACATTAAGAAGAGTTTTAAGATATAATGGATATGAATTAAAACATGTAATGAATATTACAGATGTTGGACATTTGGTTTCAGATGCAGATGAAGGTGAAGATAAAATGCTTAAATCTGCAAGAGAAGAAAATAAAAGTCCAATAGAAATAGCAGAACATTATACAAAATTGTTTTTCGAAGATTTAAAAAATTTGAATATAGAAAAACCGGAAATAGTTTGTAAAGCCACAGACCATATAAAAGAAATGCTTGAAATGGTTGAGAAAATTATGGAAAGAGGTTTTGCATATGAAACTTCTACAGCAATTTATTTTGATGTATCAAAATTAGATGAATATGGAATATTGTCAGGAATAAAATTAGATGAACAAAAATCAGGAGCTAGAGTTGATGTAGACCCTGAAAAGAAAAATCCATATGATTTTGCAATATGGATAAAAGCTCCTGAAAATCATTTAATGAAATGGGATAGTCCTTGGGGACCAAGTTATCCAGGGTGGCATATTGAATGTTCAGCAATGAGTACAAAATATTTGGGAGAAGAATTTGATATACATACAGGCGGAATTGATTTAATTCCAACACATCATGAAAATGAAATCGCTCAAAGTAAAGGAGCTTGTGGAAAAATACCAGCACATTATTGGTTACATGGAGAATATCTACTTATTGATGGTGGAAAAATGTCAAAAAGCCTAGGAAATGTGTATCTAGTTAAAGATATAATTAACAGAGGATATGATCCATTAGTTTATAGATTATTTAATTTTTCTTGCCATTATAGAGGAAAACTAAATTTTACATGGCAAGGAATAGAATCAACTTCTATATCTTTAGCAAGATTAAGGGAAGGATATCAAAAACATTTAAGAGGTACAGCAGAAATAGCTGATGAAATTATTAATGATATGGAAAATAGATTTCATCAAGCAATTAATGATGACCTAAATATGCCTCTTGCTATGAGTGTAGTTTGGGAAGCTGTAAAATATCCTGAAAAATCAGTACAAATAGCTAGATTACTAGAAAAATTTGATACTGTTTTAGGAATAAAAATTGATGAAGTTAAAAAAGAAGAAAATATACCACAAGAAATTTTAGATTTAGTCGAAAAACGTAAAATTGCAAGAGCAGAAAAAAATTGGGCTGAATCTGACAGATTAAGAGATTTAATTTCTCAAAAAGGTTATAGTATTAAAGATACTAAAGATGGAATGGAAATTCAAACAATATAAAAATATAATAGTCAGAAGGAATAGATATATGATAGATTTTAAAGAAATAATTGCAAATGCAATATCAAATGTACTACAATTAGATGTAAATGAAATAAAAATGTCAATAGAAAAGCCAAAAGGAGCAGATAATGGTGATTATGCTTATCCATGTTTCAGATTAGCAAAAACATTAAAAAAATCGCCACAGATGATTGCAGAAGAAATTAAAGGAAAAATAGATTTAGATAAAAATCAAATTATAAAAGTTGAAACAGTTGGTGGATATGTAAACTTTTTTGTGAATAAAGAATTATTAGCAAAAGAAGTTATTTCAGAAATTTCAAGTCAACAACAATATGGAAGTTCTAAAATAGGAAATGGCAAAAATATAGTTATAGATTATTCTGCACCTAATATTGCTAAACAATTTCATATAGGTCATTTGCGTTCAACAGTAATAGGTGCAGCATTATATAATATATATAAATATTTAGGATATAATGTTACTGGAATAAACCATTTAGGTGATTATGGAACTCAATTTGGAAAATTAATAGAAGGATATAAATTATGGGGAGATGAATATGATATAGATTCAAACCCTATTGATGAATTAAATAAAATATATATACGAATAAATCAAGCTTGTAAAGAAGATGAACAAATTCTAGAAAATTGTAGAAATAATTTCAAGAAATTAGAAGATGGAGATCCATATTGTTTAGAATTATGGAATAAGTTTAAAGATTTAAGTTTAAAAGAATTTCAAAAAGTATATGATATATTAGGCAGTAAATTTGATTCTTGGAATGGAGAGGCTTTTTATTCAGATAAAATGCCTGAAGTAATAGAGATTTTAGAAAAATCAGGAAAGTTGACAGAATCTCAAGGGGCTAGAATTATAGATTTAGAAGATAAAGGAATAAATACACCTTGTATTATAGAAAAATCAAATGGTTCTACAACTTATGCAACTAGAGACTTAGCAGCAATTATGTATAGAGCTAGAAATTATGATTTTGATAAAGCTTTATATGTAACTTCTTATGAACAAGTTCTTCATTTTAAACAAGTTTTTGAAGTAGCTAAATTATTAGGATTAGATGAAAAATACACTAATGGCTTAGAACATATTTCTTTTGGAATGGTATTATTGCCAACAGGCAAAATGTCAACTCGAGAAGGTACAAGCGTGAAATTAAATGATTTATTAGATGAAGCAATATCAAGAGCAAAAGCAATTATTGAACAGAAAAATCCTGATTTGCAAAATAAAGAAGATGTTGCCAAAAAAGTTGGAGTAGGTGCAGTAATATTTAATGATTTATTTAATAGTAGAGTTAAAGATGAAATATTTGATTGGGATACAATGTTAAATTTTCAAGGAGAAACTGGTCCATATGTTCAATATACTTATGTTCGTACCAAAAGTGTTATTGAAAAAGCAGGAGGAGTACCAAATATATTAGATGTAGATCCTAAATTATTGCAAGATGAATATTCAATTAGATTATTTAAACTTATCTATGGTTTTGAAGATATTTTGTTACAAGTTACTGATAAAAATGAGCCATCTATATTATCAAGATATTTGATTGATTTGGCTAAAACTTATAGTAATTTTTATAATGAAAATAAAATCATACTTGATGATAAATCTTTGCAAAATGCACGTGTGTTTTTGACTTATGCTGTAGGTCAGGTGTTAAAAAACGGAGCTGAGTTATTAGGAATGCAAATGCCTGAAAAAATGTAATCAAAAGATGAGCATTGTTCACTCAATAAAAAACTGAATATATTATTATTCCATGGCTGAACCATGCCATGGTCTTCGTAAACATGCTCAGCCTTTGCAATAATAATATATTCAGTTTTTTTCTTTAGTCAGAATAAAGCTTGAAAATCATTGACTTTTCAAGAAAAATATTGTATAATAGATTCGATGTGGCAAATATGCCATGTCGTTACTTTTTTTCTACTAAATAGTAGGAGATAAATTTTCTCTTGCTCTTTAGTTTGCAATATAGTTCGCATTAAAAACTTGAGAGAAGAAGAAAGGGTGTTGAAAATGTTGAAAGCATCACTTGCGCAGCTAAAGGCTGCCGATGCGCTCGTGGAGCGGTGTATGGAAATCAACTACACTGCTACAGAAGAGAAAAACAAGATCGAGAAAGTCGCCCAAAACCTGTTCTTCTGGATTTTACACCAGATGAATGAAAGAGCCATCTTTGTCTCAGATATGGGAAAAAATCACATGGACGAGATAGAGATGAAGTTCGAGTTTGAAGTCACTGAATTTTCATTCAAGTTGATGGATGCAACCTATGCCGGAAGCAGCAACTTCGTGGTACTGAAAGGAATATTGAACCTTTCTGAGCTCAAAAGAGTTAGGGAAAGGTTGAAAGATACTTTCAACCAGTTACCCAATTACAAAGCATGGACTTATATGCAAAAAGGCGAAAACCTTGAAGGACTCAAGGTGAGACTTGAACTCTTATAGACAACTTTCTTATGAGAGAAACCAGAAAAAGCAGATTAAAAAATCTGCTTTTTCTGGTTTTAAAAGGTTATAAATTATGCTTCAGGTCAATTGTAAAATTAAAATATGTTTTTTTTAGATGAAAGTATATTGGAAATTATATTTCGGTCAATTGAAAAGTTAAATGTAATTTCGAAATTATATTTCATTTCGATAAAGCTTGAAAATCATTGACTTTTCAAGCAAAATGTTGTATAATAACTTCGATGTGGCAAATATGCCATGTCGTTACTTTTTTTCTACTAAATAGTAGGAGAAAAATTTTCTCTTGCTCTTTAGTTTGCAATATAGTTCGCATTAAAAACTTGAGAGAAGAAGAAAGGGTGGCTGAAATGTTGAAACTCTCACTTGCACAGCTAAAAGCAGCTGATGCTCTTGCGGAGCGGTGCGCTGATTTAGCGTATTCCAAGGGCCAAGAGAGGAATGTGTGTGAAAAGACGACTGAAGATATATTCTTCTGGGTCTTGCACCGAATGAACAAGGAGCTGGTCTCTTCGATAGATACTAGCTTCAAGAGTGAGATCGAACTCAGGTTTGAGTTACAAAGGAGTGAGTTGACGGGCTGTTTCGAAATAGTGAATGCAACTTATTCGACCTCTTCAAACGATTTCAAGGTCTTAAAAGAAATTATGGACGTGGATTCTGCGAAAAAGGTCATGGGGGAATTGGCTGAGTCGTTTAACCAAATTCCTGATTACACGGCAAGGGTATGCAAGACCAAGGGGGAGGGCCTGCTAGATTTTATTATCAGGCTTGACGTTCTGTAAATCCTATCATCAAGGGAAATTAGGAAAAGGTGGCTTTGTTGCCACCTTTTGGCATATAATATGTTAACAGAATAAAAAAATAATCATATAATATACTAAATAAAAAAGTATAAGCTATGTAGACAATTTATAAATAATGTTTACATAGTTTTTTGTATAAAGGAGGATATTAAATGGAAAAATTAGAGAAAATTATAGGAAATACTCCAATGATAAGATTAAATTATGAATTAAATGGCGAAAAAAGAAGTATATATGTTAAATTAGAATATTATAATTTAACAGGAAGTATAAAAGATAGGGTAGCATATTATATAATTAAAAATGCAAAAAAAAATAAATTACTGAAAGATAATATGCCAATAGTAGAGGCTACTAGTGGAAATACGGGAATCGCATTATCAGCTTTAGGTGCATATTATAATCATCCAGTATATATTTATATGCCCAATTGGGTAAGTAAGGAAAGGGTAAATTTAATGAAATCATATGGAGCAAATATTATCTTAATCTCGAAAGAAGAAGGAGGGTTTATTAAATGTGTTGAAGAAGCAAAGAAAAAAACAGAGGAAATACATGGCTTTTGGGCTAATCAATTTGCTAATCAGGACAACTATCTAGCACATTTTGAAACAACTGGAAGAGAGATAATCAAGCAGTTGCCAGAAAAAGTATATGCATTTATTTCAGGAGTTGGAACAGGAGGGACTTTAATGGGAATAGGAAAAAGATTAAGAGAAGAATTTAAAGAACTTAAAATAGTAGCCTTAGAACCAGACAAGATGCCAATAATATCTCAAGGAAAGATAATAAGTAACCATAAAATAGAAGGGATTGGAGATGATTTTGTTCCAGATTTAATAGATAAAAAAGCAATAAATGATATTGAATTAGTTAATGATGATGATGCTATAAATATGTCAAAACGATTAGCAAAAGAATTAGGTTTGGGAGTTGGGATATCTTCTGGGGCAAATATAATTGCATCTATTTTATTTCAGGAAAAGATGGATAAACCAGTAGTTACAGTTTTTGCAGATGATAATAAAAAATATTTATCAACAGAATTGATGGGAGAAGTTCAAAAAAATAAAAAATTTATTTCAAATAGTATTAAGTTATTAAATTATGAACAAGTATAAAGTTGATAACGTGGGCTTTAAAGTGTTATAAATATATAAAATGTTCCCAAAGCCCACTATTATTCTATAGATAAAAACATGAATCAAGAGCGAGTTTTATCATATTATTAAGACCTGTTTGACGTTCTTCAGGTGTAGCAATATCTTTAATATATTTTGAATCAACAACACTCATTAAGCAAGCAGCCTTTTTGTTTAAAATTTTTGCAACATAGAAAAGAGAAAAAGCTTCCATTTCAGCAGATATTGGATTAAAATTTTCTGGAACTCTTGCCAAAAATTTATTTACATCTGTCATGTAAACATCAAAACAATCAGTGCAAACTGTATTTCCAATCGTAAGAGAAATATTGGTTTCTTTTGCGGTTCTAGTAATAATGTTATTCAAATTTTTGTCACTTGAAACTATGTGGCAATCTTCATTATTTAAAGTTAGAGCAAAATTGCTTTCAGAAAATACATTTTCAGATAATATAATGTCAAATAGTTTTAATTCTTGTTTATAGGCTCCACATGAGCCAATTCTTATTATATTTTCTACTCCATAAAATTTGTATAATTCATATGAATAAATTCCCATACTTGGCATTCCCATTCCTGACGCCATTACTGTTACATCTTTTCCTTTGTAAATACCTGTATATGCATACATTCCTCTAACAGAATTAACTAGTTTTGCATTTTCTAAAAAATTTTCAGCTATATATTTTGCACGAAGTGGATCACCTGGAGTTATAACTGTTTTTGCTATATCTCCTAAATTTGCTTCATTATGTGGTGTAGACATAAAATACCTCCTTGATTATTTTTATTAAATTATAAATATAAATATTATATATCATTGTAACATGTGAATGTCAAGGTTATAGTCTTTTAAATTACAATTTCATGGCCGAACCATGCCAAGGTTTTCGTACCAAGCTCAGTCTTTGGCGAAGTAATATATTTTCAGGATTTCTTCTTATGATTATATTAATTCACATGAAAAACACATAAAGAAAATATTTCTATAACAAAATATATATAAAATGCAATTAGTAAAACTTACCAATAGATATAATTATTCTTAAAATAATTGCATAGAAATTATGATAGAATATGAAAGGAAATAAATTATGAGAGAAAATGATTTAATAATAATTGAAAATTTTTTAGAAAATAAAGATGAAAAATTAGATGTGAAAGATGAGCCGTTTGATAAATTGATGTTTTTTTATAGGTCAGCATTAAGTCAATTAGAAACACAGATGAATATCATAAAAGATGAATTTAAGATAATATATAATTATGATTTAATAGATCATATAGACACAAGAATTAAAGAACCAAAAAGTATTATAAAAAAGATGGAGAAGAAAAAATATGAAAAAACCTATATAAATCTAATTGAAAAAATAAATGATATTGCTGGAATGAGGATTGTGTGTACATTAAAAGATGATATATTCTTTATAAAAAATTTAATAAAGCAAAATCCAGATATACATATATTAAAAGAAAAAGATTATGTAACAAATCCAAAGCCAAGTGGGTATTCTAGTTATCATTTAATAGTAGAAGTACCTGTTAGATTAACACAGCAAATTATAAATGTAAAGTGTGAGATACAAATTAGAACACTAGCAATGGACTTTTGGGCAAGTTTTGAGCATAAAGTTAAATATAAAGCTGAGACAGAAGTAAGCAAAAAAACTTCAAAAGAATTAATAGCATGTGCAAAAGCAATTAACAAATTTGATGACAAGATGTCACTATAAAATGGCAAAAACAAAAAAAGAGAACCGGCACCAAATTAAAGAACCGGCACCAAATTAACAAAATGGCGCAAACTGGCTGGCCAGGCGGAACAGAGCGAAAAAAGGAAAAAAGAGAACCGGCACCAAATTAACAAGCCAGCCGAGAGAGCCGGAGCAAAAAGGCAAAAAGAGAACCGACACCAAATTAGCGAAAATTAAAAAAAGTACTTGACAGTTGACAATAATAATTATACAATATAAGAGGTTGAAAAAATATATAAACATAAAAAATTAAAATTGTAAAGATATATTTATTCGAACATTGAAAAATAAATAAGAAAGAGGTGTATGATTGTGGATATTTTAATCATAGTAGCCGCTGTCTTAGTCTCACTAGCAATAGGAATACCAGTAGGAATGGTAATTAGAAAAAAAATTGCTGAATCTAAAATTCAAGGAGCAGAGCAAGAAGCAAAAAGATTATTAGACCTAGCAAAAATAGAAGCAGAAAATTTAAAGAAAGAACAAATTTTTAAAGCTAAAGAAGAAATTATGAATGCTAGAAATGAATTGGATCAAGAGATTAAAGAAAGAAGAGGCGAAATACAAAAACAAGAAAGTAGAATTATCCAAAAAGAAGAGAATTTAGAAAAACGCTCAGAAAGTTTCGAGAAAAAAGAAAGAGAATTAGAGCAAGAAGAAAAGATGATCAAAGAAAAGGAGATTGAAGTCGAAAAATTAAAAGATGAGCAATTAAAAGTACTTCAAAAAGTTGCAGCTTTAAGTCAAGAAGAAGCAAAAGTTCAATTATTACAAAAAGTTGAGCAAGAAATAACAAGTGAAAAAGCAATATTAATTAGAGACTTAGAGCAAAAAGCCAAAGAAGAGGCTGTAAAAAATGCAAAAGAAACTATAAGTTATGCAATACAAAAATGTGCAGCAGATCATTCTGCAGAAACAACAGTTTCAATTGTACCACTACCATCAGATGACATAAAAGGTAGAATAATTGGTAGAGAGGGAAGAAATATAAAAGCATTAGAAACTCTAACAGGAATAGATCTAATAATAGATGATACACCTGAAGCAGTAATCTTATCAGGTTTTGATCCATTAAGAAGAGAAGTTGCAAGAATAGCTCTAGAAAAATTAATTGATGATGGAAGAATCCATCCAGCCAAAATAGAAGAAATGGTTGAAAAAGCAAAAGAAGAGTTATCTGAAACTATTAAGTCTGAAGGAGAAAGAGCGGCATTAGAAACTGGTGTAATTGGTTTAAATCCAGAACTTATAAAATTAATAGGAAAATTAAAATATAGAACAAGTTATGGACAAAATGTATTAAATCATTCAATAGAAGTTTCAAATTTAGCAAGAATAATGGCAGATGAACTTGGATTAGATACAAAAATTGCAAGAAGAGCAGGATTATTACATGATATTGGAAAAGCTTTAGACCATGATATGGAAGGAACACATGTAGAAATAGGTGTTGATATATTAAAGAAATTTAAAGAAAATCCAATTATTATTAATGCTGTTGAAGCTCACCATGGAGATGTTGAACCACAAACATTAGAAGCTGTTTTAGTTCAAGCTGCTGATGCAATATCTGCATCTAGACCGGGAGCAAGAAGAGAAACTTTAGAAGCTTACATAAAGAGATTGGAAAATCTTGAAGCTATTGCAGATTCTTTTGATGGTGTAGAAAAATCTTTTGCTATACAAGCTGGTAGAGAAGTTAGAATAATTGTTAAACCTGACAAAATTTCAGATGATAAAATGACATTACTTGCAAGAGATGTTTCTAAACGTATTGAAGAAGAAATGGATTATCCAGGACAAATTAAAGTAAATATTATTAGAGAAACTAGAGTAGTTGATTATGCAAAATAAAATAAAAATAGGTATATATGTATTAAATCTAAGATTAAGTTTTTAGATTTATGCATAATACCTATTTTTTTATTATATAAGGAAAATGGCAAAAAGAGAACCGGCACCAAATTAGCAAAATGGCCGAAACCAGCCAGCCAGGCGAGCCGAGAGAAAAAGGACAAAAAAAGAACCGGCACCAAATTGACAAATGAAAAAATATGTGGTAATATATGGCTATACTAAGATTTTTTAGTATAGCTTTATTAATTAATTCTGTGCCATTATTAAGGCACAAAAATAAAATTCAAAAATTTTAAATCTTTAAATCAAATTAAATTTAAGTCTTTAGTTTTAGAAGAAGCAAAAATTTTAAAATTTATATAAAGAGAGCGAGGTGATAGATGGTTGAAAATAAAGCAAATCGCGAGAGAAGATGAATACATATTAAAAATGTATTTTTATAAGCAGCTAGAAAAAACAAGTTTAAAAGAAATAGAACCAAAAGGTG
>CALXQP010000031.1 GCA_944390695.1 uncultured Clostridia bacterium
TATACTTTCCTATTATATAAAAAGCTACAATCGCTAGCCCTTTGAGATTTTCTCCTTATAGTCGAAAACTCAAATCGGGCAAGAACAAATTAAAGAAAAATTGAAAATTTTTCTTATTTGTTCAAAATATTGACAAATGCAAAATGTACAAGTATAATATAAGCATAATTTAACTATTGTGTTATTTTTTTACACAATATCTAGGTGTACTAATTTTTTCAAAATTTTATTTCAATAATGAAAATTTATTTCGCAAAATCATATTTGAAATTATCATTTAAAATATAATATCAAAGGAGGTAACTTATGGATCAATCTGAAATACTTACTCAAATATTGCAAACATTAAGCTCTTTTCAAACACAGACAATAAAAGCAATAAATGATTTAAGAGAAGAAGTTAAAGAAAATAAAAGAGAAATACAAAGGAGTAGAGAAATAGAAGATGCCCATTGGAAAGAAAATTTAGCACGTTGGGAAGAATACAGAAAAAATAGAGCTCATGACTTAGAAGAAAATAAAAAAGCTTGGGAAGAATACAGAAAGAATAGAGCTCACGATTTAGAAGAGAATGAAAAAGCTTGGGAAGAATACAGAAAAAATAGAGCTCATGACTTAGAGGAAAATAGAAAGTTATGGGAAGAATACAGAAAAAATAGAGCCCATGATTTAGAAGAAAATAGAAAGTTATGGGAAGAATATAGAGTAAATAGAGCTCATGACTTAGAGGAAAATAGAAAATCTTGGGAAGAATATAGAGTAAATAGAAAAAAAGATATAAGCACTGTGCTTGATATTTTAACTTCATATGATATATCTATTTCTAAAACAATTGGAGCTCCAAATGTTGATAAAATGGAAAAACTAATGAAAGGGATATAAAAGAATATAAATAGTACACCAATTCAAATTAGGAAGATAATATTTAATTCAAGAAAGTTAGATATTATCTTTTTATTATGATGATTTTAAAAAATTTATTGAGAAAATCAAAAAAAATGAATAAAAACTTGCAATTCACATAAAATTATGATAATATAGTAATGTTAATAATAAAAAACTGTGAAAAAGAGGAGTACATTTGTACTATTTGTAGAGAAAAGAAGTCGAGGCTGAAAGCTTCTTAAATAAAGACAAATGGAATGTAGCTTTAGAGTTGATATTCAGAAAAAATAGTAAGAATATTCGCGTTGTTGCGTTAAAAACTATTAGAGAAGTTATTTAAAAAAATAATAAATAAGGTGGTACCGTGAGAAAGAACTCGCCCTTGTATAGGGAGGGTTCTTTTTTGGTAGACAACTAGAAAGGAGAAAATATGAGTAATCATAAATTAATGGACAAATATGAACCAAAAAAGTTCGAAGAAAATTTATACAAAAAATGGGAGGAAAATGGATATTTCAAGCCATCAATGAACAAAGAAAAAGAAAGTTTTTGCATAGTTATGCCCCCACCAAATGTAACAGGAAAGTTGCACATGGGACATGCTTTAGATGGAACTATGCAAGATATATTAATTAGATATAAAAGGATGTGTGGATATAATACACTTTGGGTACCTGGAACAGATCATTCTGCAATAGCTACAGAAGTAAAAGTTGTAGAAAAAATGAAAAAAGAAGAAGGGTTAAGCAAAAGTGATATAACAAGAGAGCAATTTTTAGAAAGAGCATGGGCATGGACGAAAGAATATGGTGGTACAATACAAAATCAACAACGCAGAATTGGTTGTTCATGTGATTGGGAACGTTCAAGATTTACAATGGATGATGGTTTATCTGAAGCAGTATTAGAACAATTTATAAATTTATATAATAAAGGTTTAATATATAAAGGTACAAAAATGATAAATTGGTGTCCATCTTGTCATACAACTATATCAGATGCAGAAGTTGAATTTGAAGAGGAAAATAGCCATTTGTGGCATATAAAATATCAAATTAAAGGTGAAGATAAATTTTTAGTTGTTGCTACAACAAGACCAGAAACAATGCTTGGAGACACTGCTGTTGCAGTACATCCTGATGATGAAAGATATAAAGATATTATAGGAAAAACTTGTATATTACCAATAATGAATAAAGAAATTCCAATTATTGCAGATGATTTTGTAGAAAAAGATTTTGGTACAGGATGTGTAAAAATCACCCCAGCACATGATATGAATGATTATCAAGCAGGTTTAAGACATAATTTAGATATTGTAGAAGTTTTTGATGATAAATCAATAATGAATGACTTAGTGCCTGAATATAAAGGATTAACAACATTTGAAGCTCGTAAATTAATTGTAAAAAAACTAGAAGAATTAAATTTGCTTGTAAAAACAGAAGAATATACACATAATGTAGGAAAATGTTATAGATGTCATAACACAATAGAGCCAAGAATTTCAGAGCAATGGTTTGTAAAAATGAAAGAACTTGCAGAACCTGCGATTAAAGCTGTAAAGCAAGATGATATTAAATTTGTACCAAAAAGATATGAAAAAATATATTTTAATTGGATGGAAAATATCCAAGATTGGTGTATATCTCGTCAATTATGGTGGGGACATAGAATACCAGCATATTATTGTAATAAATGTGGTCATTTACATGTTGCAAAAACTAGACCTGAAAAGTGTAAAAAATGCGGTTCAAATGAATTACGTCAAGATGAAGATACTCTTGATACATGGTTTAGTTCTGCATTATGGCCATTTTCAACATTGGGTTGGCCTAATATAAATTCAGAAGATTTGAAAACATTTTATCCAACAAATGTATTAGTTACAGGATATGATATAATATTTTTCTGGGTTGCAAGAATGATATTTTCAGGATTTGAAAGTATGAAACAAAAACCATTTAGTGATATATTAATACATGGAATAGTAAGAGATAGTCAAGGTAGAAAAATGTCAAAATCCTTAGGAAATGGAATAGACCCATTAGAAATAATAGAAAAATATAGTGCAGATGCCTTAAGATTTTCATTAATAATAGGAATTTCTCCAGGAAATGATATTAAATATATGCCAGAAAAATTAGACCAAGCATCAAATTTTGCAAATAAACTTTGGAATGCAGCTAAATTTGTTTTAATGAATTTAGAAGGAATAAAAAAATTACCAAAAATAGAAGATGTTAATATTGATAAATTAGAATATGAAGATAAATGGATATTATCAAAACTAAATAATTTAATAAAAGAAGTTAGAGAAAACCTAGATAAATATGACTTAGGTGTTGCCTCTCAAAAAATTTATGATTTTATTTGGAATGAGTTTTGTGATTGGTATATAGAAATTGTTAAAACTAGGTTATATGGAGAAAATAATGAAAGTAAATTAATTGCTCAAGTTGTTTTAAACACAGTTTTAATGAATTCCCTAAAATTATTACATCCAATTATGCCATTTATAACTGATGAAATTTATCAAGAATTATATAATATTGATGAAAATATTATGATTTCTGCTTTTCCTGAATATACAACTAAATTTGAATTTATAAATGAGGAAAAATATATTGAAAAATTAAAAGATATTATAGTTGGAATTCGTAATTTAAGAGCAAATTTGAATGTTCACCCATCTAAAAAATCTGAATTAATTTTTGTAACTAATTATGCTAAAGATTTAATTAAATCTTCAGAAGGATTTTTGAAAAAACTTGGATATAGTGAAAAGATTACAATTCAAGATAATAAAAAAGGAATTTCACAAAATGCGATGTCTGTTTTAACTGATGGAATTGAAGTTTATATTCCTTTTGAAGATTTGGTTGATGTTGAAGAAGAGCATAAACGTCTTGAAGAAGAAAAGAAAAAAGTTTTAGCTGAAATAGAAAGAGCTACTAAAATGCTTTCTAATCCTGGTTTTATTAATAAAGCACCTGAAGCTAAAATTAATGAAGAAAAAGAAAAACTTGTTAAATATAAAGAAATGCTTAAAAGTATAGAAGAGAGATTATAAAAATTGAAAACTAGCTTAAATTTTTGTTTTAATAACAAACAAATTTAAAGCTAGTTTTTTATATAATAAGAAATATATATTTTATAATTATATAAAAAACTAAAATTGTTAGCTCAAACATTGTTCTAAAACAGACAAACTTAGCATATTATAAAATGTAGTATTAAAAAGAGAGGAGAGCAAAAGATGATAGAAGAGAGAAAAAGTGTGAATACAAATGTAAACACAAATATTGTGCAAAATTTAGTTCTTGAAAATAGGGGAAAACTAAGTGTATCAGGAGTAAATGATGTATTAAGTTTTGATGATCAAGTAGTAATGGTAGATACAGAATTAGGTTTATTGACAGTAAAAGGAGAAAATATTAGAATTAATAAATTAAGTTTAGATACATCAGAAGTAATTATTGAAGGAGAAATATCAAGTTTAACTTATAGTCAAAATAAAGTAGAAAAAAATTCAGCGACATTATTAAGTAAAATTTTTAAATAGAAAGGCGACGAAATATGGCTCAAGATCAAGCATATTTATTTTTAGTTTTCTCTTTAACAGGAGTTTTAATAGGAATTTTATTTGATTTTTTTAGAATTTTGAGAAGATCTGTTAAAACTCCTAATATAATAACTTACATTCAAGACGTTTTATTTTGGGTTTTAACAGGTATTTTAATTTTATATAACATATGGTACTTTAATAATGGGGAAATTAGATTATATATGTTTCTGGGAATTATTATGGGTGTACTTGTATATATAACTACATTAAGTAATATAATAATTAGAATATTCACAAAACTATTAAAATCAATAATAAAAATAGTAGAATTGCCATTTAAATCTATTATTTCAACATTTAGAAAGATATTTTCTGTAATTTTACTATTTTTTACAAAAATTATGAATAAACAAAAAAATTTTTCAAATAAAAAGAGGAATTTTGAAAATAATGTAGAATAATATATATGTAAGATATTTTATAAAAGAAAAGAGAGAGTACATATGAAAAAAAACAGTTTATTGAAAAAAGTGTTTATTATAGCTGTAGTAATATGGGTAATAATGTTAATTAAACAGCAAATACATATATCTCAATATAATAAAGAAATTAAAACATTAACAGCAGAAATTGAAGTGGCACAAGAAGAATTAAATCAAAATAAGCAAGATTTAGAACAAGAAAAGATCAATATAGAATTACCAGAATATATAGAAAAATTAGCACGCGAAAAACTAGGAATGTATTTACAAAATGAAAGAGTTTATATCGATAGTAACATGTAAATCCTTAAAACAACATTCAAGTTTTAAGGATTTATTATTTTATTTTGAATATTTAGTCTACAAAAAATCCAAGAAATATATAAATAAAAATAAAATAGGAGGTAACTTATGTCAGAACTAGAAAAAATGACATTATTAGAATTGAGAAATTTCGCAAAAGAACAAAATATCAAAAACATTTCAAAATTAAAAAAAGATGAATTATTATTATTGTTAGAACAAGTAACAAAAACACCTGAATTACAAGAAAAACATGAAAAAATTGAAGATGAAATTAGATATGATAAAAATGATGAAGAACAATTTCAAGAAGCAGGAGAATCTATAATAGATTATAAAGTAACAAATGATGATGATGAAATTGTAGAAGGAATATTAGAAGTATTACCAGATGGATATGGATTTTTAAGAGGAGACAATTATTTATCAAGTCCAAAAGATGTTTATATATCACCTGTACAAATAAGAAGATTTAGACTTGATACAGGAGATATAATAAAGGGAATTTCTAGAACAAAAGAAGGAGAAAAGTTCCCATCATTAATATTTGTTGGAGAAGTTAATGGAGAACATCCAGAAAAAGCTGCAAAAAGAAAAAGATTTGATGAATTAACGCCAATTTATCCAGAAGAACGACTAAAACTTGAAACAACCTCGACAGAATATGCAATGAGAATAATAGATTTAATATCTCCAATAGGAAAAGGGCAAAGGGGAATGATAGTTGCTCCTCCAAAAGTAGGAAAAACAACATTATTAAAGAAAATTGCAAATAGTATTACAGCAAATAATCCAGAAGTAGAATTAATAATGTTACTTATAGATGAAAGACCTGAAGAAGTAACAGATATGAAACGTTCTATAAAAGGACAAGTTATTTACTCAACATTTGATGAAATGCCAGAACATCATGTTAAAGTTGCAGAGATGGTACTTGAAAGAGCAAAAAGAATCATAGAACATAATAAAGATGTTGTAATATTATTAGATAGTATTACAAGATTAGCACGTGCTTACAATTTAGTAATGCCTTCTTCTGGAAAGACTTTATCAGGAGGTCTTGACCCTGCCGCATTACATAAACCTAAAAAGTTTTTTGGTGCTGCAAGAAATATCGAAAATGGGGGCAGTTTAACAATTCTTGCTACATCATTAATTGAAACAGGAAGCAGAATGGATGATGTAATTTTTGAAGAGTTCAAGGGAACAGGTAATATGGAAGTACATTTAGACAGAAGATTATCTGAAAAACGTATTTTCCCTGCAATAGATATTAATAAATCTGGAACAAGAAGAGAAGACTTGCTATTAACTAAACCTGAATTAGAAACTGTTTTTGCTTTAAGAAAAGCTTTAAATAATTTGCCTGTTGCAGATGTTACTGAACAAATTATTTCTCAAATGACCCAAACTAAAAATAATGAAGAATTTATAATAAGAATGGATTCTTATTTAAGGAATTATAAAAACTAAAGAAACTAGAGAATTTAGATTTTTAGATTATAATTTATAGATAAGATAAAATAGTATATCACAAAATTTTAAATTTATCTTGAAAAATAAAATAAAAATTTTATTACTGATAATTTATTTTCTAATATCCAAAATAGAGAAGAGGGAGTAAATCCCTCTATTTTTTCATCCACACAACATTGCACAAAATCAAAGTTTTGTGCAAAAAGAGATAGGGGCATAATATAAAACAGCCATAAACCTCTACTTCTACTATTTCAAGGCTTTTGAATGCTTTATAGCTATTAATATTCTATTATATATCTTTATTTTTTATTTATATCTATATTATTATAATCTTTTGTATTGCTTATTATATCAATGTTTATATAACTTATTAAAATCAATTTTAAGTCATTTTTTTATTTTACTTATATAATTTGTTATTTAATTTATTTTTAATCTGTTATTTTAATTTGTATCTATAAATTTTTTTTCATTATATCAATTATTACTTTATAATATGAAAAATTTTTCAAAAATCTCCAAAGTGCCTATTTCTCTATATTTGCCTTATTTTACGGACAACAAACTATATGCCTAAAAAATAAAAACAGCTTAAAATCGATTCTCGTGCGTCGTTTTTTTGCCACTTTTTAGGCTTTTTTCATATATCTATATATAATAGTAGTCTCTACAGAAAAATCTACTTTTTAATAATAATTTTCTAAAATCAATATTTAAGTTTAAATTTTAAACAAGTAATTTGTCGAATCTAAAATAAAAACAGCTTAAAATCGACCTTAGAAGGTCTTTATTTTGTGTGTTTTTAGTTCGTAATACAGTTATTGTAATAATTATAGAATTCATAAGATCATTGTATAAAATGTAAAATTGTATTAATTATAATATATAAATTTGCAAACGAAATTCGTTAAAATCAAAAATCATATAATATTTATATAATAAATGATAATTTTATAATTCAATAATTAAAATTGCTTAAAAACGATTTTGAACTTAATTAAATAATAATTTAATTAAAATATTATATAAATTTTATAAAAAAATCACTAAATAACAAATGTTCGTTTTTTGATATTACAATGTTTGCATTACCAAATTATAATTTTTAAAATTCTAAATATTTATAAATTAAAATTTAAAATTTTTTATAAATTTCTATAAATGTTTTTTTAATCCTAAAATTTATTTTTATATTTAAAAATGTGATATCCCCCTACTCTACCGTTTTTATAAAATAAAAACGATTAGTTGTATTTCAAACTAATCTATAAATTGTAAGTTGTCTTTCTAATATTGGATGTGTTTACCTAAAACCAAATATTATACATATATTCTAGTAATTCTTCACATAATTCATAATCACTAGATTCAGAGATAACAGCATCTATATCACAATAAGGACATAAAGCTGTCTTCGTACCTGATTTTTCTTCAATCCATTCTTTTATTTCTTTAGGATTATATATTCTTAAACAATAAAAACATCCACATTTATTTGAATTGTTCAATTCTTCCTCATTATTAATTGAATG
>CALXQP010000032.1 GCA_944390695.1 uncultured Clostridia bacterium
TAAAATTTTTAAAAGAAAATAAGAAAGCAGAATATACAATAATGTTTGTGAATGGAACTTTGAATAAACATTTAAAAGAGATTCAACAAACAGCACAAGAAAGAATTGATATTATAATTGAACAACTAAAACAACAAAATAATCTAACAGAAGAAATGAAAAATACAGACCAACTTTATTGGATAAGTATGATGAATAATTTTAGAAACACAGCAGAAGAAATTATATTAAATGAACTAATATATGTATAAGAAATTACAGGTAGGAGCAAACAGCCAAATGTATTGCCAAATTTAATGTCTATAAGTGTAGCGAGCATAGGTTTTGTATTGCCACAAAACCGACAGCTTATGCTGAAAGGGGATTTTTATCCCCTATAACCCCTACTAAAAAATAAAAAAATGAAATCAAGATGAAACGAAAGATTAAAAATTTTTTAGAAAGATTTTATAAAAAATAGAATGAAAATTTATCAAAAGGGAAGTGAAAAATTATGAGAAATAGAACAATAGGAATTAATGTTAGAGTGAGTGAAAATGAGAAGAAAAAACTACAAAGGAATGCTAAAAAGAGCAACTTAAATTTGTCATCTTATTTAAGAAAATCTGGATTACAAAAAGAAATTTATTCAATACCAGATGAAGAACTTCGTAAAATTTACAATGGAATTGTTGAATTAAAAAATGAGTTTTCTTATATGAGTGATGAAGAAATAAAAGATAAAATAACAGAAATGCAAAGTGATTTTTTAGACATTTATAATTACAAAAAAGATGGTGATGTGGGTGGCAACAACGAAAATATGGGCGATTAAAGATAGTATATCTCGTGTAATAAGCTATGCAAAAAATCCCAAAAAGACAACATTTTCAGATTTAAAACAAGTATTAAAATATGCAGAAAATGATGAGAAAACCATAGATAAAAATGAAAAAACTATGCATGTAACTGGTGTAAATTGTAAAGCCAAAACAGCTTATGAAGAAATGACAGCAGTACAAAATAGATTTGATAAATGTACAGGAAATATAGCCTATCACGCATATCAAAGTTTCAAAACAGGAGAAGTAACAGCAGAATTAGCACACAAAATAGGAGTAGAACTTGCTGAAAAAATGTGGAGTGAATATCAAGTGATAGTTGCAACACACCTTGATACTGGCACATATCATAACCATTTTGTAGTAAATTCAGTTAATATGTTTACAGGAAAGAAATTTAACTGTAATAAAGGAGCATATTATCATTTCAGAGAGTTATCAGATGAACTATGCAAAGAATATGGACTAACAGTTATTGAAAAGCCAAAAGGAAAAACACAAAGAAGTATATATTTTGCAGAAAAACGAGGAGAGCCAACAAAGTATAATGTAATAAGACAAGCTATTGATGAAACAATGGAAATGTGCATAAATTACGGACAATTTAAAAAGATAATGCTCAAAAAGGGTTATATAATAAATGATGATTATAATAGAAAATATCCAACAATTCGCTCAATAAATGATAAAAAAGCAGTAAGAATGTATCATTTAGGAGAAGAATATTTGCCGAAAAACATTGCAAGCAAAGTTGAACACAATCCATATTATTATCAAAATAGATATATGGAATTTATATACCCTAAAAAGAAAAAACAAAAATATAGAGTTTATAAGTATAAAGGTAAATTCAAAGATATTAGTAAGATGAATGGAATTGATGTACTTTTTCTACTACTATTTCGTTTATTAGGATTACTACCAAAAAGAGAAAACTATAAGCCACTATCTCCAGAAATGAAACAAGAAGTAAGAAAAATGGAACGATATTCTAATGAGATTAGACTTATTGTAATCGAAAAACTAAAAACAACAGATGATGTAAACAGCTATATTTCACAAACTGAAAAAGATATTGAGAATGTTGCTAATTTAAGACAAAAATACAGAAATAAGCTAAGAAATTGCAAAGATGATAACTTAATGGAAGAATATAAAGAAAAGCGAAATGAATGCACTACAGTTTTAAATAAGTATAGGAAAAATCTAAAAACAGCAAACTATATTTTAGAAGATACACCAAAGGTTAAAGAAGTTATAAAAATTGAAATGCAAATGAAAAGTGAACAAGAAAATATTACTAAAACAAAGAAAAAAGATAGAAATTTAAGTAGATAATATACAAAGAGGTTGTTACAAAAGAAGTAACAGCTTCTTTTACATTAATTTCTGAAAATAATTGTTTTTATACTGATTTTATGATATAAATAAGTAAAATAGAGATTTGTAAGGAGAAAAATTATGTCAAAAGATTTTATACATTTTTTTGGAACAACAGGAAATAAAGATATATTTTTTAAGAAAATTAGGTCATCAGGTGGATTATATTTTAGTGTAGATAGTACAAACATAATTATAGATCCAGGACCAAATACATTTTATAAATATATAAATAATTATGAAAATAAAATTGATGGGATAATCTTATCTCATATACATATAGACCATTCAAATGATTTGAATATATTAGTAGAACTTATGACAAATGGAGGAGAAGAAAAACAAGGAAGTCTATTATTACCAAATCAAGCAATAGAAGAAAGAGTATTATTTCCATATGTAAAAAATTTTCCACAACATTTAGAAATTGTAAAACCAAATAGTAAATATACCATAAAAAACATAGAAATTACATCATCAATAGAACATAAACATGGTGTTGAGAATTATGGGTTTAAAATAAAAACTAAAGAGCATATCATAGGATTAGTAACTGATACAGCATATTTTCCAGAACTTTTAAATTCATATAAAGGCTGTGATATTTTAATAATAAATGTTCCATATTATATACAAGATAAACCAAAGCCTAAACATTTAGATATAGCTAATGTAGAAGAATTTATAAAAGTGATAAAGCCTAGTAAAGTAATTCTAACTCATTTTAATTGTAATATCTTAAATAGTAATCCTGTTTGTATTGCTGATGAACTAAGTAAAAAGTATGGTATAGAGATAATATCAGCAGAAGATGATATGATTTTAGAATTATAGATTGTTAGTAATTATTTAAAATAAAAGGAGTTAATAAAAATGAAAGTAATAAGACATAATAATGCTTTAAAGGGCAAAAATAGTGAGAAGTGTAAAACTTTAGAATATTCATTTATGGATAAAGATATAGATTTAGGTATAGCAACAATTAGTGGAAGATATCCAGATGAAGGGTATGGTGTAAATCTTATAAGCAAAGAGCTAATATATGTTATTGAAGGTAGTGGAACATTAAATTTTGAAAATAAAAAAATTGAATTTTCAGAAGGAGATTCTATTTTAATAGAGCCTAATGAAAAATATTATTATGATACTGAATATTGTAAAATATCTATGTCTTGTACACCTGCATGGTCAATAGAACAACATAAATTAGTAAAATAACGAGAGGAAATCAGAGAAAAATGAATATTATAGATATTTATAATAAATACCATTTACCAGAAAACCTACAAATGCATATGTTAAGAGTTGCTGCATGTAGTAATTTAATAATAGATAACTGGAATGGACAAAAAATAGATAAAGAATCAATTATTAGAGTAAGTTTATTGCATGACATGGGAAATATGGTAAAAATACCAGAAGACTTTTCAAAAGATGAAGAATTTATAAAAATAAGAAAAAAATATTTTGAAAAATATGGAACTAATGACCATGAAATCAATTTAGAAATTGGAAAACAAGAGGGATTAACTGAAAAAGAAATTGTTATATTAGATGGAAAAAGGTCAAGAAAAAATGAAGAAACATTAAAATCAAATTCTTATGAAAGGAAAATTTGTGCCTATTGCGACCAGAGAGTAGCACCAGATGGAGTAGTAGGAATAAAAGAAAGACTGGAAGATGCAAAAGTTAGATATAAAGATAAACCATTATCTGTATGGTCTAATGAAGAAAAAGCAAATTATTTAATAGAATGTTCTTTAGGTATAGAAAAACAAATAATGGAGCATTGTAAATTAAATCCAGAAGATATAAATGATGATAGCATAAAAACATATATAGAACGATTAAAAAAATATGAAATATAGGAGAGAAAGATGAAATTTGATGTTAAAAAAGTAAAAATTATTGTAACTGTACCAGTTGAAAATAGCAAAGAAGTTAGAAGTGCTATTTGTGATGAAGGAGCAGGAATTATAGGAAATTATACAGATTGTACTATATCTACAAAGTGTATAGGAACTTTTAAACCTTTAGATGATGCTAATCCATATATTGGAGAAAAAAATAAATTAGAATTTGTAGAAGAAGAAAAATTAGAAGTAAGATGTGATGTTAGTATAGTTAAAAGGGTATTAAAAAGATTAAGAGAAGCTCATCCTTATGAAGAACCAGCAATAGATATAATTCCTCTAATAGAAGAAGATGATTTATAAAAATCAATATAAAGGAGTGTTAAAAATGCAAGAAAATTATTTTATAATACATGGAAGTTTTGGAAGTCCATTTGGAAATTGGTTTAGTTGGTTACAAGATTTTATAACAACAGATGGGAAACAAGTATATGTACCACAATTTCCAATAGGAGTTGGTTATCAAAATTATGAAAATTGGAGTAAATTACTTAAATATTATTTAGATTTAGGATTAATCAATGAAAATACAACAATAATAGCACATAGTATTGCACCAGTATTTGTTAGCAAATTTTTAGTAGAGAATAAAGTGAAAGTAAGAAAATTAAT
>CALXQP010000033.1 GCA_944390695.1 uncultured Clostridia bacterium
CATTAAACGTTGCCTTGACAGCAGTTCTTTACAAGAACTGGGTTGATAAGCAACTACATAAATAGAAAAAAGCTCACATCTGTAACTTTGACGAGTTGATGTGAGTTTTCACAATATATTCGGCAAAACCACGTCTGTTGGTTTCTCCATTTCCTATATTTATTATAATCTATTTATAAGTAAAAAGTCAAGAAATATGATAAAGTTTTTAAAAAGTCATAAAAATATAGTTGTAATCTTCCCTACAACTCACAATTTAAAAGCAAAATTATATTAAATATAAAACTTAAACAAGAATACTTGATATTTTTTTTATCTAATAGTAAAATAAAGACATAGTTAAAATAAAGCTAGGAAAACTTTCTCAACATATTAAGAGATATAGATAAAATAAAAGCATAGTTAAATTAAAGGAAGGAAAAAAAGATGGTAGAAATATCAACATCAATATTAACAGTACAAAAAGGAAGAGAAGCAGAGGTGTTTTTTGCTTTAGAAAAGGCAAAAACAGATTATTTTCATATAGATGTAATGGATGGAAAATTTGTAGAAAAAGACACTTATAAAGATATGATAGAATATAGTAGTTATATTAAAAGAATTTCAAATTTGCCATTAGATATACATTTAATGGTTGAAGATGTGGAAACAGGAATAGAGGTATTTTCAGCAGTAGAACCTAATATAATAACATTCCATTTAGAGGCATGTAAAAATAAAGAAGAAGTTATGAAAAATATACAATTAATAAAAGAAAAAGGAGCAAGAGTAGGAATATCGATAAAACCACAAACTAATATAGAAGAAATTCATGAATTTTTGCCATATATACATATGTGTTTAATTATGACTGTAGAGCCTGGAAAAGGAGGTCAAACATTAATAACAGATATGTTAGCAAAAATATCAACTTTAAAAGAATATATTGATAAACATAATATAGAAATTGATATTGAAGTTGATGGAGGAATAAATCTAAAAACAGCGCCTAGAGTGAAAAAAGCTGGTGCAAATATTTTAGTTGCAGGTACTGCTATTTTAATTGCATCAGATTATAAAACTATAATAGATGAATTAAAAGAAGAATAAAATAGTATTAAATTTAAAAGGAGGAAAATAAATGTTAAATTTAAAGTTGAATTTAAAAAATACAGGTGTAGATCAAAAAGCTGTAATGAAATATAAGGAAAAGGTAGAACAAATACATCAAGAGCTTCATAAAAGAGCAGATGATGAAAAAGATTTTGTTGGGTGGCTTAATTTGCCAACAAATTATGATAAAGAAGAATTTGAGAGAATAAAAAAAGCTGCTAAAAGAATTCAAAAAGATTCAGAAGTGCTTGTAGTTATTGGAATTGGAGGGTCATATTTAGGTGCAAGAGCTGTTATAGAAAGTTTAACAAATACATTTTACAATATGTTGCCAGAGTCAAAAAGAAAAGCCCCACAAATATTATATGTAGGAAATAATTTAAGTCCAAATTATGTAAATGATTTAATTGAAGTTTTAGGCACTAAAGATTTTTCTGTTAATGTAATTTCAAAATCAGGTACAACTACTGAACCTGCAATAGCATTTAGAATTTTTAGAGAAATGCTTGAAAACAGATATGGTATAGAAGAAGCAAGAAGTAGAATTTATGTTACAACAGATAAAGAAAGAGGAGCTTTGAAAACACTTGCAAATTCAGAAGGATATGAAACATTTGTTATTCCAGATAATGTAGGTGGAAGATATTCTGTTTTAACAGCAGTTGGATTATTACCAATAGCTGTTGCCGGAATTGATATTGATAGATTAATGGATGGTGCAAGAACAGCTCAAGTTAAATATGAAGATCCTAATTTGAAATATAATGCTTGTTATCAATATGCTATAGTAAGAAATATTTTGTATAAATTATATAAAAATACAGAAATATTAGTAAATTATGAACCTAAATTGCATTATTTCACTGAATGGTGGAAACAACTATTTGGAGAAAGTGAAGGAAAAAATCAATTAGGAATATTCCCAGCTGGTGTTGATTTTACAACAGATTTACATTCAATGGGACAATATATTCAAGAAGGAAGAAGAAATTTATTTGAAACAGTTATAAGAATAGAAAGATCAGAGTCTGACATACAAGTTAAAGAAGAAGAAGATAATTTAGATGGATTGAATTATCTTGCTGGAAAAGGTCTTGATTATATAAATAAAAAGGCTATGGAGGGAACTATAGAAGCTCATGTTTCAGGTGATGTACCTAATATAGTTATAGAATTACCAAATTTATCTGCAGAAACTATAGGACATTTAATTTACTTTTTTGAAAAGGCATGTGCTATGTCTGGAATGATATTAGGAGTTAATCCTTTTGATCAACCAGGTGTTGAAAAATACAAGAAAAATATGTTTAAATTATTAGAAAAACCAGGCTATTAATATTTGGAGGAAGTAGAAATGCTAGTAGAGCAAGAATATACAGTAAAATTATCAGAAATAGGAAAAGCCAATAAAGTAACAAATAAAGCAATATTGAGTTATTTAGAAGATGCAGGTGGAATACATTCAAATAAAGCGGGTTATGGTGTATTAGATATACAAAAAACTCATTTGACATGGATATTATTAGAATGGAAATTAAAAGTTATAAGAAGACCTAATTATGCAGAAAAAATAAAAGTAGTAACATGGTCAAAAGATGCAGTAAAATGTTATGCATATCGTGATTTTGAAGTATATGACGAAAATGGTAATATTATTATATTAGCAACTTCTAAATGGGTTTTGATTAATCTAGAAAAGGGTAGAATTGTAAAAGTAGAACCAGAAATGCTTGAAAAATATCATCCTGAATTAGAAAAGACTGCATTTGGAAATGAAGAACAATTTGAAAAAATAAAAGAACCAGAAAATTATTCTTCTGAAATATTGTATAAAGTTAAAAGAGCTGATATAGATGTTAATAATCATATGCATAATTTGAATTATATTGAGCTTGCAAATGAAGCTTTACCAGAAGATGTTTATAAAAATGAATTTTTAAATGATGTAAGAATTACATATAAAAAAGAAATAAAATTAGGTGATACTGTAAAATGCAAATATGCTTTTGAAAATGGAAATCACATTGTTGTCATAAAAAGTGAAGATGACAAAGATTTACATGCAATAATTTCACAAAAATAAAAAGAAAATACTATCAAAAAACTCTAGAGTTTTTTGATAGTATTTTTATATAATAGGAAAGTTATACTTTCCTATTATATAATAAGCTACAATCGCTAGAAAAGTTTTTATTAAGTTTTCTTTAGAATTTTTAATAATCTATATCCACTTAAAGTAAAATTGATTACTTCACTAATAAAAATTGATATAATATAACCACTAAAACCTAAGATTGGCACTAAAAAGTAAATAAAAGCAATACTAATAATACAATCTAAAACATTTATTATCATTACAGACACTTGTTCATCTAATCCTTTTAAAATACTATCAATTACAATATCCAGATACATTATAATTATTAAAGGTGATAATATTCTTAAATATTTTGCGATTTCTAGTTTATGATAAATCAAATTACTTAAAGGTTCAGCAAAAATAAAAATGAAAATAGTAACAAATAAAGAAAAAATAAAAGTAAATATTAATACAATTGATGCAATAGTTCTTATTTTTTGGAATTTTTCTTGTGCATAATATCTAGAAAATTCTGGAACAAGCAAACTGCTAAAACTTGTAATTAAAATTACTGGAAACATGATAATAGGCATAGCCATTCCATTAACTATTCCATATGAAATTAAAGAATTCGAAGCATTCATTCCACTTTTTTGCAAACTAGATGGTATAATAAGTTGTTTTACAGTTGATAATCCTGAACGCAAATAAGAAGTTAATGCAACTGGAATTGTAATATGTAAGATACGTTTATTATAACTATCTAGATCTTTATATCTAGAATTTTTTGTCTTACTATGTTTATCTCTTAAATATAAAATATATAAATGTAAAAATGATAACACTTCTGAAATTACATCAGCTAGAATAAGTGCATAACATGCATAATCAATTTCATCAGGCATGAATGATTTTAAAAGTATTGCAGTAGATGTTATTTTTACAAATTCTTCAAAAAATTTAGCAAAAGCATTTTTGTGTACTCTTCTTACAGCAGTAAAATATCCATTTATTGAAGATGACATAGCTATAAATGGCAAAGCTATGCAAATTAGATAAATTACTCTTTTACTTATTCTATTATGTAAGCAATGTATAGTGATAAAATCTGCTAGTATAAAAAATATAATACTTGCACATATTCCAAAAATAAGACTAAAAAAGATACATCTTTTTGCAGCATATTTTGATTCTGCTTCATTTTTGCATGCTAATTCTTCTGCTACAATTCTTGTTGTAGCAATATTTATTCCAGCTGATGCAAGTGTTATTCCAAATGTATATACAGACATTACTAGTGAAAATACTCCTAATGCTTCTTCTCCTATAGTATTTGATATATATATATTAAAAAACATGTTTATTACTTGAAATATTATCGAACTAAATAATAATATTAAGGTGTTAAATACAAATGTTTTCATATTAATCCTTTCATAATTTGTTAATTTGGTGCCGGTTCTCTTTTTGCCTTTTTGCTTCTTTCTCGCTCTGCTGGCTGCTAATTTGGTGCCGGTTCTCTTTTTGCCTTTTTTCTTCTTTTCCGCTTGGCTGGCTAGTTTCGGCTATTTTGTTAATTTGGTGCCGGTTCTTCTTTTTGCCATTTTGCTTGTTTTTTAATAATATTTCGAATTTGAAAAAATATGATATATAATTTGGTGGTAGATTTTAAATTTTTAAGAAAAGTACGGTATTAAATTATAATTGCACATATTGTGTAATTATGATATAATTTCTGTGTAATAAAAATAAAGAGAAAGGCAAAGTAAAAATGGAAGATAATTCATTAATAAGGCCAGAGTTGGAAAGCAAAATTGAAGAAAGATTAGAAAATTCTTTAAGACCACAAACTTTGGATGAATATATAGGGCAAAATAAAGTAAAAGAAAACATGAAAGTTTATATAGAAGCGGCCAAAAAAAGAGGAGAAGCATTAGACCATTGCTTATTTTATGGACCACCAGGTCTTGGAAAAACAACAATAGCAAATATAATATCAAATGAAATGAAATCAAATATAAAAATTACTTCAGGGCCTGCAATTGAAAAGCCAGGAGATTTAGCAGCGATTTTGACAACATTGTCAGAAAATGATGTGTTATTTATTGATGAAATACACAGATTAAGCAAAAATGTTGAAGAAATTCTATATCCAGCATTAGAAGATTATACTTTAGATATTGTAATAGGAACTGGACCAAGTGCAAAATCAATTAGAATCGATTTGCCTAAATTTACACTTATAGGAGCTACAACAAAAGCGGGATCACTTACAACTCCATTAAGGGACAGATTTGGAATAATACATAAATTAGAATTATATTCACCAGAAGATTTAAGCATTATTGTAAAAAGATCAGCCAAAATTTTAGGTGTAAAAATAGATGATATATCAGCAATGGAAATAGCTAGAAGGTCAAGAGGAACGCCTAGAATAGCAAATAGACTTTTAAAACGAGTTAGAGACTATGCATCAGTTTTGGGTGATGGAGAAATAACTTTAAAAATCGCCAAACATGCACTAAACCAACTAGAAATAGACGAACTAGGCCTTGATGAAACTGACAGAAAAATCTTAGAAATTATGATAAATCAATATCAAGGTAGACCTGTTGGGCTGGAAACAATTGCTACAACTCTAGGAGATGAAGTTGATACGATCGAAGATGTGTATGAACCATATTTAATACAAATAGGTTTTATTGCAAGAACTCCAAGAGGAAGAATGGCAATGCCGCCAGCATATGAACATTTAGGATATCCTTATTTAGGCTAAAATGGCAAAAAGGCAAAAAGAGAACCGGCACCAAATTAGCAAAACGCCCCAAACCAGCCAACCGGGCGGGAAAGGAGCAAAAAGAAAAAAAGAGAACCGGCACCAAATTAGCAGCCAGCCGGGCGGGAAAGAAGCAAAAAGGCAAAAAGAGAACCGGCACCAAATTGCCCGCCAAGGGAAAAAAGAGAACCGGCACCAAATTAACACGGGAGGAAAATATGAAATTATTATTACATACTTGTTGTGCACCATGTAGTGTATATTGCATAGATAGTTTAAGAAAAGAAAATATAGAGCCAACTGTATATTGGTTTAATCCAAACATTCATCCTTATATGGAATATAAAGCAAGAAGAGATTGTTTGAAAGATTATACAAAAAGCATAAATATAAACGCCATTTTTGAAGAAAATTATGGATTAGATGAATTTTGCAGAAATGTGGTAAATGATTTGCAAAATAGATGTTCTAAATATTGCTATAGAGTAAGATTAGAGCAAACTGCTAAATATGCTAAAGAAAATGGATATGATACTTTTTCTACAACTTTATTAATTAGTCCATATCAAAATCATGAAGAATTAAAAAGAATTGGCGAAGAAATGGCTCAAAAATATGATTTGACTTTTTTATATAGAGATTTTAGACCAGGCTTTAGAGATGGTCAAGCAAAGGCAAGAGAATTAGGTTTATATATGCAGAAATACTGTGGATGTGTTTTTTCAGAGGAAGATAGATATCAAAAGAAGATTGAAAAAGATAAGGAAAGAGTTTAATTAACATTATTAATGAGATTACAAAAAATTATTTATCAAAAAATGAAATAGAGCAATTAGAAAGAAAAGAGAATAAATAATAGAGGCTTGTAAGTTAAAGAAGAAAGAAGGAATTTAATGAATAATAAAATTATAAATCGAGACGACAATAAAATATTAATATATACTTCTGATGATGGACAGGTTAAAATAGAAGTAAGACTTGAAGACGAAAATGTTTGGCTTACACAAAATGCTATGGCAGAATTATTTGATACAACAAAGCAAAATATAAGTTTACATATAAAAAATATCTTTGAAGAAAACGAAC
>CALXQP010000034.1 GCA_944390695.1 uncultured Clostridia bacterium
TTTTATAATCAAAATATTGAAAATTATTATCAAAATAATAATTTGAAATGTCCGACGTGTTAATAATATGTAAGGTATTATTTTTCTTTCTACATTCAGTAATGAATACATTATCAATATCTGGTTGACATTTAAATATTACTGTATTTGAGTTTTCTTTTATAATTCCTGCTTTTTGATAGGCTATTTCTGGTAATGTATTTCCAAGTATATGCATATGGTCATAACCAATTGATGTAATAACACTTACAAGGGGATGTTTTATAATATTTGTACAATCATATAATCCTCCTAATCCTGTTTCTAATATAATAAAATCACATTTTTTTTCTTCAAAATACAGAAATGCCATTGTTGTTTCTAATTCAAATAATGTTATAGGAATTTCACTTTCGGAATTATATTTTTCTATTGCGGGATTAATTTTATATATTAGATTTTCCATTTCAACGTCACTAATGTTATTATTATTTACACTTATTCTCTCATTATAGTGTATTAAATGAGGACTTATAAATTTGCCTACAGTATATCCTTCCTTTATTAATACATTGGTAATCATTTCTGTTACACTGCCTTTTCCATTTGTTCCTGCAATATGAATTGCTTTTAGTTTATCTTCTGGATGTTTAAATTCATTCATTAAAAATTTCATCGCTTTTAAACTTGGATTTTTAGTTCCTTTAAAAAAATTTGATAAATATTTTTCTATATCCATTTTTTACACTCCTATTCTCGATAACCTTTTACAATTAGCGTTTTTTCAATTTCATCTGTTCTTTTTAATATTGAAATCATTATTGGTTTAATATATAAATCTAAATTGTTCAATCTGAATTTATATCCCTTTGATTTTAGTGAATTCTTTGTTTGTTCTAATTCTTCACTTAATAGTGTATTACTCTAAAGTTATTATAAAAGCAGATAATTAACAACTAACTATCTGCTTATTTGTATAATATTTTATATAATAATCATACTTTTAAAATATATTTCCTATCTATAACAACTCTGAAACCGTCATTTGATACTTATTAAGCATTATTCAAAGGTTTCATTGTTGGGAACAATAGTACATCTCTAATAGATACTGAATCAGTTAATAACATTACTAATCTATCAATACCAATACCAAGTCCACCTGTTGGAGGCATTCCATATTCAAGTGCATTAATAAAATCTTCATCCATCATTCCTGCTTCTTCATCACCATTTTCTCTAGCTGCAATTTCATCTTTAAATCTTTCATATTGATCAATTGGGTCATTTAACTCTGAGAATGCATTTCCATATTCTCTACCACCTATAAATGCTTCAAACCTTTCAACCATTCTTGGGTCTTTTGCTGATTTTTTTGCAAGTGGTGATATTTCTATTGGATAATCATATATAAATGTTGGTTGTATTAATGTTGATTCAACATATTCATCAAAAAATAGACTTATTATGTTTCCTCTTTTTTCTTTTCCTGCAGGAATTTCTATATTTCTTTCTTTTGCTAATGCTATTGCTTCTTCGTCAGTTTCAATCGTATTAAAATCTATTCCTGTAACTTCTTTTATACTGTCTATCATGCTAATTCTTTGCCATTTTCCACCTAATTCAATTTCTGTACCTTGATAATTGATTTTTGTTGTTCCACATACTTTCATTGCACATTTTTGGAATAGTTCTTCTGTTATGTCCATCATACCATTAAAATCTTCATATGCTGAATATAATTCTAGCTCTGTAAATTCTGGATTATGTCTTATATCCATTCCTTCGTTTCTAAATACTCTACCAATTTCATATACTTTGTCATATCCACCAACTATTAATCTTTTTAAGTTTAATTCTAATGCTATTCTTAAATACATATCTATATTTAGTGTATTATGATGTGTTATAAATGGTCTTGCTGTTGCTCCACCAGATATTGTATTTAATACTGGTGTTTCAACTTCTAAATATCCCTTTTCATCCAAAATTCTTCTTATTTCACTTATTATTTGACCTCTTTTTATAAATGTATCTTTTACTTCTGGATTCATTATTAAATCTACATATCTTTGCCTATATCTTAAATCAATATCTTTTAATCCATGGAATTTTTCTGGTAATGGTCTTAATGATTTTGAAAGTAATTTTACTTCTTTTGCATGTACAGAAATTTCTTCTGTTCTTGTTTTAAATACAAAACCTGTTATTCCTATTATATCTCCAATATCCCATGTTTTAAATTCTTTGTAACTCTCTTCTCCTAAATCATTTATACTTACATAACTTTGGATTTTTTCATCACTATCTAATATTGTACAAAAAGATGCTTTTCCCATTATTCTTTTTGCAATTATCCTTCCTGCTACTGTTACATCTTTCCCTTCAAAATTTTCGTAATTTGCCTTTATTTCTCCAGCAGAATTTGATCTATTAAATTTTGTTACTTCAAATGGATCTTTTCCTTGTTCTTGTAATTCTTTTAATTTCTCTTTTCTTATTTGTATTAATCTATTTTCATCTAATTCCATTTCTTGATTTTCATTATTATTTTCTTGCATATTTTCTTAATTCCTTTCTTAAATACAAATTTGGTTAGAAAAATATTTCTCAATTTTACTAAAATATAGAATTATTATACTGTATTTGGCTTTAAAAATCAAGTATCAATAGAAAATATTTTATGGTAAATTAAAATTACATTTTCTTATTAATACTTAACAAAAATTTGCAAATATTTATTTATATTAGTAAAAGCCCCCGGGAATTTCCCGGGAGCTTTCTCTGCTGGATGCTTCATTCAGCCAATGATGAGTTATACAACTTTTCCATCTCCTCTTTATCAAATGTGATGGACCAACTTAACCCCTTGCTTCTCAATGAGTCAGTCAGCGCCTTGAGTTTGCAGAGAGTTTTGAGCTCTCTAATTGTCAGTTCTTCTGACAGAGGCTCCATGAGCAATTTGCTCATTTTTTCTTTCAACATTTCGTCATTATCGACAGAAACACTACCATCGAAGTTTTCTGTCTCGATTTCAGAAGCATAAACGAAAACGTTTACCGCACTTCTTTTCTTAATTTCTTCTCTAAGAGAAGTTAACGAAATATCGAGTTCTTTTCTCTCCTCATTTAATCTTCGCATTTCTGCAAAGATTTCCACTGTTGCGCTGGTCAGTTCATCAGCTTTCCGCTGGCACTCAGTGATTTCAGAAGTAATCCTTTCAAGGTAAGCCTTGATTTCAGCAAATTACTTTGAAATTTGCTTATGAGCCTGCACTTTTTCCTTGTGCTGCATCTCAAGAGTAATGAGTTCTTTACTCATTTCCTCCTCTTTTCGCTTCAGCTCTTCCAGGCTATCCTTCTGAGGAATTTCTTCAGGTTCAGGATGAACCTCTTCTTCTCTGAGTTCTGGTTCTGTTCCTTTGGGATCCAATTCAGGAAGCTCGATTGCCGAACTATTTTCAGCAACCTCAGGTAAGATGATTTCTTCCAGTTCAGAAAAATTTTCAGGAGAAACATTTTTCTTTCTCTTCGAAATTTTTTCATTCCTCTTTAAATCCCTCCAAATGCCTTTTCTTGTACTCTCTTGGTAGTACAAGGCGTTCAGAATTTCTTCGAACTCATCTCTACCTCTCAGCTCAAATTCCCGGATAAAGTCTCCAAGAGTAAAGCCCTCTTTAATCTTAACCCTCAAGGATTTTGCTGTAAGTAAATTTTTCATTTTGCATTTTCCTCCTTATTGTCCTCATTGAATTCTCGGTCCATTTCAGCCGAAATTTCTTCGATCGATTTTTGAATGTTTTGAACTTTCTCCTTTGCTTGTTCTAAACAAGTAACGAGATTATCCACATCGACTTTCATTTTCTGAGCTTGCCTTTCCCAGAAAGCAGGAGTTTTGTGAACTTCGCGAAGAAGTTCCTCACGAGTCACATTATTTTCTTTGGCTATTTCTTCCAGCCTATTATATACGGTGCTATAATGCACCCCATACATTTCAGCTATTTCATAAATAGAATAGCCTTCTTCATGCAACCGCATGAAGTTTTCTTTTAACTTCATCACCCTTTCTGACGTTTTTGGTCCGCCTCCAGTAGACATAGATTCTACCTCCTTAAATCTTAAATATATGTAAGCACATGACTGTGTTACCAAGGAAGTTGTTCTATATAAATAAGTAATTTTACTTATACACTTTATTATACCATATTTTACATAATTATGCAATTATGTATTGCACAAAATTTTTCTTCAAAAAAAATCATCCATTTTTGAAGTGAACCCAAATTATTAGACAAAAAAGTTTAATAAGGAGGGTTCATTTTATGTCTAAATATTCAAAAGAATTTAAATTAGAAGTAATAGAATATTATGAAAAAAATCATATCGGTTGTGGTGAACTTGCAGACCACTTCAAGATCCCAAATAGATCTGTAGTCAGATGGTGGATAAAGAATTATCAAGAACACGGAATTAACGGATTAATACGAAATAATATAAAATATAGTGGAGAATTTAAACAAAATGTAGTAGAATATATGCATAAAAACCATTTATCTCTTAATGAAACAGCTGTATATTTCAATTTAGGAAATCATAATGTTGTAGGTAAATGGGAACGTATATATTATGAGAAAGGACCACAAGCACTATATAAAGAGCGACGAGGTGGAAGTAAAAATATGAGTTCTAAACCAAGAAAAAAGAAATTATCTAAAGAAAATAAAGAAGATTTAATTGAAGAAGTTCAAAGACTTAGAATGGAAAATGCATACTTAAAAAAATTGCAAGCCTTAGTTTAGGAAAGAACAAAGCCAAAACATCCGAAAAAGTAATAGTAATAGATGAATTAAGGCATGAATTCAAATTAGAGGCTTTGTTAAAATATGCAAAAGTAACAAGAAGTACATTTTACTATCAATTAAAT
>CALXQP010000035.1 GCA_944390695.1 uncultured Clostridia bacterium
GACGTAACGTTAACAAATTCTAATGCAAAAGGCACAACTATACCCGAAGACAGGACCCTTTATGCCTTTTGCTTAAGAATTTGTAACACTACTCTGGTCACACTCGTAATTTATTCAAAATATATAAGGATTATGGCAAACACCAAATATCCCTCAATTATTACATTATAGTAATCTAGGTTTTAACTCTAAATAAATTGGTTTTTCTTCTCTAATCATAGTACTTTTACCATGGCCAGGATAAACAATAGTCATATCATCTAAAACCATAAGTTTTTTAGTAATAGAATTTATCACATCATCAAAACTTCCTGTAGGTACATCTGTTCTACCCCAAGTACCGCGAAAAAGTGTATCACCAGAAAATAATAAATGTTCTTTCTCACAATAAAGGCAAGACCCTCCAGAAGTATGTCCAGGAGTATGAATTACTCTAATTTCAAGTTCTCCCAGATGTAGCAAATCATTATCATCTACACGTGCATCTGCTTCTATAGACAGTTCTCCAATTCCAATAAATGTAGATAAATTAATATTGGGATTTGACAAATTCACTGCTTCATCTCTTTGTGTTACAATTTGCCCTCCATATTTTTCTTTTAATTGTTTTACTCCCCCAATATGGTCTCCATGGCAATGTGTTAAATAAATATATTTTAATTTAGCTTTAAGAATATCAAGCATTTCTATTATTTTGTCTACATCACCAGCTGGATCTATTACCATTGTTTCTTTTGACTTTTCATCTTGAACAATATAGCAATTTGTTGCATCACCTGTCCAAGAATTAATCTTTAGCTCTTTTAAAATCATTATTATTTATTTCCTCTCCATTCTATTTATTTTACTTTTTTCTATTAACTTCATAAACACTGTCAACTTTTCTCAATTCTCTAATAATTTTGTTTAAACTTTCTAAACTATCAACTTCAAGAGCAACTTCTGTAATTGCAATTTTTTCCTTAGTTGCTTTAGCATTAACTCCTAAAAGTTTTGCTTTGGAATCATTAATTTTTTGTACAATGTCCCCAAGCAAGCCATTTCTGTCATTTGCATAAATTTCAATTTCTACATTATAAGTTACTTTTTCTTGATTAAACCATTGAACATCTATAATTCTATTTTCTTCTTTCAAAAGTTCATTTATATTAACACAATCTTTTCTATGAACTGAAACTCCACGTCCTTTTGTAATATAACCTATTATTTCATCACCTGGAAGCGGATTACAACATTTTGATAATTTTACTAAACAATTGTCAATTCCTTTTACAATAATTCCAGAACTTGATGGTTTTGTGGTTGGATGTTTTGTAGTTGAAAGTTGTTCTATTTTCTCTTCAATTGTTTCTTCTTTATGTTCTTTTCTATATTCAATAAGCATTCTTGCAATTACTTTTGTGGCTGTCATAGCTCCAAACCCAACTGCTGCATACATTTCTTCTAAATTTTTATATTTATATCTATCTAACATTGGATTTATATATTCTAGTTTAAATAATTCAGAATAATTAATGCCTATTCTTTTTAATTCTCTTTCTATTGCTTCTTTACCTTTTTCAACATTTTCAGCCTTTTTCTCTTTTTTAAACCATGCCATAATTTTATTTTTAGCTGATGAACTTTTTACAAATTTTAACCAGTCCATACTTGGCCCTTTTGAATTATCTGATGTGATTATTTCTATAATATCACCATTTTTTATAGGTGTTATAATAGGTACCATTTTGCTATTAATTTTTGCACCTGTCATATGATTTCCTATTTCAGCATGTATACTATATGCAAAATCAATTGGAGTAGCTCCTCTTGGCAATACTTTTATTGCTCCTTTTGGAGTAAATACATAAACTTCATCTTCAAATAATTCTGTTTTTAAAGTTTCTAAAAATTCCTGTGGATCTTGTAATTCTTGTTGCCATTCTAATGTTTCTCTTAACCATGCTAATTTATCTTCTTGTACAGAAACAACTTTTTGACCTTTTTTACTTCCATAATTTGCCTCTTTATATGCCCAATGTGCAGCAATACCATATTCAGCAATTCTATGCATATCCCATGTACGTATTTGAACTTCAAAAGGTGTTCCTTTTTCTCCTAATAATGTAGTATGTATAGATTGATACATATTTGGTTTTGGAACAGCAATATAATCTTTAAATCTACCAGGCATTGGGCTATATAATTCATGTACAACTCCTAATGCTGCATAACAATCTTTTACAGAATTTACTATAATTCTTAATGCAAATAAATCATATATTTGGTCAAGAGTTTTATTATCTCTTATCATTTTTCTATAAATACTATATAAATGTTTTGCTCTACCTGTAACTTCTGCTTCTATATGTTGCTTTTTTAATTGAACTCTTATATCTGCCATAATTTTTTCTATAAATTTTAATCTTTCTTCTCTTTTTTGTTCAATCCCTTTTACTAATTCTTCATATTCTTCTGGATTCAAATATTTAAAACCCAAATCTTCTAATTCCCATTTCATTGCATATAAACCAAGTCTATTTGCAAGAGGTGCATATAATTGCATAGTTTCTTCTGATATTGCAATTTGCCTGCTTCTTTTTAAATATTCAAGTGTTCTCATATTATGCAATCTATCAGCTAATTTAATTAATATAACTCTTATATCTTTTCCCATTGCAAGAAACATTTTTCTATAATTTTCTACTTGATTTTCTTCAATTGTAGCATATTGTATTTGTTTTAATTTTGTTACTCCATCAACCATTTCTGCAATTTCTAATCCAAATTCTTTTTCGATATCTTCATATTTTACTTCTGTATCTTCTACAACATCATGTAATAATGCTGCACATATTGTTTGTTCATCTAAGCCCAATTCTGCTATTGTATATGCAACATTTGTTGGATGTACCATATATGGCTCTCCAGATTTTCTAAGTTGATCTCCATGTTTTAAAACAGCATAATTATATGCTTTTTGTATTAATTTTAAATCTGCCCATCTCTTATTTTTTTTCACTTTATCTAATATATCTTTTATTGTATAATTTTGTGTCATATCTCATTCGCTCCTCTCTCGGCACAAATTTTATCTTTATTGCCTCGAAAAACTTTATAAAGATTTCATTACATCTTTAATATTTATTTGTATATTTTGCACACCATTAAAAGAATTTACTTCTAAATTACCTACAACATCAATCTTATCTCCTATTTTATAATAATTAGTAAGTTCTCCTAAATTAAATCCAATTGCATTCACAATATTTTTATTATCTTTCAATGTAAGTCTTAAATGCTTTCCTTCTGAAAGTGCTCTTATAGAATCAATTTTTAGATTTCTAAATTCAAATAATGGCATTTTATTTTCTTCACCAAATGGTTCAAGTTGATTTAGACTTTCTACTATTTCTTGATTAATCTCATCTAAACTTATTTTTGCATCTATTTTTAATATTGGTACTATTTGTTCAATATGCTTTTCTTTAGCTATTTGCTCTAACTCTTTTTTAAATTCTTCAAATTTATCTTTTTTAATTGTTATTCCAACAGCCATAGAATGTCCGCCAAATCTTTCTATATTATCTTTACATTCTGTTAAAACTTCATGTAAGTCAAATCCAGGAATACTTCTTCCTGAACCTTTTCCTATATCATCTTCTTCACATAATAATATACTTGGCTTAAAATAGATTTCTGTAATTTTTGATGCAACTATTCCTATTACTCCATGATGCCAATTTTTTCCCATTACTACTATTGTATTTTGTTTTTCTAAATTATTTTTTTCTATTTGCTCGACAGCATCTGCATATATATTTTTTTCAGTTTCTTGCCTTAATTTATTATATTCATTTAATTTTTGTGTTAATTCATTTACTTCATCAATATTTTTGGATAAAAACAATTTAAGAGCTTCTTCTTGATGTCCCATCCTACCACATGCATTTATTCTTGGTGCTACACCAAATGATATTGTTGTTGAATCTATTTTGTTATATCCTGATATTTGTAAAATAGATTTTAAACCTAAATTTTTTGTTTGCTCAACTAATTTTAATCCTAATTTTACAATTACTCTATTTTCATCAACTAATGGTACTATGTCTGAAACTGTTCCTATACATACTATATCTAAATATTTTAAATATTCTTTTTCATCTAATCCCATTTTCATACCAATTGCTTGTATTAATTTAAATACTACACCTACACCAGCTAAATTCCTAAATGGATATTTATTATCTTTTCTTTTGGCATCAACTACTGCTAGTGCTTTTGGTAGTTCATTACTAGTCTCATGATGATCTGTTACAATTGTTTCTATTCCTAATTTATTTGCATAATCTATTTCTTCAACTGCTGATATTCCACAATCAACTGTTATCATTAATTTATAACCTTGTTTTGCAATCTTATCTATTGCATCTTTATTTAAGCCATATCCCTCTTCTAATCTATTTGGTATATATTGTGCAACCTGTATTCCTCTTTCTTCTAAAAAGCTTTTTAAAACTGTTACACTTGTAATTCCATCCACATCATAATCTCCATATATTATTGTTTTTTCTTGATTTTTTATTGCTTTTATAATTCTTTCTACTGCTATTTTCATATCTGGCATTTCATATGGATCATAAAAATCCTTTCTTGTTGGATTCAAAAACTTTTGTATCTGCTTTTCATCTATAATGCCTCTATTGGCTAAAATAGTTGCTAATAATTTATTTATATTATACTTTTTTTGTAATTCTTCTACTTTTTCATCTTCTACTTGATAAACTTGCCATTTTTTGTTCATTTCCTATTCCTTTCATATATTAAATATTCTGTTACTATTTTACTATTTCCATACAAAAATAGCAAGCTTTTTTGAATTTAAGTTTATATTAACATATTAAAATAGCACATAGAAAAATTTTCTACATGCTATTAGATGAAATATTTAAAATATTAATTACTTTCTGTTTTCTTATTTTTTAAATTAACAACTATTGCATTTGAATTATCAAATTCAAATGTTGCATCAGTTGTATCAGTTTGGATAGGATTAATTTCATCACCATCTACAAAATCAATATGTTTAGGATCAAATTTACTTTTTGAAGATTTATCACCTTCATCTGTTGCAACACCTGCAGTAAATCTTGAGAAATTATATTTCTTTATAGGTTGTTCTTCTTTATATTTAGAACCTATAAAATTAAATGTACCTTCTCCAACTTGATAATTACCTCCATCAGTTCTTAATTTTACAGCTGCACTCTTAGCTTTTAAAGTTGCTAATTTATTAGCTGCAAAATATGAAGACCAACCATAATTTACATCAGAATATTTAGAATCATATTCAAGTTTGTTCATATCCATATTGTTTTTATATTTCCACTCTCTTCTCATTGTAAATTCTTTTTCCCACCAAGCTAAATCTTCTGGAGTTCCACCACCAGTAAATATTTTATTTGCACAGTTTGATAATATTGTATCTTTATATTTCATTTTTGGTGAATTTCCTTCTAATTGTGCAAGGTTTTGTGCTGTTATTGATGTTCCAACTTTATATCTTCTATATAAAGTAAATATTGCTTCAGTATCTTTACAAATGAAATCTGGGAACTCATCAATATATAAGAAATGTGGTACTCTACTACTTTCATTTCCTGGTCTTCTTAATACCGCATTTTGCATTGACAATATAAAGAATAAACCAAATGCATTATGACTAGTTCTTCCTAAATCTCCTCTACGAGTACAAACTAATGTAACTTCACCATTTTCCAATGCTTTATCAAAATCTATATTATTATGTCTGTTACATAAAATTGTTTTTACTCCTGGTAATCTTAATAGATTATCTAATTGAGCTGCTGCCAAATATATATATTTTTCTGTATCTTGTCTTCCAATACTATTTTTGTAGAAATTCTTTTTGAAATATGAAATTGTAATACTATATTTATCTGCAAGTTCTTCATCTGCTTTCATAATTTCACACATTTTTTCTACTAAATCAAAATTTGTAAGCATTTTTAACATATCTTCAAGGTTAGGTATATTTCCACCATTTAATCTTGGATACATTTCTTTTAACATTATAGTTATATTTTCTATTGCTTGAATTATAAAATCTTCTCTATATGCTTCTTCAATTTCTGGATGTGTATTTGTGTACATTCCTTTTAAAACAGAAGAAATAGTTACTGCAATTTTAGTTACATCATCATATACAAATGGATTTAATCCTATTGAATTTACATTTGATGGATCTATAAGATTATATTTTATATGATAATTTTTGCAAACATTCATTATTCTTGATGTTGACTCAAAGTCTGGTGACATTGAGGTTAATCCTAAATCTTTATATACTATGTCATTACCTAATGATGATAATATCATTTTATTCATATAAGCTTTATATACAGCTTCTTTTCCATATGCAGGTGTTATCATATCTAAAGTGAAATTTTCATTTAAATAATCATTGTCATATGGTTTATTTAATGTTGCTATACCTGTTTTTAATGCTGTATAACCCATTTCTTTTGCATTTGACCTATAAAAAGCTTTTTTCTCTATATCTTTAGCCATCATAGGTTCAAATATTAATGATGTTTTCCCTGTTCCAGCACCTCCACAAGTTATTAATGATTGATATCTTGATTTTTCTGTTAAAATCATTTTCTTACCATTTTCAAAATCATTACATAAATGTATATCACATGTAAATGGTCCATGACCTGCTTTTGTGTCTGATAAATTTATTCCTTTATAGTCCCAAATTGATCTGGTTTCATCTTTACTATCTGCTACACCTAAATATATCCTTTTAAAAACCCCATAAAATGTTACTAAAGGTAAATATAAGGCTAATGCTGAAAAGGCTGGTTTTATTAATTCTGAAAAATTCGTTACTAGTTCTGTATATCCTGGTAATGATATCAGAAACAGCCATGCTAATCTATTCAAGTTTTGTACAAACATTGATATTGCTATTATATATAGTGTTACTACATATGTAAAAAACAATGTTACTTTCATATTTTTTGATGTTGCAAACTCAGATGATGGTGAAAACAAATATGCAAATATTGGACATGCCATTGCTAATGTATATGCAAACGGACCCCAATATGATACAGATACTCCTGTAAATATCATAAATAACATTTCCACAATTCTATCAACTACTAAATATATTGATATTAATGTTAATACAAATGTTGCAAATGTATTTCTACTTGCATTTAGTTTCTTCAAAAATTTATCTATTATTTTCACAATTAGTCTCATTCCTTTCTCAAGGCACAAATCTGGTTGGAAAAGAATTAAATTTGGCATAACAAAAATTGTAATTATTTTTCAACCTTTTTTCCTTTCATTACAAAATCATACATATATATTATCCTACAAAATAATCAAAATTACAAGTATTTTAAGCAAATTTTACAACATTATAATTCTATTTTTACTTTTTTCTTGAATTTTCATTACTTTTTTAGTTTTTAGCTAATATATTAATAAAATATTTGTAAAATCACTCCTGAAAATACTCCTATTAAATATAATAAACTTAATATTTTTATATTTTCTTTTAAATTTTTATTTGTTTTAAATAATACTAATAATCCTAAGCCTGCATTTACTGAAACTCCTGATATTAATATTGGCATTGAAATAACATTTTCTACAAATAATTCAGTTAAAATTACTGATGAAGCACAATTTGGTATTAATCCAATTAAACCTGCAACTACAGGGCCTAATATTAAATTTTGGCTAATAAAATTTGCAATACTTTCTTCACCTATTAAAGTTATTATTATATTTATAAAAAATGTTATTACAAATATAAATATTGTAATATTTAATGTATGTTTTAATGCAGAAATTGTAATTCCATTTTCACAATGACAATGCTCATGTTCACACAATTCTTCAATTTTTTGATCTTCAATATTCTGTTTATTAAGAATTCTAATTACTAAATCAATAATAAATCCTGCTACTATACCAATTATAAGCTTTAATCCTAATATCGTTAAAATAGTAGTTATAGGAACTGCTTCTGACAATAATATTGGTAACATTTCATCAGATGTAGCCAAATATACTGCAATTAATGTTCCTAGTGTTATTACTCTTGCAGCATATAAGTTAGTTGCAGAAACTGAAAAACCACATTGTGGAAATATTCCCACAACTCCTCCTAGTAATGGTCCAAATTTTCCAGAAGCTTTAATTTTTTCTTTTACTTTCTGACTTGTTTTATGTTCTATATATTCCATTATTAAATATGTAATAAATAAAAATGGTAATAATTTTATTGTATCTATTGAAGTTTCTTTTAAAATTTCTAAAAACATTTCCATTTGTAACCCTTCCTAAATCTTACCCTGTTTTATGTCTTCAACAAATTTATCTCTAATTTCATATGGTAATAATAATATTTTTTCAACATCCTTTTTAGCTATTATTTCTGGTATAAATTTCCCTCTATCTATATATTTAGGATCTCCAGAAAACTCTGGACCTGTTCCTGTTCCAAATTCTCCTTTTAGATATTTACACAAAAAGAAATATTCTTTCTGGTCTTTTTCCTCATTATACATTTCATATAATAATTTTTCTGCTTTAACATCTATTCCAAATTCTTCTTTTATTTCTCTTTCAGTTCCTTCTTCAAGTGTTTCTTCCCCTTCTTGACCGCCTCCTGGGAATGTATAATAATCACCAATAGGATGATTTTGCACACCTACCCTATGCATAAATGCAAAACCATCTTTCATTGGTACTATTCCTGCTAATCTTACTCTCATTTTATCCTCCTAATTTTAAAATTTATTCATACCATTCAAATGTCCAATTTAATACTTTAACTAAATCCCCTTCTTTAATTCCCTGTTTTTTTAATTCATCTTCTATACCTAAAGATTTTAAGCTTTTTTGGAAATAATACATAGATTCATTATCATTCATATTTACTCTTCCCATTAATCTATTTATTGCTTTTCCCTCTATTATAAAAATATTATCTTCTTTTCTTACAGTAAAACTATTTTTGTCATCTTCTAAAGTATATATAACTCTGTCTTCTGTTTCAATAATATCTTCTTTTGGAAGAGTTTTTAGAATAGCTGAAACTTTATCTAATAATTCTGGTATGCCCTCTCCTGTAGCTCCAGATATTTTAAAAATTTCTAAATTTTCTTTTTTTGCAAGCTTTTCTAGTTCTTTATATCCACTATCATCTTGCATTATATCAATTTTATTTGCAACAATTATTTGTTTTCTAGTACTTAATTTCTCACTATATTTTTTTAATTCTTCATTAATAGTATAAAAATCTTGAACAGGATTTCTTCCCTCAATTCCAGAAACATCAATTACATGTAATAATAAACGTGTTCTTTCTACATGGCGTAAAAATTGAATTCCAAGTCCTACGCCATCACTTGCACCTTCTATTATTCCTGGTATATCTGCAATAACAAAACTATCACCATTTTTAGTTTTAACTACTCCTAAATTTGGTTCAATTGTTGTAAAATGATAATTTGCAATTTTAGGTTTTGCATCTGTCACAACTGATAAAAATGTAGATTTTCCTACATTTGGGAATCCTAATAATCCTACATCAGCTAAAAGTTTTAATTCAAGTATTACTTCTTTTTCTTCTCCCTCTTCGCCTGATTCTGCAAATCTAGGAACTTGCCTTGTTGCTGTTGCAAAATGAGAATTTCCTTTTCCACCTCTTCCACCTTTTAGAACAAGTTCTACTTGACCTTCTTGTGATAAATCTGCAACTATTTTTCCTGTTTCTGCATCTTTAATTATTGTTCCTATTGGTACATCAATATATAAATCTTCTCCAGATTTTCCATATCTGTGGCTACCACTACCATTTTCTCCATTTTCTGCTTTAAATTTTTTATTATATCTAAAATCTATTAAAGTATTTGCATTTGGATCAACTCTAAAGTAGATATCTCCACCTTTTCCACCATCTCCTCCATCTGGTCCACCTGCAGCCACATACTTTTCTCTTCTAAATGTTATTGCTCCATCTCCGCCATTTCCTGATTTTATTTTAATTTTAGTATAATCTGTAAACATTTTTCCTCCTAATCTTTAGATAATTTATAATCTATTCAAAATAATCTAGTTTCATCGCTTTTTTTACCTTTTTCATAGTTTCTTTTGCAGTTTTTCTAGCTTTTTCTGTTCCTTTTATTAATATTTCATCAACTAATTCTGGATGTTGTTCATAATATTTTCTTTTTTGTCTCATAGGTTCTAATGTTGTATTTATATTTTTAGCTAATTGCTTTTTACAAGCAACACAACCTCTTTTACCTGCTCTACATTCAGCACATACATTTTCAACTTCTTCTTTTGTACTAAACAATTTATGATAATAAGACACCATGCATATATCAGGATTGCCTAAATCATCTTTTTTTATTCTATTTGGATCTGTTACTGCACTCATCACTTTTTTATTTACTTCTTCTTCTGAATCAGATAAATATATGGCATTTCCTAAAGATTTCCCCATCTTTTCATTTCCATCTAATCCTTTTATTCTTTTTTCATTTGACAATACTGCTTCTGGTTCTATTAACACATCTCCATAAATACTATTAAATTTTCTTACTATTTCTCTACACTGTTCTATTAAAGGCAATTGATCTTCTCCCACTGGTACAACAGCACCCTCTAAAGCTGTAATATCAGCAGCTTGACTTACCGGATAACCTAAAAAACCATATGTAACACTTTCTCCAAATAATTCTCTTTTCTGTGCTATTTCTGTTTTTACAGTTGGATTTCTTTCTAGTCTTGCTATTGTTACTAAATTAGAATAAAAAACTGTAAGTTCTGCAACTTCTGGTATCATAGATTGTATATATATTGTTGTTTTTTCTGGATCAATTCCTACTGACAAATAATCCATTACAACTTCTTTTACATTTTTTCTTACTTTTTCAGGATTATTAAAATTATCTGTTAATGCTTGAACATCTGCTACTAATATATATGGATCATATTCTCCACTTTCTTGCATTTTTACTCTATTTTTTAATGAACCAAAATAATGACCAATATGTAATCTTCCTGTTGGTCTATCTCCTGTTACTATTCTCTTTCTATTCATTTTTTATATTCCCTTTCTTTTCTTTCTCTTTTTATACTTTCCCACATATTTTATTATACTATATTTTACCAATAAAATAAAGTACTTTTTCAAAAATCATAAAGCAACTATATAAAACCTTAGTTTTACATAATTGCTCTATCATAAAGATGTTATTTTATCCAAAAATTCCTTTTTTCTTGATTGGAGGCTGTTCATTCATTGTTACTGCTAATTTTTCTAATAACTCTCTTTGTTCTTTATTTAGTTTTTTAGGAGTTTGCACAATAACAGTAAATACAAAATTTCCTCTATTAGGAGAATTTAATGAATTAAAACCTCTTTCCTTAATAGTAAATTTTGTACCAGTTTGAGTTCCATCTGGAATTGTAAACTTTTCTGTACTTCCATCTACCATAGGAATTCTTAATTCTGCACCTAATGTTGCTTGAGTAATAGTTATCGGCACTTCACATAAAACAGTTGTACCTTGTCTTGAAAAAATACTACTTTTGCGTACTCTAACAGTTATGTATAAATCGCCTTTAGGTCCACCTTTTTCACCAGGTTCTCCTTCTCCTCTTAATACTACAGTTTGATTATCATCAATTCCTGCAGGAATCTTTACTTTTATTCTAGCTTGTTTTCTCACAGTTCCTTTACCTTTACAATTATCACAAGGTTCTTTTATAATTTCACCTGTTCCATGGCAAGCTGTACAAGTTCTTGTAGTTTGCATTTGGCCTAAAATTGTAGTTTGAATTTGACGTACTGTTCCAGTTCCATTACATGTAGGACATTTAGTAATACTAGTTCCAGGTCTAGCACCTGAACCTCTACAAACACTACAAGTTTCAGGTCTTGTTATAGAAATTTCTTTTTCAACGCCTAAAAATGCTTCTTCAAAAGTAATTTCCATATTTAAGTTTAAATCTGCACCTTTTCTAGGTCCATGTTGATTTTGGTTTCTTCCTGTTCTTGCTCCACCTCCAAAAAATGATGAAAATATATCTCCAAGATCACCAAAATCTGAAAATCCGTCAAATCCAGAGGATGTGTAAGAATAATATCCATTTCCAAATGGACCTCCTGCACCTCCGCCAAATCCACCAAATCCTTGAGGATCAGCAGTTCCGAATTGATCATACATTTTTCTTTTTTGTGGATCAGATAATGTTTCATATGCCTCATTTACTTCTTTAAATTTAGCTTCAGCTTCTTGTTTATTATCTGGATTAGCATCTGGATGGTATTTTTTAGCAAGTCTTCTATATGCTTTTTTTAATTCCTCGTCTGTAGCATTTTTTTCAACTCCTAATACTTCATAAAAATCTCTTTTATTTGCCATCTTATAACTTTCCTTTCTTTTTTCTGCCACGTCAGACAGTTTTTACATTTATACAAATATATTTAAAAACTGTCTTTCGTGGTAAAATGAGGTCAGAAATTATCTTCCAACCTCCAATTTTACTTTATTTATTATCTTCATCTTCTACTTTATAATCTGCATCATATACTGTTCCATCATTATTAGCTGTATCTGTTTCACTAGCTCCAGTTGTTGCATTTGGATCTGTTGCTCCTCCATTTGGATTTGCATTTTTATATAATTGTTCAGACATATCATAAAATACTTTTGTTAATTTCTCTGTAGCTTCTTTTATATTTTCAGTATTATTTGAATCAAGTGCTTTTCTTGTATTTTCAATTTCAGCTTCGATTTTTGCTTTTTCTTCTCCACTTATTTTGTCACCTAATTCTCCTAATGTTTTTTCACTATTATATATTAAACTTTCTGCATTATTTTTAACTTCGATTTCTTCTTTTTTCTTTTTATCTTCTTCAGCATGAGCTTCTGCATCTTTAACAGCTTTTTCAATATCTTCATCTGTTAAGTTTGTTGATGCTGTAATAGAAACATTTTGTTCATTTCCTGTTGCCATATCTTTTGCAGATACATGAACTATACCATTTGCATCAATATCAAATGTAACTTCAATTTGTGGCACACCTCTTGGAGCAGCTGGAATTCCTGTTAATTGGAATCTTCCTAATGTTTTATTATATGCTGCCATTTCTCTTTCACCTTGTAAAACATGTACTTCTACACTTGTTTGGCCATCTGCTGCTGTTGAGAATACTTGTGATTTCTTTGTTGGTATTGTTGTATTTCTTTCAATTAATTTTGTAAATACTCCTCCATATGTTTCTATACCAAGTGAAAGTGGAGTAACATCTAATAATACTAAATCTTTAACATCTCCAGAAAGTACTCCTCCTTGAATAGCTGCACCAATTGCAACACATTCATCTGGGTTTATTCCTTTATCTGGTTCTTTTCCTGTAATTCTTTTTACAATATCTTGAACAGCTGGAACTCTTGTTGAACCACCTACTAATAATACTTTATGAATATCATTTGCAGTTAATCCAGCATCTTTTAATGCTTGATTTACAGGTCCTGCTGTAGCTTCTACTAAATCATGTATTAATTCTTCAAATTTTGATCTTGTTAATGTCATATCTAAATGTTTTGGACCTGTGCTATCTGCTGTAATAAATGGTAAGTTTATTTGTGTTTGTTGTACTCCTGATAATTCAATTTTAGCTTTTTCAGCAGCTTCTTTTAATCTTTGCATTGCCATTTTATCTGTTGATAAATCTATACCATTAGATTTCTTAAATTCAGATACCAAATAATCTATTATTTTTTGGTCAAAATCATCTCCACCTAGATGTGTATTACCATTTGTTGCAAGTACTTCAAATACTCCATCACCAATATCTAGTATTGAAACATCAAATGTTCCTCCACCTAAGTCATATATCATTATTTTTTGATCTTGTTCTTTATCCATTCCATAAGCAAGTGATGCTGCTGTTGGTTCATTTATAATTCTTAATACTTCTAGTCCTGCAATTTTTCCTGCATCTTTTGTTGCCTGTCTTTGGCTATCACTAAAATATGCTGGTACTGTTATAACTGCTTGTGATACTTTTTGGCCTAAATAATTTTCAGCATCTGTTTTTAATTTTTGTAAAATCATTGCAGAAATTTCTTGTGGTGAAAATTTATCACCTTCTATATCTACTTTCTCATTTGTTCCCATTTTTCTTTTTATTGATATTACAGTATTTTCTGGATTTGTAACAGCTTGACGTTTAGCTATTTGTCCTACTAATCTTTCTCCATTTTTAGAAAAAGCTACTACTGATGGAGTTGTTCTATTTCCTTCTGCATTTGGTATTACTACTGGTTCTCCTCCTTCCATTACTGCTACACATGAGTTTGTTGTTCCTAAATCAATTCCTATAATTTTTCCCATTTTAATTTACTTCCTTTCTTTTACTATCTGCTAGAAGAAACTTTTTGTGACATTCTCTAGCTATATATTTTTTTAAAATTTAATAACTTTATTTTATAAGCAAATTCCATTTTTAGAATTTGTATTTTATTAATTTGCCACAATAACCATTGAGTGACGTATAACTTTATTCCCTATTTTATATCCTTTTCTATATTCTTGAACTATTTCTTGAGGATTTTTGTCTGGATCCTGCACACTGCTAACAGCTTCATGTAAAGTTGGATCAAAAGTTTCACCAAGAGCTGGAATTTCTTCAACTCCTTTTGATTTTAAAATATCTTTAAATTGTTTTAATATAAGTTCTACACCTTTTTTATATTCTATATCTTGAGTTTCCACTTTTAAAGAATTTTCTAAATTATCTACTATAGGCAAAAATACTTCAATAATATCTGATAATATAGAATTATATAATGTTTCTCTTTCTTTTCCACTTCTTTTTTTATAATTCTCAAATTCTGCTAGAACCCTTTTATATCTATCATTTAATTCGTCAAGTTCTTGCTGTTTTGGATCTATTATATAATCTTCTTTTTCTTTATTCTCTTTTTGTTCTGCTTTTTCTTCTAATTGTTCTGTATCTTGTTTTTCTTCATTCATATTCTCTTACTTTCCTTTCTCTACAAAATTTTTGTTACTCATCATCTTTATCATTTAATTTTTTACTAATATATTTCATTACAGAGATAACTTTTGCATAATCCATTCTCTTTGGTCCTATTATTCCAATTGTTCCCAAATCTTTATTTCCTATTCTATGTTTAAAAGTTACCACACTAAAGTCTTTCAACTCTTCTTTCTCATTTTCTTCACCAATATAAACATTTATATCTTGTGCAAAACCTGTATTTAACATATCTGCCATAAGTTCTTTTTCATCTAAAATGTTTACAAAGTTTTTGGCAACCTCTAAACTATTAAATTCAGGTAACTCGAATAATCTATTTGCACCTTCTAAATGTATACTTTCTTCTTCTACTACCTTTTTCATTTGTTCTATTATTGGCTTTATCAAATTTACACTATATTGCATTTCTTCTACTAAATATTTCTCTAAAGGCTTATCTATTTTAGTGATAGGCTCCCCTTTTAATTTATTATTAAACATATAACTTAAAGTTTGTACTTGATTTTCTGTTATATCTTCATCAAATTTTATAATTGTTTCTTTTACTAAACCTGTATCTGTTAAAATCACAGCCATCATCATTCTTGGACTTAAAAGTACAAATTTAATATTTTCTATTTTTTGAACATCAGAACTTGGGCCTATTGAAACTGTTGTATAATGAGTAATTTCCGAAATCGTATTTGAAGCAATTCTTGTTATTTCTTCCATCTCATTTACTTTTGTTTCTAATTTTTCACTTATATATTTAATTTCATCTAATGTTATTTTATCTTCTTGTAATAGTTCATCAACATAAAATCTATATCCTTTTGCTGATGGAACTCTACCTGCTGATGTATGTGGCTTTTCTAGATACCCCATCTTTTCTAATTCTGCCATTTCATTTCTTATTGTTGCACTACTACACTCTAACCCCTCTAAATTCATTATTGCATTTGAACTTACTGGTTCAGCTGTTTGTATATATTCTTCTACAATTGCTTGTAAAACTCTTCTTTTTCTTTCCTCTAGCAATTCCTTTCCTCCTTTTTATTTTAGTTTAGAAATTGCATTACTTTTAGCAGTCATTTTTATTGTTTGCTAATTTCATATAATAATATATACTATATTTTAGCACTTGTCAAGTCTTTTTGCTAATTTTTTTGTTAAATTGGTGCCGGTTCTCTTTTTCCACTGTTGGGTGGGCAAATTGGTGCCGGTTCTCTTTTTTACATTTTGAGCCAAATAGGCTAAAATGTAAAAAAGAGAACCGGCACCAATTTGCCCACCCAACAGTGGAAAAAGAGGAACCGGCACCAGTTTGCCATTTTATTCTTCAGAATATTCTTCATCTTCTGAAGTCTCTTCACCTAAACTTTGTTCAAATGCTTTAGCAAAATTATCTCTAACTTTTTTCTCTACTTCCTGAAGAAGTTCTGGACGGTCTATTAAATATCTTTTAGCATTTTCTCTACCTTGACCAATTCTTTCTCCATTATAACTAAACCAAGAACCACTTTTTTCTATAATGTCTAGATTTACAGCCATATCAAAAATATTACCCTCTTTTGATATTCCTTTTCCATATAATACATCAAACTCTGCTTCTCTAAATGGTGGAGCAACTTTATTTTTTATAACTTTTACTCTTACTCTATTTCCAGTTACTTGACCATCTTGTTTTATATTTTCAATTTTTCTAATATCCATTCTAACTGAAGCATAAAACTTTAAAGCTCTTCCTCCTGTTGTAGTTTCTGGATTTCCAAACATTACTCCTATTTTTTCTCTTAACTGATTTATAAATATTAATACTGTTTTAGATTTATTAATTGCTCCAGCAAGTTTTCTCAATGCTTGTGACATTAACCTTGCTTGAAGTCCCATATGAGAATCTCCCATATCTCCATCAATTTCTGCTTTTGGAACTAAAGCTGCAACAGAATCTACTACTATTACATCTAATGCTCCACTTCGTACTAATGATTCTGTTATTTCTAAAGCTTGCTCTCCTGTATCTGGTTGTGATACTATTAAATTATCAATATCAACTCCTAGTTTTTTTGCATATACTGGATCTAATGCATGTTCTGCATCTATAAATGCTGCTTCTCCACCCATTTTTTGTGCTTCTGCTATTACATGTAATGCTAATGTTGTCTTTCCTGAAGATTCTGGCCCAAATACTTCTATTATTCTTCCTCTAGGTACTCCACCAATTCCTAAGGCTATATCTAAACTTAATGCTCCTGTAGGTATTGCTTCTACCTCCATAGCTTTAAATTCTCCTAATTTCATTACAGATCCTTTTCCAAATTGTTTTTCGATTTGACTCATCGCCATCTCTAATGCTTTCTTTTTTTCTAAGTTTTCTTCCATGTTTTTTCCTCCTAATTTTATGAACTTTTGTTCGACATCTATAATATATATCTTATTTTTTCTTTTGTCAAGCTTTTTTTATATTTTTTTCAACTTATAAACTTATATAAATTCATTAATTTTTATACCAATTATTTATATCTATAAAAATATTGTACCAATTTGGTGTTACATTTCCTCTTAAAGTCCAACTGCTTTTAACAGAATAATAGCTACTATATAGTCCAATATAAGGTTTTTGCTCATTAAAAATTTCACGAATTCTTGTATATTTTTCTTTAAGTAAGTCTTCTTTAGAAATGTTTTTAACTTCATTTATTAGATTACTCATTTCTTCATTCTTAAAATTTGCATAATTTGAAGCTCCAAAATAATTTTCAAGATTTGGGCTTGCAGATATTGTTGTTCCAGTAATTACAGCATCATAATTCTTATTTTGTAAATAACGTTGATATTGATTATCATTTACCTTAACAATAGTTACTGTTATACCCACAGCCTCTAAGTCTGACTTAATCATTTCAGCAACAGTAACTCTTGTTTGATTAGAAGATTGTACAACTATCTTAAAACTTAATGTTTTAGTTGAGTAATTTTCTGTTTTTTGCCATTTATTATTTTTATAAATCCATCCATTTTGTTCTAAAATTTGTCTTGACAAATCAGGATTATAAGAATTATCTGTATTCTCTCCTTTTAACCAGCTTCCATAATCTAAAGGATAATCTATTACTTTATATTTTCCATTAAACAAGGAAGCAACAATATTATCTCTATTTATTGCATGAGATATTGCATTTCTTACTTCTACTCTAGATAAAATTTCACTTTGAGTATTTAAAGCAAGAAAATCAAATTCTCTTCCAGGTACTTCCTGATTATTATAACCTATTGTTCCAATATAATTTTCAATATCTGTATTTGTACTTGTTAAAACATCTATTTTTCCTAATTTAAAAGCATTATAAAATTCACCCAAATTTGCATATTTGTTTATAGTTATTTTTTCAAGAGTCAATTCTGATGTCCTATAATTTTCATTTTTATTTAATATTATTGATTCACCATTATTTTCAACAATTTTATATTTTCCAGTTCCTATAGGAGCATTATTTTTTTCTGTAGCTACAAAATCTTGTCCATCAAAATAATTTTTGCTCATAATAGGAAATATTAAATTATATTCAAAAAATGGAATTTCGTGGTCTATAGTTATTTGTACAGTATCTTCTGAAATTTTTTCTACTTTTATTATATATTGAACATTATTCGCGTAAATTGATGGAATTTGTTTTAAAATATCTATTGTAAATATTACATCTTCTACTGTAAAATTACTTCCATCTGACCATTTTACATTATTTTTTATTTTTATCAAATATGTTGTTTCACTTGTTTTAGCCCAATCTTGAGCCAAACATTTTTGTAATTTATATTCTGCATCCAAATCTAATAATGGTTCATATATTATTCTAGAAATTTCTTGAACATGTTTATTTTTGCTCAAAATAGGATTAATTGTATCAAAATCAGCTATTCCTAGACTAATTTCTTTTATAATCTCCTCTTCTGAATTTTCTACAATTGGTTCATTTATATTATTTTTGTCTTCCTCATTTAATTTATAGATTACAATTAATACTATTATTATTACAAATATTATAAATATATATTTTACAAAACTACCTCTCACAATATCATCCTTTCGCATTGTTATAATATATTATTACTTAGTTTTTTTCAAGTATTTTATAAAAATTATTATAGAATAAATAAGAAAGATTAAAGACTTTTCTTTAATTTGTTTTTGTCCAATTTGAGTTTTGGACTTCATGGAGAAAATCTCAAAGAGCTAGCGACTATAACTTTAATATAATAGTAAAATATAGCTTTCTTATTATATTAAAGGGGCATTTAAAAAAAACGCCCCCAAATTATTTTATTTATTTAATTGTAATCTATTTTCTTGATTCTACAATCAATTTTATTCCTGTCCTGTCTTCCCCCTCAACTTCCACTTCTGCAAAAGCTGGTATGCAAACTAAATCTACTCCTGCTGGTGCTACAAATCCTCTCGCTATTGCTACTGCCTTTACTGCTTGATTTAGAGCTCCTGCTCCAATTGCTTGCATTTCTGCTTTTTGTGATTCTTTTACTAATCCTGCAATAGCTCCTGCTACTGAATTTGGATTAGATTTTGATGAAATTTTCAAAATTTCCATTTTTCTTTTGCCTCCTATAATTTTAATTTTTGTTGCAACTTTTACATTATGTATTTTACAACATCTGGTAATTTTTGTCCAGTCTTTTTGGAAATTTTTTCAAATTTTTTCATCGCATTATTCGACATCTTATCCTAGAGGCATTTGAGCTTACATCTATTCAAATATACTACGCAATATAAATTCTTTTAATATTTATAACTTTGTTTGTTTTTTCATCTATTTCAAATATAACAGCATTAAAGATACAATCTCCATCTGCTAATTTATATTTTTCTGGTAATGTTGTTTCAAATCTTTTTATAGAAGCTTGTATATCCATTCCTATTACAGAATTTTTTGGTCCTGTCATTCCTATATCTGTTATATATGCTGTTCCTCCAGGAAAAATTTGTTCATCACCTGTTTGTACATGTGTATGAGTTCCATATAATATTGTAACTTTTCCATCTAAAAACCTTGCCATAGCAATCTTTTCAGCAGTTGCTTCTGCATGGAAATCAACTATTATTAAATCAACTTTATTTTCTAATTCTTCCACCATTTCTTTTATCATAATAAATGGATTTTCTGAAAGTATTCCAATATCTACTCTACCAATAAAATTCATTACTGCTATTTTCTTATCTTTGCATTCATATATTCCTAAACCTTTTCCTACTACTCCTTTTGGATAATTTGCTGGCCTTAATAATTGTGGTTGATCTATAAATTTGAATATATCTTTTTTTCCCCATGTATGATTCCCCATTGTTACAACATTTGTTCCAGCTTCTATTATATCGTTAAAAATTTTTTCTGTAATTCCCATTCCACCTGCTGAATTTTCTCCATTTGTTATTACAAAATCTATATTTTCTTCTCTTTTTAATTTAGGTAATATTTCTCTTAATTTCTTTACTCCTGATTCTCCTACTATATCTCCAACTGCTAATATTTTCATCTTTTTCCTTCTTTCATCTTAAATTTCACGTTTTATATTTTACCATTTTACAGTAGTTTCGTCAAGGATTTTATTGATTTAAAATTCAAAGTCGTTTACATTATAACTTGATTTATGTCAATTGTCAACAAAAATCGTTCGACATATTTCAACATGTCAAATTGATGCCGGTTCTCTTTTTACCTTTTCCTTCTTAGACTGCTTAGTTAGCTGGTTTGAGAGAAAAAGGTAAAAAGAGAACCGGCATCAATTTATCACATTATAAATGCATTACTCTTGATTTAATTTCTTTAGTTTTTCCTACATTCCAGAAATTTTCTCCAAGATATCCACAAGTACGACGAACAACATTCATTTTAGCATGGTCTTTATTACCACATTGAGGGCATTCCCACTCATTTTTATCATTAATAATCATTTCTCCGTCATAACCACATACTTGGCAATAATCTGATTTTGTATTAAACTCAGCATATTGAATATTATCATAAATATATTTTACAACTTCTTCAAGAGCTTGCAAATTATTTTTCATATTTGGAACCTCTATATATGATATAGCTCCACCTTTTGATAAAGATTGAAATTCACTTTCAAATTTAAGTTTAGTAAATGCATCAATTTTCTCTCTAACATCAACATGATATGAATTAGTATAATATCCTTTATCAGTAACATCTGGAATATCTCCAAATTTTTCTCTATCTATACGAGCAAATCTATAACATAAAGACTCTGCTGGAGTACCATATAAAGCAAAACCAATATTTGTCTCTTTTTTCCATCTATTAACTGTTTCTTCCAAATGTTTCATAACTCTTATAGCAAAATCATGTCCTTCTTTAGTTGTATGAGAAACGCCTTTCATTACTTTTGTAAGTTCATATATTCCTATATATCCTAAAGAAATTGAAGAATATCCACCATATAAATATTTATCAATTTTTTCACCTTTTTTCAAACGAGCTATTGCTCCATTTTGCCAATGTACAGGCGAAATATCTGATTTAGTTCCAAGTAAAGCATAATGTCTACACATAATAGCTTCTTTGCATAATTCTAGTCTTTCATCAAATAACTTCCAGAATTTATCTTCATCACCTTGTGCAATAATTCCTATTTGTGGTAAATTAATACTTACTACACCTTGGTTGAATCTTCCTTCAAATTTATAATTTCCATTTTCATCTTTCCAAGGAGCTAAGAAGCTTCTACATCCCATTGGACTAAATACATTTCCTTCATAATTTTCTTTCATCTTTTTAGCAGAAATATAATCTGGATACATTCTCTTAGCAGAACATTTTACAGCCAATTTTGTTAAATAATCATATTTTCCACCTTTTAGACAATTATGTTCATCTAATACATATATTAGTTTTGGGAATGCCGGTGTTACATAAACTCCAACTTCATTTTTAATTCCTTGAATTCTTTGTTTTAATACTTCTTCAATTATCATTGCATTTTCTTCTATATATTCATCATCTTCATCTAAATGTAAGAATAATGTTACAAATGGTGACTGTCCATTTGTTGTCATTAAAGTATTAATTTGATATTGTATTGTTTGAACACCTGCTGCTACTTCTTCTTTTACTCTATCATTTACCATATCTTCTATTACATTTTTAGGTAATTTTCCACCATATTTTTCTGTTAATCTTTTCTTAAATTTGTCATGACTTCTTCTCAAATATTTTCCCAAATGTTTTAAATCAACTGATTGTCCACCATATTGATTACTTGCTACTGCAGCAATAATTTGGGTTGTTACAGTACATGCAACTTGAAAACTTTTTGGACTTTCAATCATTTTTCCATTCATTGCTGTACCATTATCTAACATATCTTCTATATTTATTAAACAACAATTAAATATCGGTTGTACGAAGTAATCTGCATCATGGAAGTGTAATATACCTTCATCATGTGCTTTTGAAATTTTCTCTGGTAATAAAATTCTCCTTGTTAAATCTCTTGATACCTCTCCTGCTATATAATCTCTTTGGGTTGATGCTAGCATTGTATTTTTGTTTGAATTTTCTTCTGCTAATTCTTTATTTTCATTTCTTATCAATCCTAATATTGATTCATCTGTTGTATTTGATTTTCTTACTAATGCTCTTGTATATCTATATACTATATATTTTTTTGCTAATTCATATCTATCAAATTCCATAAGTTTTTCTTCTATTACATCTTGAATGTCTTCAACTAACATTCTTTTCTTGCCTAAATCTTCAATATATGATATTATTTCATTAATCTCTTCTTTTGTAGCTTTCTCTTTTCCTTTCACCTCTTTATTAGCTTTCTCAATTGCAACTTCGATCTTTGTTCTATCAAAGTCGATTGTTCTTCCATCTCTTTTAATTACTTTCATCTTTCCCCATTCCTTTCTTCAGTACAAACCTTATGAAAATTTATATCTTGTGTTTGATTTGTATGTCTTAATTATATATTTAATTTTTTAAAAAACTGTTGCAAAAGCAACAAAAATCAAATATAATTATTTTATATTTTCATAATCTTGAGTATAATAATTATGTCGAATTTTGTAACTCATCTCTCTCAAGATTTTAACAATTTAGGAGTAATTTTTATGGATACTAATTTTGATAAAAAAAATTTTATAGAAAATTTTAAACATAATTGTAATAGAGTTCAAATAAAAAAATTTCTAAAAGGAGAAACAGTAACTACATATATTGAAAAACGTAATCAAATATGTATTGTAATATCTGGTGAAATAGATCTAATTAGATATGACTTTAATGGAAACAAAACAATAATTGGTCATTTTGTTGATGATGACGTTTTCGGCGAAGCTTTTTATCCTGCTAATACAAATAACGAACTTTTTGCAATCGCACGAAAAAACTCAGAAGTATTATTTTTTAATTATGATTCACTTTTCACAAAATGTAAACGTAATTGTGATTTTCATAAAACTCTTACAAATTCTTTAAGTGAATTATTTCTAGATCAAATAATTTCATTAAATTTGCGTATAGAACTTTTGACTAAAAGAAATATTAGAGGTAAAATACTTTCATATTTTGAACTTCTTTCAAAAAGTACTCTACACAGAACATTTATTTTGCCATATTCTTATACAGATCTAGCAGATTATCTTAGTGTAGATAGAAGTGCTATGATGAGGGAATTGAAGTTGCTAATAGATGAAGGCTTTATAAAGAAAAATGGAAACAAAATAACTCTATTATACTAGGCAAATTGGTGTCGGTTGTCAAATTGGTGGCGGTTCCCTTTTTTCCCTCTTGGGCATGGCAAATTGGTGCCGGTTCT
>CALXQP010000036.1 GCA_944390695.1 uncultured Clostridia bacterium
TATACGAATCTTTCAAATGTTCTTTATCTCTTTCATGTATATCTTTCTTTTCCTCATGAGTTATTTTATTAGCTCTATTTTGCATTAATTTTTCTGAATATTCTATAGGCATATTTAAGAAAAATACTTGTGTTGGAACTGGCAAACCATACAGATTAAATTCAAAGTCCCATAACCAATCTAAAAACTTTTCTCTTTCTTTATCATCTTTAATTTTTCCAGCTTGATGAACCATATTAGCTGTAGTATATCTATCTGCTAATATAATTCCACCATTATTGTAATATTCTTCATACTTAGTTTTAAAAGTAGCATATCTATCTGCTGCATAAAAAGTAGACGCTATGTATGGGCTAATTTCCTGTGCATTAGTTCCAAAGTCTCCATTTAAATACATTTTTACTAATGATGAAGATTCACTTTCATAATTAGGAAAACTTACATCTTTAAAATTAACTCCTTCTCTTTCAAACCTTTCCTTTAACTTTTGAAGTTGAGTTTGTTTTCCACTTCCATCTGTTCCATCAATTACAAATAATTTTCCCTGTTCCATAACTATTCTTCCCTTCTAATGCGCAATTGGGGACGTACACCTTTTGCGCATTTTATTATAGTAATCTATATAATAAATTTAAACTTGCGCAAAAGGTGTACGTCCCCAATTGCGCATTAGAATATATATCTTTTTATAAACTTCCTGACAGTATGCCAATATTGTTCTGAATTTATCCATTGTGATTCTGCATGTCCAGCATCTTTTATTACTAGTTTCTCTTTCTTATCATTAGCAGAAGTATATAGCTTGTCTAACATGTAAAATGGCACAAAATCATCTTTATCTCCATGTATAAATAGTATTGGTAATTTAGATTTTTTTATTTGTTTTATTGCTGATGCTTTTTTTAAGGAATATCCTACCCTTATTTTTGTAATAAAATTTGCATTGTATAATGCTGGAAATGTTGGCATATGAAATAAATATTTTAGCTCATGTGCAAACTCATCCCAAACTGATGTATATCCACAATCTTCTATTACCATTCTTACATTGCTTGGAAGTTTTTCACCACTTGCCATCATTACTGTCGCAGCCCCCATTGAAATACCATATAATATAATCTTTATATTTCCATAAGTAGCTATTAAATAGTCTATCCATAAAATTAAATCAAGTCTATCAAGCCATCCCATTCCAATGTATTTACCACCACTTTTTCCATGTGCTCGCAGGTCTGGCATAAGAACATTATATCCATAGCTTAAAAATCTTTTTGCTGAATCTACCATAAAACTAGCAGAATCTGTATATCCATGAACAGCTATAACCCATATTTTACTTTCTTTTATATTTTTTACCTCATAACTATGCAATTTTACTTTTTTATCTTCAATATATACTTCTTTTGCATTTTCCTTTAGCCATTTTTCATTTTCTAGATTTTTTAATGCTCTTTCCTCATCAAATTCATCTTTAAAAATAATTGACTTAGATGTTTTAGGATTTAGTGCTAAATTAAATAAAAAATTTCCTGTTATGAAACCTGTTATAATAAATATACAAACTAATATAAAAAAAACAATTATCATAATATATCTTACTCCTAAAATTGATGTTTAAATTATATACTTAATAAATAAATATTGCAACATTTTTATTTACTATAACAGAATAAAGAAAATATGTTAATTAAAATAATAAATTCCAGTATGAAGGCAAAAGTAAAATTTAGTTTTAGAGAAATTTCTGATATAATATAATTAAGATAGTTTCACTTTGACAAAGAATGAGTGTTTATGAGTAAAGCTGTTGGACCGCAAAAAACATTTAACTTTAGATGAAAGAAAAATTATTGAAGAATCTTTAGAAAAAATTGGCTGTTTGAAGATATTGCAAAGTTTATTGATAAAAATACATAAACAATATCAAAAGAAATTAGAAAACATCGTGAAGGAAAAGAACCAGGTTCTATTCATTATGGTTTTAACAAATGTGATAATAGATAAATCTGTCATAAGAAAAATATTTGTTATTCAAATTGCACTAAGGAATGTCGTTTTTGTAATCTATGTAATGAAAAATGTCAAAATTTTGATGAATACCTTTGTAAAAGATTAATCAAACCACCATATGTTTGTAATACTTATGAATACAGGGCAATTTCATAAAATATTACAAAATTGTAATATTTCTAAAAATATGCTAAAATGCATATGGTGATAGAAATGTAAATAAATGAAGTATCTAATATGTATTTTGGAATAATAGATGATGAAAGAAATCAATCAACAATAAAACATAAATTAATAGATATATTAAAACTATCCATGATTGCAATATTATGTGGAATGGGTAAACTTGATAAAATAATTGATTATGGTAGAAACAAAAAAAGAATTTTTGAATAATAATTTTGATATATTATCAATTCCTTCAAAATCAACAATGACAAGAGTATTTGCTATAATAAATCCAAAGAGGTTAGTGCTAAGTATAGTATGTATACTAAAATCTTTAATTAATGAAAAAACATAGCCAAATAATGTTAGATGGAAAAACAATAAAATCAACAGATGCAATAAGAACAATCGAAAAAATGATGAATATAGTAACAGCATATACAGATACAGGAATCTCATTAGGACAAATAACTGTAGATAGCAAAACAAATGAGATTCCAACAGTAAAAGAATTAATTGAAATGCTTGATATTGAAGGAAAGATAATAACAGCAGATGCAATGCA
>CALXQP010000037.1 GCA_944390695.1 uncultured Clostridia bacterium
CTCATCACCTGTCATTATCTTAAAAATATAAAACAATATGAAACAAACACCAGTAATAGGCAATATCCATTGAATTGTACCTGTTACATCTCTTACAATGTTTAGTAAACCTTGTCCTAGTTTACTACTCTGAATACTTCCTCCACCTTCTACTTCTGAAACAATATCTGTTGCTTGTACTTTATTTATAAAAGTAAACAAAGCTAGTTGTGTTAGTAATATTGCTTTTGATAGCTTATTTCTTCCTTGTCTTAGAGTTTTTTTCATTTTTTATAACCTCCATTTTCAAAATAATTATTCCAATTACTTGAAAACAAAGGCTATCCATGATATAACATCTAATAATACTTTTGCTTTCAAAGTAATTGTATTGAAGTGGAGATAATACGCACTAGGGTCCAATCTATTTCGTATTATCTCTATTTTTATAGTTTCCCTTGAAAATTTATATTTTTCATTCTTCTTTCCTTTTCTTCCATTAGTTTTTTCTGTTCTAATATCTTTTTAAATTGTTTTGTTTGTTCTGCTATATTCCATAGTTGTAATTGCTTAATCTTCTTTATTTTTCTGTGATTTTCTCTGTATTCTCTAACTTTTGTATTCCAATTTTTATTTCCTAATCCTAATATTTCATTAAACTTCCATTTACTTAAATCTGGAGAATATGACATTAATGGAGATAATCCTGAACACATTACTAATAAATAAGGTCTTTCTATTCTTAATATTTCATCTGTGGTAAGCAATGGTCTTTGTGTAAGATTCATTGAATTTGATTTATTTACAGCTCCACCAGAACTTGAATTACTTTCACTCCAACTTGTTGTTGTATAATTTCCGAGTTTTTTGGAGATTTTTTCTGCTGTTACTTCATTACTTGTTTTTAGATAATTCCATACATAGCAATTATCAAGAATATTTTGAGCTGTGTTATCTCCGATATTTTTCATTTAATTGGCTAAAACTTTGCACAAATAAATTAAATCTAATACCTCTACCTCCACCAACAGTTAAGAAACCACCAAAATTAGGTATTGCACTAAAATTACCAAATTCGTCTAGTATAAAATTAGTACGAATTTTTAATCTACCGCCCCTTTCATCTGCAAGTTCTACTAATTTTGTATATACTTGATTTACAAACAGACTACAAAGTGAATAAAAAGTTGTCTTTTCATCTGGTAAAATCATATACAAAACTGACTTTTCTTCGTTAAATTTGTTCAAATCTATTTCTGATTCGCTAATCATACTAGCTACATAGCTGTCCATAAAAATACTAAGTGTTGCTAAAGCTGAAGTAAAAAAACTAGCTCTTGTTTTACTTGGTGCAATTCTTGCTGCTGCAAAACTTGCTACTGCTGGGTGATCCTCTGGTAATGTATCTAAGTATGTATCCATAAGCATAGTTTTATCTTCCTGTTCTGCACACATTTTAGAAATAAAGTTATATGTATTGGGTAAATTTTGATATTCTTTATGTTCTGTATTACCCATTACTACTGACATTATTCCTGCTTTTTCAACTGATTTTTCTCCATTAATCCATATTGCTTCTCGATTTCCTACCTCTCCGACTAGACTTTCGACTATATCTGAACAATAATTAACTGCCTTAGGTATATCTTTCTTTGCATTTGCTTCGATTACTGGTTGCAAAAAGTTATACTTTGAACTTTTTAGTGGATTTTTAAAATCTAATGTATATACTTTGTAACCTAATCTTTCTAAAGTTTTAGATGTGTATTGGAACAACTCTCCTTTAGGATCTGAAATTATCATGTTTTGAGGTTCTTTTGATAAACCTATATTCATTATTGTTTCAATAACTAAATTTCTACTCTTACCTGATCTTGTTGCACCGTACCGTTAAGCTATGTAAATCATCCTTAATGTAATAAATATCTTCTACTTTTCTTATGTTTAAAAATGGTATTTTAAAATTTCCTTTTATTGTTTTTAGATATGGTTTGCATATTACTTTGTCTTTTTTACCAACTATCAATCCTCCACTTTCAAATATTGGCTCTATAGAAATCTTTGGTTCTTTATAGTCTTTATCTTTTTCTATAAATTTTTTTTCTTCATTTGCTACCTTAATTAATTTTTGTATTTCTGGATTTTGTGAATCCAATCTATTCACTCCAAACTTTTTTGGCACATCTTTTTTAGAAAGCCACCAAGCAGATCCTTGTTGTGTTTGTCTATCTCCTACTGGCATTGGTATTTCAATATTATCTGTTACTTTATAATTTTTTGATTTATAATCTTTTAAATCAAACACCTTAAATATAGTAAGTAAAACAAACATCATAAAAGCAATTACAACTAATACAAACATTTCAAAATGTTCTTTGCTTGTTGCTAGACTTGTTATTATCTTTGTTGGTGTTAGATTTAAAATTTCTTCTGGTACTTTTGTAAAAATTAAATGTAACATTGTTGATATTATTGCTGATAATATAACTGCAATAAAAAAAGATATTATTAATCCAATTATTTTTGTCTTTAGTTTATTACCTTTCATTTTTCATTAGTTCCTTTCTATATAGCAAAAAAAGAAAGAAGATTTCTCTTCCTCCTTGCTTTATAACTATATATTTTTACATTAAAATCATAACGTGTTTTTATTTAATCGTCAATGAATGTTTTTTGAAACATTTTTGAAAGTTTAGATTTCTTCTTCATCTTCTTCTGTATAATTTAGCTCTACATATTCTTCAATAATTTCTTGTTTTTTTGTTATTTCACCAAACTTATCTATCATTTCCAGTTCTTCTTTTGTATATGGATATTCTTCAATATTCCCATCTAAATTATTATTTTCTCTTTGCAAATTTCTAAGGGTAATTCCTCCAATTTTTGCACTTGCTAATAACAAAGATTCTTCTAAGCCTTTGTTTCTGGTTCTTTCTTTAAAATCATTATCTAATTTATTTTTTTCTTGTATTAAATATTCATAACATTCTGATACTATATTTGTACTTTCATATATACAAATCCATTTTTCAAGTTGTTTCTGTGCTTCTTTTATTATATTTCCTTGTTCTTCATTATAAGTTATATTCTTTTCTATGTTATCTACATATTCCAATAGAATTGTAGGATACAATAAGATCATATTTTTATAATCCATTTCTAAATTTGTGCCTGTAATTTCCTTATTTAATTTTTCAAATTGAGTGATTTTTTCTATTGTTATATTCATTTCTTTCTTTAAAATTTCATTTATTATTTCACTTACTCTTTTATCATTTATCATTTTATATACTCTCTTTCTATTAAATTTCTTCTTCATCTTCCTCTTGCTTTTCATATTGTTCTAAATATTCCTTTTCTGCTAATATTAGACCTGTTCTTAAATTTTCATTATTTCTTATTTCATCTTCTGTTAAACCTAAAGCATCCAAAGTATCATCAATTTCGTGAGTAATTATATATTCGTGATTAGCAAGTTCATATAAGAACATTTCTTTGATAAAGCCATCTCCTATTTTATCTTCTTGTATTGCTTTCCAAAATTCTTTATATTGTCTTTTTCCCATTTCTTTGTAAGCATTTACATCAGTTTTTCTAATAAATCCTCCTGCTCCAATACCTATAACTTTGTCTAAGTCATTTTCAGTTAATCCTAATTCTTCCATTGATCTTTTAAATTGTTCATCTGAAAAAGCAAATTTCATTGGAAAATTATTTACCTCTTTCTGATGTCTTTCTTTCATTTCTACATACTTATTCATTTTTTTTGCTCCTTTCTTAATTTTTTTTGCATAATAAAAAAGCAAGTACATAATGCACCTACTTTTATAAACTTATGATAATATAAACTTGTAATTTTTCTTTATGTACTATAAAATAAGATTCGATGTCTGTAAAGCATCTTCTGGAGTTTCATTTCCTGTGATATTAATTTCTTCTGCTCTAGGTACATAGTTAATATAATTATAAATGTTATAGCCTAAAAATATAATAATACCTAGTAATACTAAAACAATTAATAGTATTAAATACTTTTTTTTCATAATTTTTCTCCCTATAAATTAGTATTTTACTAGCAAATTATAAAATTGTAAGTTGTCACTAATTTACAAAAACCTTCATTTCATCATTTTTTAAAATTATGTCCTTTCTCCTATACACAGAGAATACTAATGATATACATACCATATTAGCAATTAAATTTGCACCACCATATGAAATAAATGGTATATTGAAGTCTGCTTGCAATCCTAAATTAAAATTCATTAATATATTACATATACTTTGCAATATAAACATAATTGAAATTCCTATAATAATATTTTTTCCATATGTATCTTTAATTTTTATTGCATTTATAATTAATTTTATGCTTAATAATACAACTGTAATTATCATTGCTCCACTTATAATCCAACCGTAATGAGCTAATAGTGATATTAATGCATAGTTTGTTCCTTCGTCAAATATATTTAGTGCATTACTCATATCTTCTGATTCTCCTATCAATTGAGCTGAATTAATTATTTGATTTTGATTTATT
>CALXQP010000038.1 GCA_944390695.1 uncultured Clostridia bacterium
TTGTTGAGATGTTTGTTGGTGTTGGAGCTTCAAGAGTAAGAGATTTATTTGATGAAGCAAAAAAGAAAGCACCATGTATAGTATTTATAGATGAAATTGATGCAGTAGGAAGACAAAGAGGAGCAGGTCTTGGTGGAGGACATGATGAAAGAGAGCAAACCTTAAATCAATTACTTGTTGAAATGGATGGTTTCTCAGCAAATGAAGGTGTTATAGTATTAGCTGCAACTAACAGACCTGATGTATTAGACAAGGCATTATTAAGACCAGGTAGATTTGATAGACAAATAGTAGTTTCAAGTCCAGATATAAAAGCAAGAGAGCAAATATTAGAAGTTCATAGCAGAAAGAAAAAATTAGCAATAGATGTAGATTTAAAAACAATAGCTAAAAATACATCAGGATTTTCAGGCGCAGACTTAGAAAATGTTTTAAATGAGGCAGCACTATTAGCAGCAAGAAGAAATTTAAGAGAAATAGGTATGCAAGAAATAGAAGATGCAATGGTTAAAGTAACAATGGGGCCAGAAAAGAGAACAAGGGTAAGAAGTGATAAAGAACAAAAACTAGTAGCATATCATGAAGCAGGTCATGCAGTAGTAAGTAGATTCTTGCCAACACAAGATCCTGTACATCAAATTTCTATTGTTCCAAGAGGTATGGCTGGTGGTTATACAATGTATAGACCAACAGAAGACAAATCTTTTATGTCTAAAACAGAAATGGAAGAAAATATTGTTTCATTACTTGGTGGTAGAGTTGCAGAAGCAATAATATTAAATGATATATCAACAGGTGCAAGTAATGATATAGAAAGAGCTTCACAAATTGCAAGAAATATGGTTACAAAATATGGAATGAGTGAAAGAGTAGGAACAATTATGTTTGGTGGAGGTCAAGGAGAAGTATTTTTAGGCAGAGACTTTGCACAAACAAAAGACTATTCAGAAGAAACTGCAGGAATTATAGATGAAGAAGTTAAGAAAATAGTTGATAAAGCATATAATAGAGCAAAAGAAATTTTAACACAACATATAGATAAACTTCATGCAGTTGCAGGAGTATTATTAGAAAAAGAAAAGATTGAAGGAGAAGAATTTGAACAAATCTTTTCAGAATAAATAATGTTTTGTTTAAGGAGGAATTGATCTTTTAGAAAAGGATTAATTCTTTCTTTTATTGAAAATAAAATTATTTTTAAAGGATTCATTAATAATATGATTTGTGAAGAGTCTAGCCAAAAAATACCATGATGCAAAATACATTTATCTATTGACAAAAGTCGATAAATGTAGTAATTATTAATATAGGAAATTATAAAAAAAGAGAGATGAATTACATATGAAAATAGAAAATCTAGCAATAATATTTTTACTTATAATAGTGCCGATTTCATTGCTCCTTTCAGAATATACACAATTTCAAGTACAAACGATAAATTTGCAAACAGAATATGATGCGAAATTAACTTCTGCAACATATGATGCAATAAGAGCATTTCAATTAAACTCTGCAAATGAATCTACATCAAGTGTTGAAAATTCAAAATTGCGTGATTTAGAGGCATCAATTGCATCATTTAAAAATTCTATTAAATCTGCTTTTGAACTTTATGGATATTCAGAAGAAGATTTAAATAGTTATATACCAGCATTAGTATATACACTTTATGACGGATTATATATTTACTCTCCATATGAAAACATAAGTGATGAAGATGGAAATATAATAAATAATACTGCAAATAGAGAAAAATTGTATGGTTTAAAACCATATATAACTTATAGTAATAGATATACAAGACCAAATATAGATGTTGTTATAACATATTCTTTAGAAAATTTTATAACAGTACAAGGTATGATAAATGGAGAATATGTTAATAAAAGTGGATATTTAATAGATGGTATAGAAATTACGATAAATGATGATTTGACAATAGAAGATACAAAAGATTATACTATAAGATATAATGGAATTGAAATACAAGGAGAACAACTTAAAGAATATTTACCAATACAAGGGACAAGTCAATTATATCCTTATACAAAAGTAAATGGAATTAAATATTATTATCATGCTGGAGCAAATAAGATTTTTTCTATATTAAATGGAACAATTTATTATTATGATGCAGATAGAAATCCTTTATTATTAGATGCAATAACAAATGAAAATAAAGCAGCAAAAGAATATTATAAACATGCAAAAGCATTTTCAGATTGGTTTAAAAATAGTGGTTTAGCAGAATTAGAATATGATGATGGGGAATTTACTACACCACAATTACAAGGTGATACATCTAGAAAAATATTTAGATTTAATACTTCAGCAGATCCAAGTAGAAATATTGAAAATGAATTATCAAGTTTTAATCAACATAGATTAGCTGTAATAAGACATCAAATTGAAAGTAATTTGGCAATTGCAATATCTAATTATAACAATTATTCAGGTGTTGCAAATGTATTCCAAATGCCAGAATTAAAAGAAACAGATTGGGATCACATAACACATAATATATCTTTGATAAGCTTTTTACAGGGGCTTCCTATTGGTGGGAAAATTTATAATGGATATACTATTGTAACAAATTCAGAAAGTAAAGAAGTAGTAACAGAGCAAAATATTTATTTATTAGGTGTAGATTCTACTGGAATTGGAAGTTATGGAAAAGTTGGAGATCATGGATTTGAAACAGGAGATTTAACTATTACTAGTTTAGATTATGATGGATATAATGGCAGTAATTCTTTAGAAAATGCTAGAAGTGCAGGAAGATTAAATCTAGATTTTGAAAGAAGTTCAATAACTTCAAATTATAATAAATATTATTATTATCCAATGAAAGCTTTTAATGCATCATATAATAGTATAGTAATGCAACAAGAAGTAACTACATATGATGATATATATGAATATGTAAATGGACAAAGTGATAATATAAAATTAGCATTTTATACTGCTTTAGGAAGAGAGAGATATTGCAAATACAATTATTATAATTCAGATGATTTATTAAATGTGAATACAGGTGTTAATTTATGTACAGTTATGTATGATTACAATGATGGAGTAAATAGTCCTACTGGTAAAATACAAACAAGAGGTGCACAATATGAGTTTATACAACAACCAACAAGACCTGGTTATGAATTTAAAGGATGGTGGACATCACCAACTGGAGGAACTGAAGTTAAGTCAACTGATATTTGTAATGGTGATATAACATTATATGCTCATTGGCAATAATATCAAAAATTGAAATAAAAAATGTTGAAATATGGAGGTCAAGAAAATGAAATATGCAGATATAAAAATAGCAGATGTAGCAAATGGAACAGGAGTTAGAGTATCATTATTTGTAAGTGGTTGTAATCACCATTGTAAAGGATGTTTTAATAAACAAGCATGGGATTTTGACTATGGAAAAGAATTTACAGAAGAAGACATAGATAAGATTATTAAAGAATTAGATCACCCATATGTATCTGGTCTTACTCTTTTGGGAGGAGAGCCACTAGAATATCAAAATCAAAAAGGTCTTTTGCCATTAGTTAAAAAAGTAAAAGAAAAATTTCCTGATAAGAGCATATGGTGTTATACAGGATATACTTTTGATAAAGATGTTGAAGGTAATATGTTTGAAAATTGGCCAGAAACAAAAGAATTAATGCAATATATAGATGTTTTAGTAGACGGAAAATTTGAGGAAGATAAAAAAGATTTGAACTTGAAATTTAGAGGATCATCAAATCAAAGAATAATTGATGTGCCTCAATCTCTAAAAGTACATAAAATAATTCCATATGATGTTTAGAAAATATTCTAAAATACTTGACAACCCATATCCAAATAATGTATAATTATTAGCGTATATAGGATGAGAACAAACGAAATCCCGCATACAGTGTTCTAAACGCCGGAAGGAGGGGAATATTAATGTCAGAAATTAAAGTTAATAATGGAAATATAGAAGATGCACTAAAAAGATTCAAAAGACAGTGTGCAAGAAATGGGGTTCTTCAAGAAGTTCGTAAAAGAGAGCATTATGAAAAACCAAGTGTAAAAAGAAAGAAAAAGTCAGAGGCTGCTAGAAAAAGAAAATTTTAATAAAAAAGAGACTGTTCCTAAATTGGTTGAATGTCAATAGTTGGGGTGGAAAACGTTAAAAAGTTTTCTGCCTCAGCTTTTTTAGTGCATTAAAAAAATAACACAGAAAATAACTGAAAATATGTAATTTTAAGTACGTTTAATAAACCAATTGATAAAATTGGTAAAATATGTATATTAAGTTATATTTAAGTTCTGTTTAATAATAAAATTCTTGCTTTAAA
>CALXQP010000039.1 GCA_944390695.1 uncultured Clostridia bacterium
TGAATGTAGATAGGTTTAAAAATAATGGTGGAGGAGTATATTTTGAAGAAGTACTAGAAAAGATTAGAGATATTCGTTCATCAGAAAAGGTCTTTTGGAGAAAGATTTTAGATATTTATGCTACAAGCGTTGACTATGATGCAAAAGATGAAAAAACAAAGGAGTTTTTTAAAACTGTTCAAAATAAAATGCACTGCAGTACATGGAAATACTGCAGCAGAGGTGATTTTTAATAGAGTTGATAGTGAAAAAGAAAATATAGGATTAACTAATTTTAAAGGAAATATTCCTACAAAATCAGAAACAGAGATTGCGAAAAATTATTTATCAGAAAAAGAATTGGATATGTTGAATAGAATGGTGTCAGCATATTTAGATGTTGCAGAAATAAATGCTTTAAATATGAACCCTATGACAATGAAAGACTGGATAAAAGAACTAGATGGATTTTTAACAATGACACATAAAGAAATATTGGAAGGAGCAGGAAAAATATCCCACGAAAAAGCCTTAGAAAAAGCACATGAAGAATATGATAAATATATGAAATCCCATTTAACTCAAGCCGAAAAGGATTATTTGGAAATTATGGGAGAGGATATAAAAAAACTAAAATAAGAAGCACATAAAAAAATATAATAAATTTAGAAAAAAATAAGAAAAGACAAGGGTTACTTTATAAATTTGGTGTGCAGGACTAGATATTTCAGAGGAAGATAGATATAGGAAACAGATTGAGAAAGATTTAATCAACGCAAAATCTATATAATGAAACAATTTTGTTAGTAAAAAGATATCATTAGTGGAGAGAAAATTTAGAAAAATAAGAAAGGAGTGTGAAAAAATGAGCAAATTAGAAGAGTTAAGAGATTTAATTATATATCAGAGCCAGAATAATGAAAATATATCAATAGAAGTTTTATACGATAATGAAGATTTTTGGTTAACACAAAAATCTATGTCAAAATTATTTAATGTTGAAGTAAATACTATAAATTATCATTTGAAGGAAATCTTTAAATCAAACGAATTAAAGGAGAAATCAGTTATTCGAAAAATTCGAATAACTGCAAATGATGGGAAAAATTACAACACAAACTTTTATAGTTTAGATGCAATTATAGCAGTTGGATATAGAGTAAATTCTAAAGAGGCAACAGATTTTAGAATATGGGCAACCAACACATTAAAAGAATACAAAAAAAAGGTTTTGTACTAAATGATGAGTTATTAAAAAATGGACCAAAGTTTGGAAAAGATTATTTTAAAGAACTTTTAGAAAGAATTCGTTCAATTAGGACAAGTGAACGAAGAATAAGGAAACAAATAACAGATATATTTGCAGAATGCAGTATTGATTATGATAAAGATTCAGAAATTACTCATAATTTTTATGCTATGGTGCAAAATAAATTTCACTATGCAATTATAGGGAATACTACTGCGGAAATAATTTATCAAAAGGCAGATCATAAAAAAGAAAATATGGGATTAACTACTTGGAAAAATTCACCTAATGGAAGAATTTTAAAATCAGATGTTATGATAGCTAAAAATTATTTGGATGAGAAGCAAATTAAAAGACTTGAAAGAGCAGTATCAGGTTATTTTGATTATATAGAAGATTTAGTAGAAAGAGAAAATACATTTACAATGGAAGAATTTGCTAAAAGTATAAATGAGTTTTTAGAATTTAGAAAATACAATGTACTAAAAGATAATGGTAAAATTTCTAGAAAACAAGCTGAAGAAAAAGCTGAAAAGGAATATGTAGAATTTAATAAACATCAAAAAATAACTTCAGACTTTGATAAATTACTTTTTGAAGCAAATAGATTAAAAGATAAAAAGTAATTAAAAATATAGGAGGTTATATATTATAGCCACGAAAATGGACAAACCTTTAAATATAAAGGGAAACATAAACTTTTGAAAAAGGATAAAAGCTCCACTTTGGTAACTTGAATATACTTCAAAAGTAGTTATATCAACTATTTTAAAGAGTAATGTCAGGGTACACAATTTTTGATAGTTAAATAGAAAAATTCCAGAGGAAGATAGGTATAGGAAGAAAATAGAAAAGGATAAATAAAAGCTGATAGTTGAAATGTTTCATAAAGAAAGGTTAATTAAGTAAATGGAATATAATGAAAAAATTTTAGAAAAATGCCTTCCAAAATATTTAGAAGAAGATTTAAAAAGATTAAAAGAAGGAATAAAAAGCAAAGTAAGTTATTTAGACTGTTTAATAAATGAGTTACAGGGTTCTGTAAATAGTGCATTTGTAGATGGAGATATAACAGAAGAACAATGTGATTATTTTTATAAAAAATATATTTATGGAGGATTAATTTAAATAAAGAGAAGAAGGAGAATTGTTATGGTTGATTTTACAAATTGTGAAATAAACAAATTCAAATATTATGGTGGAAAAAATGGAGGTAAAATTTGCATTAGATATAATGATGAAGATTATATGTTAAAATTCCCTGGAATAAATGAAGGAATTTCTGAACATGCATATTCAAATAATTGTATATCTGAATATTTAGCTTGCAATATAATTAAAACATTAGGACTTAAAGTACAAGAGACTTTATTGGGTACATATAATTCTAATGAAATGGAAAAAGTAGTAGTAGCATGCAAGGATTTTACATCTGAAGGAACTGTATTGAAACAATTTGCTGAACTTAAAAATAGTCAGATTGAAACTTCTAAAAATGGTTATGGAACAGAACTTAGCGAAGTTTTAGAAACAATAGAAGAACAGCAAATATATGATGAAAAAGAATTAAAAGATTTTTTTTGGGAAATGTTCATTGCTGATTGCTTAGTAGGTAATTTTGATAGGCATAATGGAAATTGGGGATTTTTAATAAATGAAACCAAGAGAAAAGTTGAAATTGCTCCGATTTATGATTGTGCATCATGTTTATATCCACAACTAACAGATGAAAGAATAGCTGAAATTATAAATGACCAAGAAGAGATGGAAGCTAGAGTTTTTGTTTTCCCAACATCAGCACTAAAAATAAATGATAAAAAGATGAATTATTTCGAATATATAAGTAGTTTAGAAAATGAAAAGTGTAATAATGCATTATCTAAAGTGTTTCCAAAAATAGATTTGGAAAAAATAAATAAAATTATTGAAGAAACACCTTTTATTTCAGATGTTAGAAAAGAATTCTATAAGAAAATTATACAAATGCGATATGAGAAAATATTAAAATATAGTTATGATAAATTGTGTCAATAAATAGTGTTTTCAAAAGGAGAAACTGAGAGTACAGAATATTATTTTTCAGATCATTTGGGACGAATACTTTAAGAATATGATAAATATATGAGATTCAATTTAACTCAAATAAAGTAAGCAATAGATATAGGAGATATTATGATAAGAAAATTCAAAAAAGAAGATATAAGTACAATAATGAAAATATGGAAAGATGAAAACATAAGAACTCATAATTTTATTTCAAAAGAATATTGGGAAAATAATTATGAATATGTCAAAGATATTTTACCAGAAGCAGATATATATGTTTATCTTTTAGATGAACACATTGTAGGATTTGTTGGTGTAAACAATAATTATATTGAAGGGATTTTTGTAGATATACATAATCAGTGTAATGGAATAGGGACATCTTTACTAAATAAAATAAAAGAAGAGAAAGAAAATTTAACATTAAGTGTATATAAGAAAAATACAAATGCTATCAAGTTTTACGAAAAAAACGATTTTATAATCACAAGTGAAGGGATAGATGAAAATACAAATGAAACAGAATATACAATGACTTGGAAGAAAAAATGATAATTTAAGAACCGGCACCAAATTAACAAAATAGCTAAAACCAGCCAGGCAAGCGGAAAAGAAGCAAAAAGGAAAAAAGAGAACCGGCACCAAATTTACTAATAATTGTTTTTTATTTATTATATTTTATAATTCCTAAAAAAGATATAAGAAGAAAAAAATTAAAGAGATTAAAAAGAGATATAAAAATTGGAGATACAGATTTAAAATTTATTTTAATTGATGGTAATTTAACTTATAGTACATTTAATTTGTTTAAGTTTTGTGACTGGAAAATATCAAGAGACAATGTTTATATTAATTTAAGAACAGAGTTTCAAGAAATAGTAAAATATGATAAAAGAGCTAAAGATCTAATATTAAACAATACAATTGCAATAATACATGAATTAAAAAATTCGCAAAATATATTAGAAATATATGAAAAACAAGTAATAAATAATGCTCATATGTTTCATATTATGGCAATTGAAAATTTAAAGAATATACAAAACAAAGATGATTTTGAATATATAGATACTATAAAAGTATGTGATTTAGAAAATGTTATCCAGTTTGCAGAAAATCTTGTAGCAAATAATATTGAAGATTTAGTAGATAAATCTAAATATAAGAGAGCATTGAAACAAATTAATGTCCTTGACAAGAAAAATGTAAGGTACATAAAAAACCTAGAATTAATATATAAATATAATTTTAATAATAGTCATAAATATAATTTTAATAATGTTCCAAAGGAAAAATTTCTTTTTGAGTTATATAGAAATGCATATTTAAATAAATCTCCATATCAATCAACACTTATATTTTTTAATTATATAACTGCTATTGGTAGGCTAGTAGAATATTATTTATATGCAAAATATAACAAAAAATATAATGAAAATGAAATTGATGAATACAGAATTGGAGATAATCCATCAAAATGGAACAGTAATATTTTAATAAATATTTATAAACAGACAGACAATATCTTGTATGAAAATTTAAGAGAAAGAAAATATGAATTGTCTAATGAGGAAAAAATATTAATAAAAGATTATTTAGGAAGTTACATATTAAATATTGAAATTAAAGGAAATAAAATATCATATGATGGCTTAATGGAACTTTTTATTGCTTTTAGAAATAAAGTAGAGGCACATGGAATAATAAATGACAATAATGTATATGCAGTATGGAACATAACTCGTTTTTTTGCAAATATGCTAAATGAGATTTTTAAAATATCTCAACTAGAATGTGAGTATAACAATAAAGATATAAAAGTAAAAGTAGGATATAATTCTGAGAAAAAAATAAGTTTGGGAAAATATGTTATAATGTATGATAAATTTATGTGTTTTATAAAAGATGAAAATAAAAATACTAAAGAATGTGTATATATGAATTATTTTGCAGGTGAAGTTAAACCCAAATTCATTAAGAAAGGTTAAAATAATATCAACAGAAATTAAAATATAATAAGGAATGGAATAATTAGAAATGAAAGAAAAGATAATAAATTTTTTGTATATTATTGTATGTATTATCTCATTTGGTGTAGGTATTTACATGTTCGTATTCTATAATGCAGCTGATAAAACAGAAATAGTAATGGCTTATGAAAATATAAATGATTATCCAGTTTATGATGGCAGAAATGTATATGAATATTGGAAAGAAACTTTAAATGAAGAACAACAAATTTTGTATGAAGAAATAAAAGAATCATATTTGCAATTTAAAAATAATTTTTCTACTCAATTAAATGAAATATCTACTAAGGAATTTCAAGAAGTATATAGTGCTATATTGCTTGACCATGTAGAAATATTTTGGCTAGATTCATATTTAGCGCCAAAAAAAATTACAAATTATAATACTATAAACACAAACAAAAAGATACAACTTTATTATTCATATTCTTTGGATGAAGCAAAAGAAGTAAAGTCTCGTATTGAAACCAAATATAATGAAATTATTGAAGAAGCAAAAAAACAGGAGAATGATTTTAAGAAAATAAAGTATGTCCATGACAAATTAATTGAAATATCACAATATCATGACTATACTGATGAGGAAATAGATTCTTATCAATCTATAGTTTCAATATTTGATTCTGGAAATACTGTTTGTGCGGGATATGCTTATGGGTTTAAATTTATTATGGATCAACTAGGAATTAAATCTATTACTACTCGAGACATTGGTAATAAAGATGAATCCAAAAATCATATATGGAATATGGTTGAACTTTATGGTAAATGGTACAACTTAGATATTACATGGGATAATAAAATAAAAACAGAAGGAAGTATAAGTTATAATTATTTTTTGAAAAAAAATGATCAGTTTTATACAGACCATAGAATGCAAAAAGGAATACCTACAAATTAAATAAAAAGATATTAATTATTAAAAGGGGAAATAATATGGGACAAAAAAATAGCAATATTATAGACAAAGTGAAAAAGTCATTTAGAGCATTCATGTACAAAGAAAATACTATGCAACAACTTGAAGAAAAAGATAAAATTAAATATAAACTAAAAAATATTGTTTGGTGGGTAATTTATTTTGTTATTTTATTTGGTTTTATTATAATTGTTAAATTTCAAACCGAACTTGAAGATAGTCAACTTCCTCAAAATGCAGATTTTTTAGAACCTAAATTAGAAGGAGATGTTAATACAATTAATTCGAATGAACTTACAAAGTATATGATTGACGATTTAAATGGAATTTATCTAAAAATTGCAATGACAAAAATCGGAGACGAAGTGGCATATTCACTTACTTATAGATATGATCTAATTCCTTCAGGGCAAATGGTTGCAAATTCTTATTTTACTGCTGGTAGTATGACATCAATATTATTAAATGGCTATCCTAATAAATCTTGTGAAGATATGGGATTAAATAGTGATGAAGAAGCATATCTTGCAACACAATTAGCTATTTATGAATTTGTTTCTAATATGCAGTATGAAGATATATCAAATGGTGAATTTTCAATTGATAATGTAATTGCAAGTGATGAGCAATATGAAGATATGGTAACACGCATAAAGTTAAAAGCAAAAGAATTATTAAATTATGCACTTGAAAATCCTTTTGAAGAGAATTTAATGGCAAATTTAGATAAAGACAAAAGTGAAATAAAAATTAATGACAATATTGCAATATCTGGACCATATTATGTTGAAACTGATACAGATGAGATTACAAAAAGGTGGATGGGAGATAAATTTAATCCAACAGTTAAAATAGATGTAAAAAGTTTTATTGAAAATACTTCTGCTGAAGTTGTAGACAAGTATGGCAATAAACTCGAAAATGTTAGAAATGGAGATAATTTTTATATAAAAATTAATGGTACAGATAAAATTTTTTTACAATTTAAGCTTCATGCAAATACAAATGTTTTATGTGCTAAAATTTATCAAACTAATGAAAATAAGAAAAAATATGTTGTTTTAGAAACAGAAGATATAACTTATTCAGATATAACATCAATTATATATAATCTCGATTCAGAGCATATAGACATTAATTTTAAAAACTACAATGGAGAAAACTTGGACGGAATAAAATATTATATTTATGATGAAAATGATAAATTAATACAAGATATTGATGCAAGTAATGGAGTATACAATTTTGAGTTGCCAGTTGGAAAATATTATATTAAAATATATGAAATTCCTGATGGATATTTTATTAATGGGGAAAGATTTGATTTTGAAATTATTAAGAAACAAAAAAACGAATTAAATATACAAGTAGATTCATTAATGAATTAGGAGGAATTATTTGAAAAAAGTTATCTCGAGGTTTTATTGCTATATGTGCCTTTGAGTGAATCAAGAAAGGAATGGAATTTATATGGAAGAAGAATTTAAAATTATAATGAATATGAATGATGAAATGTTTGATATATTTCAAAAATCACTTGAAAAAGAAGAATATGAAATAGTAGAAAAAAAAGAAAAAATATTATTTATAAAAAAATCGAAAAATGTTTTAACAGACAAACAAAAGTCAATAATTTTAAGTATTGCTAGAAAGCAAAACGTAGAAAGAATGCTAGTTTGGGATATAACATCAGCAGTACAATATTTAATGAAAACTCCAGAAGAAAAAATAAAAAATGACGGAAGATTTTCTTGGATGATGAGACAATCATTTTTAAAAGCAATAATTAAAAGTAGTGAGATAAATGGTTCAGAACAAAATACTAATAATTTATCTAATGAAGAAGTAGAGAAAATAAAAAAATAAGTATAAAAATATTTTTTATGAGGAGGAAATTAATATGGATATTAATTTTTCAGAAGATTTATTTAATCAACAAAGTTATGATGAAATTATAAATATGTTAAATAAATTATATTTAGATTTGTTTAGAAATATGTTAGATTATAAGAATGAACCATATGCAAATGAGGAGAATAATTTTGAATATTTAGATTCATTAGTAAGAATAGTTTACCCACAATTTTCACAGAATTTAATTCATCTTTCAGTTTTAAGAAATGAACCGAATCATACATATTTAGAGATTATAAGTACATTATTATCTACATATATACATTTAAAAGATATGTATAAAGATTCTGAATTTGAAAACAAGTATTTAAGATGTAATCCAAATAGTGGAGAAGATATTATTTAATAAAAAAACGAGTCATTTGTTTAAATTTTAAGTTTAGGTATTTTTTTAGTACAGCAGCCATAACCTTACCTAGCAATAATTCTCACTCCAAAATCCTTGCGTTTGATTGGAGTAAAAAAATAGAAAATGTTATCTAAAAAATGGAGGAATGCTCACGGAAAATCCT
>CALXQP010000040.1 GCA_944390695.1 uncultured Clostridia bacterium
AAAAAAGAACTAGCCAACTAGTTCTTTTTTTCTACGCAAAAAGCATAACTTTTATATACAAAAAAGCACATTTCATAAAAAAACTGTTAGCAAGCTTAAAAAATGTGCTATAAGTGTATATATAAAATAAACAAAGGAGAAGATGTTATGGAAGATGTGGTAGAAAAAGAATTAAATTTTGTGGAAAAGATTATTGTAAAAGTATTTAGGAGGACATTTATTAAGATATATAAAATTGGAATTACTTATGGTTTTAATAATAAATAAAATTAATGCAATAACTAATGCAATAGCAAAAATATTATAAAATATTTCCAAATAAATACAGCTAAAAATCTGCAAATTCAGTGATATCAACTACTTACAAATAATAAAAAATACCCTGAAATAGGGTATTTTTGGTTGGGCTGGCTAGATTCGAACTAGCGCATGGTAGAGTCAAAGTCTACTGCCTTACCGCTTGGCTACAGCCCAGTATAGATGTGTTATGGGGTGGAAGATGGGACTCGAACCCACGATCTCCAGTGCCACAAACTGGCGCGTTAACCAACTACGCCACATCCACCATATTAATTCATTTGTAAGCACATTCTATATTTTAATATGATTTTGGCAATTTGTCAAGCTATTTTTAAGATTTTTTTCACTTTTGATATTGAATTATTTAATTTCAGGCATTTTTTCAAATTTACCAAACTTGAAAAATATATAAAAAACTTGACATTAGAGATATATTTAAATAAAATGTAAATATGGTTAGAGAGGAGAATATAAAATGCATGATGTAATTGTAGTTGGAGGAGGGCCAGCGGGAATGATGGCAGCTATAACTGCTGCAGAAAATGGAAATAAAGTATTAATAATTGAAAAAATGTCTATATTCGGAAAGAAATTATTAATAACAGGAAAAGGTAGATGTAATATAACAAGTTCATTATATATGAATGAATTTATAAAAAATACTCCAGGAAATGGAAAATTCTTGTATAGTGCATTTCAAAATTATACAAATACAGATATAATAGAGTTTCTGAAAAGACAGGGTTTAGAAATAAAAGAAGAAAGGGGAAATAGAATATTTCCAGTAACAGATAAATCAATAGATGTATTAAATTGTTTTTTAAATAGAATGAAAGAATTAAAAATAGAATATATGTTAAATACAAAAGTAGATGAGATTTTGGTAGAAGATGATAAAATATTGGGTATAAGAATAGGTAAAGAAGCTATAAAAACAAATAAAGTAATTTTAGCAACAGGAGGAAAGAGTTATCCTTTAACAGGTTCTACAGGTGATGGATATGAAATGGCAAAAAAATTAGGTCATAAAATTGTACAAATAAAACCATCATTAGTTCCATTAGAAATATATGAAAAAGAAGAATGCAAAAAATTACAGGGATTAAGCCTAAGAAATGTTGGAATAAAAATCAATGATATAAATAGGAAAAAAGTAATATACGAAGATTTTGGAGAGATGATTTTTACACATTTTGGGATATCAGGACCAATAATTTTAAGTGGCTCAGCTCATCTAGTTAAATATAAAGATATAGATTATTTGCTAAAAGATAAAAATATAACAATAAGTATAGATTTAAAACCAGCATTAACAGAAGAACAATTAGATGAAAGAATATTAAGAGATTTTAAAGAATTTAAGAATAAACAATTTAAACATAGTTTAGATAAATTATTACCACAAAAGATGATACCATTAATTATCGAATTATCAAAAATAGATGAAAATAAGAGAGTTAATGAAATTACAAAAGAAGAAAGAAAAGTTCTAATAAATTTATTAAAAAATTTTACTATAACAATAAAAGGATTTAGACCAGTTGAAGAAGCTATTATTACTTGTGGAGGAGTTGACACAAAAGAAATCAATCCAAAAACAATGGAGTCAAAATTAGTCAAAGGATTATATTTTGCCGGAGAAATTATTGATGTAGATGCTTATACAGGAGGATTCAATTTACAAATAGCATATTCTACAGGATATACGGCAGGGCGATAATTTGGTGCCGGTTCTCTTTTTGCCTTTTTGGCCATGTCCCGCTTGTTTGGCTGGTTTGGGCCATTTTGTTAAATTGGTGCCGGTTCTCTTTTTTACAGAAAGGAATAATTATGGATAAATTTATAACTATATTAAATGATGAAAGTGCAGAAATAGTAGAAAAAAAGTCGAAATTTATAGCAAATATATTTTATGTAGAAAATGTGGAACAAGCTGAAGAGAAAATAAGAAGTGTGAAAAAGAAGTATTATGATGCAAAACATAATTGCATAGCATATAGAGTTATTGAAGATGGAAAAGTGATTGAAAGAGCAAGTGATGATGGTGAACCATCTGGGACAGCTGGAGGCCCTATATTAAATATTTTGCAAAAAAATAATTTGTGTAATATTGTAGTTGTTGTAACAAGATATTTTGGAGGGATATTATTAGGTACAGGTGGTCTAGTAAGGGCTTATTCAGAAGCGGCACAACAAGCAATAGAAAAATGCATGCTAGCTTATAAAGTAGAGGGTGTGGAATTAGATGTAAAAATAGATTATTCGAATTTAGACATTTTTAAATATTATTGTAAAAATAATAAAATAAAAATAATAAATATAGAATATATGGAAGATGTTATAATAAAAATTGAAATGGAAAAAAATAGAAAAAATATTTTTCTGGAAGATATAGAAACAAAAACTCTGAATATAAAGGAATATCAAGTATTACAGGATAGGTTTATCAATAAAACTGTAGAAAAAAATAAATAAAATGGGAAAAATTTCCAAAAAACTCTTGCAAATTTTCTGAGAAAGTATTATAATCAAAAATGTAAATATTTTACAGTAGAAAAAAGTAGGAGGAAAAGAAATGAAAGAAAAAATCACAGTTTTAATTGCAGATGACAACCAAGAGTTCAGCATGACATTAGCTACATATTTGAAAAATCAAGATGATATGGTAGTAATAGGAAGGGCTAAAGATGGTAATGAAGCTTTAGATATGATTCCTAATTTAATGCCAGATATAGTATTATTAGATGTAATAATGCCACATCTAGATGGAATAGGAGTTCTAGAAAAGCTAAATATGATAAAAATGAATAAAAGGCCAATCTGCATAATGTTATCAGCTGTGGGACAAGACAAAATAACAAGAAGAGCAGTAGAATTAGGAGCAGAATATTATGTTGTTAAACCATTTGACATCGAGTTGTTAATTAGCAGGATAAGAGAACTTAAGAACTATAGACCAGCACAAAATAATAATTTTATATCAAGAGAAATGTCTACAATAAAGCCACAATATATCGAAATACAAAAGACAAGGGAAAAAACAGAAGAAAATTTAGAAGCTTTAGTTACAAATGTGATTCATGAAGTTGGTGTTCCTGCACATATTAAAGGATATCAATATTTAAGAGAAGCAATTATGATGGTTGTAAATGATATTGATGTAATTAATCAAATTACAAAAAGTTTATATCCTAAAATCGCTGATAAGTTTACTACAACTCCAAGTAGAGTTGAACGTGCAATTAGGCATGCTATAGAAGTTGCATGGGGGAGAGGCCAACAAGATGTTGTAGAAAATATTTTTGGTTATACTATTTCTGCAGCAAAAGGAAAGCCTACAAACTCAGAATTTATTGCAATGATAGCAGACAAACTAAGACTTGAATTAAAAAGTGCATAGGGAGAAGAGTAACTTAGCTAACTTTTTATATAATAGGAAAGAATATCTTTCCTATTATATAAAAATCAAAATATAAATTTTTGAAATTTATATTTTTTAGATTAAAATTTTCTGTAGTTTTTATATTAAATAAATCTTTTATTAATTATAAATTTTTTCTATATCTATTCTTGCATTTTCATACAAAATATCTTCAATAGAAGTACCTAGTAATTTTAAAGAGTCACCAGAGTTTAGGCGTAAAATAACAGTACTAGTTAACGTTATTCTATTATTGACCAAATCTTCTAAAACAGGTCCTTCATTAAATGTGCTATTTACAGCAGAATCATTTACTAATAAAATAGAATTAAAATTAAAAGAACCAGAACCATTTTTTATTCCAAATAATTGATAAGAAATTTGATAAATTCCATTTTCATTAATTTCAATAGAATCACTTCCAGGAGAATGTGATATACCATTTCCTATAATTATATCATTTTGACTAAATTTGATTGTTGTAGTTCCAAGGGTAGTATTATCTCCTTCAATAGCAATGGCAGTTAATATACTTTTAGATTTATTATTACCGAATATTAATTAAAATAGTAGATGTAATTAATAAAGCTAAAATAATAATTAATAATATATAAAACCATAAAGAAAAATTATTTTTTTTACAACAACAGTTCATTATAAATACCTCCATATATTTATTATATGAAAAAAGGTAAAAAAGGAGATTAAGTAAAGAATCGAAATTTAAAAAGTTGAAAATGAAAGAATAATGTGATATTATAATAAAAAAACAAATTAAAATATGGAGAAACAAATGAAAGAAAATAGAATACTAATGCAATATTTTGAATGGTATTTAAGACCAGAAGACAAATTATGGCAGCAAGTATCAAGAGAAGCAGAAAACTTAAGAAAACTTGGAATAACAGATGTATGGTTACCACCTGCATACAAAGGAGCAGGGGGTAAATATGATGCAGGATATTCAGCATATGATTTATATGATTTAGGAGAATTTAATCAAAAAGGAAGTATAGAAACTAAATATGGCAGTAAAGATGAATATTTGCAGGCAATAAATAATTTACATCAAAATAATATAAAAATATATGCAGATATAGTATTAAACCATAAAATTGGTGCTGATGAAGCGGAGATGGTTTATGCCAGTGAGGAAGAAGCTCAAAACAGAAATAAAGACAAAACATTGCCACACAAAATAAGTGCATGGACAAAATATAATTTTACAGCAAGAAATAATAAATATTCAAGCTTTAAATGGAATTACCAACATTTTAATGGTACAGATTGGGACGAAAGTGGAAGAAAAAATGGAATATTTAGATTTAGTGGGAAACATTGGGATCAAAATGTAGATAAAGAAAATGGAAATTATGATTATTTAATGGGAGCTGATGTTGATTTTAATAATCCCATAGTAGTAGAAGAACTAAAAAAATGGGGAAAATGGTATTTAGAGTTTACTAATGTAGATTCATTTAGATTAGATGCTGTAAAACATATAAAATCATTATTTATGGCTGATTGGATATCATATATGAGAAAAATAAAGCCATTGGAATGTGTTGGAGAATATTGGAGCAGAAATTTAGATACATTAAAATGGTATATAGATAAAACAAATTCAACAATTCCTTTATTTGATGTACCATTACATTATAATTTATATGAGGCATCTAATTCGCATGGAAATTATGATTTGCCAAGAATTTTCGAAAATACACTAGTAAAAGAAATGCCAAATTTAGCAGTTACATTTGTAGATAATCATGATACAGAACCTGGTCAAGCCTTATGCTCTTGGGTACAAGATTGGTTTAAACCACTTGCATATGCATTAATATTATTGAGAAAAGATGGATTGCCATGTGTATTTTATGGTGATTATTATGGAATTGCATTTCAAAAAATAAATCCTAAAAAAGAAATGTTAGAAAAAATGCTAAATTTAAGGAAACAATATGCATATGGAGGACAAATTGATTATTTCGACCACCATAATATAATAGCTTGGGTAAGAACAGGTGATGATGAACATCCAGGTTCAGGATTAGTTGCAATTATGAGTGATGGACCAGGTGGAGGAAAGACTATTAATGTTGGTCAAAAACTTGCCAATACATTATTTTATGATTATACAGGAAATATACAAGAAACAGTATATGTGGATAAAGATGGAAATGGTATTTTCTATTGTAATGGAGGTAGTGTTTCTGTTTGGGTAAAGAAATAATATGAATGATAAGAAATTCTATTTAGGAGTATAAAATAATTGGAGCATTTAGGGAGGTTATTTGCGAAAAATTAGCTTGATTCTCAAAGTGTTCCTCCCATAATTTACCCTAAAAAAATTGACTAATCAAACTGTTAAAATTAGTATAACATAAAACATATAAAATTAATAGCATTTTTATAAAATAAAAAGGAAAATTGATGTTACTCAACTTTCCTGTAATACTATTATAGGTAAAAACCTATAACATATTTGTGCTATTAGTCTATGCTAAAAGCTTAAAAATATTCATAATACTAAAAACCTTAAAAGATTTTCGTATTTGTTAATTATTACTATTGTTTTGATAAAAACAACATATTTGTAATTTAATTTTATCACTTATATTATAGAATGTCAAATATTTTTGCTTTTTTATTTTAGTTTCCTTTTAATTTTTCAATATACTTATTTAAACTTTCAATCTTTTCTTCATATTTCTTTATATTTTTAATTAGGCCTAAACTTACATATAAAGAATTATTTATATTTTTTATATCTTCTTTTGAAAGTTTAGTTATGTAATTTCCTAATCTAGCTTTACTAACTGTTTGAATATTAGAAAGATTTACTTGTCCATCTAGTATTACCATTCCTTTGCTATCTTTTTGAGTTATAATATGAGCCATTGTTGGAATTGGCTTAGATGCGTGCGTAATTGGTGCAACTATGACATTACTAGAATTTATATTTCCTACATCGCTTTGAAGTATTACACAAGGTCTTTCTTTTTGCATTTCTGAACCTATTCCGATTCCAAAATTACACTTATAAACTTCTCCTCTTCGCACAA
>CALXQP010000041.1 GCA_944390695.1 uncultured Clostridia bacterium
TATACTAATTGGTATCTTATCTTTAGCAGTTGGACTATTTGTAGGAATATTTGCATCACAGTTTATGTCTATATTAGTAGCAAAATTATTTGAAGCAGATATGACAGAATTTACATTTGTATTTTCAAAAGATGCTTGTATAAAAACTTGTATCTACTTTGCAGTAATGTATATAGCAGTAATTATATTTAACACATTAACAATTTCAAGATATAAACTAATTAATTTATTAACAGCAATAAAGAAAAACGAAAAAGTAAAAATGAAAAATCCGATTATTGCAATACTTGTATTTGTAGCATCATGTGTTGTGCTTGGATTAGCTTACTACAGAGTAACTGCTGAAGTATATGAATTACGAACAGCAGCAGAACTATTAAAACCAATTTTAATGGGAATAGTAGGAACAGTAGGAGTGTTCTGGTCTTTATCAGGATTTATATTAAGAGTAATACAAGCTAAAAAAACAACTTATTTAAAAGGTACAAATATGTTTGTACTAAGACAATTAAACAACAAAGTAAACACAAATATAATCAGTATGAGTGTAATTTGTGTAATGTTATTTATGACAATAAGTGCATTATCTAGTAGTTTGTCAATTAAAACATCATTAGATTCAAAATTAAATGAATTTACACCTGTAGATGTTAATTTGTATAAAACAGCATATTTACCAGAAAGCTATGTGAGTTCATATAGTGGTAAAACAATATATAATACAGAAAAACAAATAGAAGATTCAAGACATAGCATAAGTGATACTTTAAAAAATTATGAATTTGATATGACTAAATTAAAAGATGTTGTAGAAATACCAATTTATACATTGCCAGAATGGACTTGGAAATATAGTCTAGGAGATTATTATAATACTGCAAAAGCACGATTTTCAATGCTAACTTATGATAGCCCAGAAAGTATAATTAAAATATCAGATTATAATAAAATTGCTAAGCTTTATGGAAATGAGCAATATAGTTTAAATGATGACGAATATATAGTACTTTGTGATTTTGACAATATGATAAATTTAAGAAATGAAGCATTAAAACTAAATTCTAATATAGAAATAAATGGGAAAATATATCATGCAAAATATACTGAATGTAAATATGGTTTTGTTTATATGAATGCAAGTAATACGAATGCAGGAATTATATTAGTGCCAGATAACTTTGAAATAAAAGAAGAAAATACAGAAGAGTATTTTTTAGCAGCAAATTATAATGCAGAAACAGAAGAAGAGAGAGTAAATATAGAAGAAATATTATCAGGCAATGATAGTAAATTAGTAAAAAATTTAAAAGATGATGGAATAAACCTTAATGGATATACAAAAATATCTATAAAAGAAGCAAGTAAAGGATTATCAACAATTATTATTTTTATAGCAATTTATCTACGAATCGTATTTTTAATTGCAAGTTCAGCAATACTTGCCTTAAAACAACTTACAGAAAGTTCAGATAATAAACAAAGATATACAATACTCAGAAAAATTGGTTGTGATGAAAAAATGATAAATGGTGCTTTGTTTAAACAAATATTTATATTTTTTATGATGCCTTTAGTGTTAGCCATGATACATTCAATATTTGGAATTAAATTTATTTTATCTATGATGGCAGCATTAGCTTCACCAGATGAATTATTACCATCAGTTATTGTAACGGCAATAATCATTGGAGCAATTTATGGATTATATTTCTTAGCAACATATTATGGAAGCAGAAACATAATTAAAGAAGATTGAAAAAATAATTAACAGAAATAGTACATATACTTGCTTAAAAATCTAATATATTTAATGCGAGTTTTACTAAATTTCTTGAGCAAAATGTAAATCTATGATATAGTGTAGACAGATTTTAATTATGGTATTAAAAAACTTTATTACTAAACATGAAATTAATATAATAAAAAGACTAAAGAAATAATAAAAAAATAAAAATCAAGACAAAAATGAAAGGTAGGGAATATATGATGAGAATAATTGAAGTAAAAAACAGAACAATAGCACTAATAAATAAAATATTAGATGTATGGGAAGATTCAGTAAAAGCAACACACACATTTTTATCTAGTAAAGAAATAGAAAATATAAAAAAATATGTACCAGAAGCTATTTCTAGTGTATCACATTTGATAATTATAGAAAATGAAAATAGTGTACCTATTGCTTTTATGGGAATTGAAGACAGAAAGCTTGAAATGTTATTTATTAAAAATAGTGAAAGAGGAAAAGGGCTAGGAAAAAAATTATTGAATTATGGTATAGAAAATTATAAAGTTAATGAATTAGCAGTAAATGAGCAAAATCCTAATGCTAAAGGATTTTATGAACATATGGGATTTAAAACTTATAAAAGAACAGATTTAGATGAGCAAGGGAATCCATATCCAATTTTATATATGAAATTAGAAACTAAATAGAGGGAATCGGCTAAAAAATTTCGCTCAAGGTTTATTACTATGTACACCTTGAGCGAAGCGGGAAAGGAATGGAATTTAATATGAGAAAAATCTTGTTAGTAGAAGATAATGAAACAATAATAATGGGGTTAAAATATTCACTAGAACAAGAAAATTTTGAAGTAGACATAGCAAAAAATATAGTAACAGCAAAATCTAAAATAAAAAAACAAGAATATGATTTATTTTTATTAGATATAGCATTACCAGATGGAGAAGGATTTGAAATATGTAAAACAATTAAAGAAAATGGAAATGATCCTGTAATTTTTTTAACAGCTAAAGATGAAGAAACAGATGTTGTACAAGGATTAGATATGGGAGCAGATGATTATATTATAAAACCATTTAGAACACGTGAACTAATTTCAAGAATAAACAGTGTTTTAAGAAGATACGAGAAAACTACAAGCAATGATAATCAAATAAAATGTAAAAATATTATTATAGATAATAATACTGCAAAAGTTTATAAAGATGGAAAAGAAGTTGTTTTAACAAGTTTAGAATATAAAATATTATTAATGCTATTTAATAATAAAGGTATTTTAGTAACAAGAGAACAAATATTAGATAAAATATGGGATGTTGCAGGAAACTTTGTTAATGATAACACTCTTACAGTTTATATCAAGCGAATAAGAGAAAAAATAGATGATAAAGATGGTAAGACAATAGAAACAGTTAGAGGTATTGGCTATAGAGTAACAGATTAATATGGAGAAAAATATTATGAGATTGACCAAAAATAAAAAAATGATAATTTCAATTATAATAGTAACAATAATATCAATATGTATCAATATTTTCATTACAGGAAAAAAATTAAATGAATATCAAAGACAAGTAAATATCGTAATTTCTAATATTATTGGAAAAGTTAATGAAAAATATCCAGAGATAAAAGAAGAAGAAATAATGGCAATTTTGGACAAGAACAATAGTTCTATACAAACTGGAACTGATATTTTAAATATGTATGGCATTAATATAGATGAAACATCTGCTATTGAAATATTAAATGCTGAAAAAGAAAAAATATTGTTTTTAACGAATATGAATATAATTTTACTAATAGTAATGATATTGATTATTTTAGCTATTAATTTAAAATTAAAAGATATAAAACTGAAAAAAATAATAAAATATATAGATGAGATTAATAGAAAAAATTATGATTTAAAAATTGAAGAAAATTCAGAAGATGAACTTAGTAATTTAAGTAATGAATTATATAAAATAACAGTAATGTTAAGAAATCAAGCAGATTTATCTTTAAAAGATAAAAAAGCATTACAGACATCTATAGAAGATATTTCACATCAGTTAAAAACACCATTAACTTCAATTTCAATTATGTTAGATAATATAAGAGAAAATCCCAACATGGCGGAAGATATAAGACAATCTTTTATACATGAAATAACTAGACAAATTGAATGGATAAATTGGTTAGTAATTTCTCTTTTGAAACTTTCAAAATTAGATTCAAATACTGCGATTTTTACGCCGAAAGAAATTAAAGTTAAAACTTTAGTTGATGATATTGTGAAAAATTTGGCAATTCCAATTGAGATTAAACAAATAAATATGATTATAGATAATAATGATTCTAAATTTATAGGTGATTATAATTGGCAAAAAGAAGCTTTAACTAATATTTTAAAAAATTGTATTGAACATACACCTGAATGCAAAAATATTTACATTAAATATGAAGAAAACAATTTTTACACGAAAATTTTTATTAAAGATGAGGGTGTTGGAATAGACAAACAAGATGTTAAACATATTTTTGAACGCTTTTATAAAGGAAAAAATTCTTCTGAAAATAGTGTTGGCATTGGTCTTGCTCTTGCTAAAACAATTATAGAAAAAGATAATGGATATATTATTTGTACATCAGAAATAGGAAAAGGTTCAACTTTTGAAATAAAATATATGAAAAGATAAATTAGTGCCGTTTTTTTCTTTTTCCTCTTGGGTACTAGTTTATGATTTGTCACATATAAAGGCATTCAATAATTTCTCTGAACCTGATGGAAGGAAGAATAGCAAAAATGACTTTATAAATAGTTTTAATTCCCTTATTGATAGTATTAGAAGTCGTAACAATTTAGATAAAACGATAATTCCAATTAGTACAACAGGAATACCTATTGATGGAGCTCACAGAATTGCAATTTCTTTATATTTTGACTTAAAAATACAATATTGTGTTTTTGATTTATTAGATGGAAAATATGACGAGACATTTTTCTTACAAAGAGGAATGCCATATAAATATGTTGAGAAAATAAAAAATATATCTAAAAAAATATTAAGATAAATATGATAATAACTAACGATGAAGATTTAACTTAAAGTTATATCTTCATTTTTATATATGGAGGAAAAGTTATGAGTATGGCTGTATATTATACAATTTTAATTTTAGAAGTTCTTACTGGATTTTGGTGTTTTTACAGGAGTTTTAAATATATTTGTAAACAAAATAAGAAAACTAAAAATATATTACAACGAAATGAAAAGAAATCTAATATTCTTATTGTTATTCCTTGTTTGAGAGAACAAGATATTATTATTCAAACGTTAAGTTATTTTTTAGGATTAACTAAACATTTAGATAATGTCAAACTTTTAATTGTAACAACGCAAAAAGAGGAAAAGAATTATCAAAATCATGGATTGATATTTCTTTCACAGATTATCAAAATGAATTTTATGAAACAGTTTCAAAAAAAATACCTAATAGTAGAAGAATATCTACTGATGGAAAAGATAAAATGTATGTAAGTAGAATTATCGCACAAATTTTAAATGTTCAAGAATTAACAGATAGAAATCTATAAAAAGCATTGATAAAAATGTATAAGTATAATAAAATGTGAAAAAATATATATTTTAATTATATTAATAGGAGGAATAAATATGGCAACATTTTATTTAATTAGACATGGTAAACCAGATTA
>CALXQP010000042.1 GCA_944390695.1 uncultured Clostridia bacterium
TATACTTTCCTATTATATAAAAAGCTACAATCGCTAGCCCTTTGAGATTTTCTCCTTATAGTCGAAAACTCAAATCGGGCAAGAACAAATTAAAGAAAAATTGAAAATTTTTCTTATTTGTTCAAAAATTTTTTTACTATTGGGAAATTTTTAAAATTACTAAAAATAAACATTGCTTTTTTTTGTAGAAAAATATATAATAATAATGAAAAATAACAAAAGAGAGGGATAGTAATATGAAGAAAAAAATTATGATTATAGGAGCAACATTACTTGTAGTAGCACTTATAATATTTACAATAGTAAGCTATGCTGCAAATCAAGTTTTGTATGTAGGTTTAAATGCAGCATATCCAAATGGAGATGGATATGGAATTAAAGATCCTACAACAGGGGGTGTAGCATTATGGAATTTGCGAAATTATGATTCAACAAATAGAGCAAATGAAAGTGCTGAACAAAGAACACTTTATTGTTTAAAAGGACTATATGGAGAATCATGGGAAGATGATTCAAGTGTAATAGTTGAATATAATTTGTCATATGACCTAGATTCTGAAAGAGAAACATTATTACAATTATTAAGAAATAATTCAAGCAGTGCTGAGAATGATGTAGTTATAGAACTTTTGGATGATGTTAATGGTGTTTATAAAGAATTATTGTGGGTAATAGAAAATTCATATATTCCAGGAAAATCTGATAAAGAACAATTATTAGAACAAATAGGAATCAAATATGATTCAGATATTCAAATGTATGTATATGAGCCAACAAATGGATATGATTATTCAGATAAGGTTAGCGGATGGGGAGAATATAATACAACATTAACAGATACAGATATAAGAGCAGTTCAACAAGCAGCAATGTGGTATATTGTAAATTATAAAATAGATGGTGAAGAAAAATTCAACAATAAAGATGCATTAGATTGGTTATATTTAACACAAGATGATGGCCAAAGTTTTACACCTCTAATAGAATATGATAGATGGGGTGGCGGAACTGGTCGTGAAAGATATGAACAAGCCAATATTTTATATAATTATTTAATAGATTCTGCTGAAAAAAATGCAAGTACATATAAAAATGGTGGATATTCAAAACCAGTAGAGCTAGATTTATCAGGAATTAATAAAGACAATGATGGAAATTATGAGGCAAATAGAAAAGGTACAAATTATTTAATTGGTCCAATAAAATTAACTAAAAATAATGATTTGGATTATGAGATAATATTAAATATAACAAATGAAAGTAATCAACAAGTAAGTTATACAATAACAGATAGTAATGGAACAGTAATAGGAAAAACTGTAAAAGATGTAGCAAATAGATCTGAGGGATTTTATATAGCAGTTCCAAGAACATCTGCAAGTGAAATAAATATAAGTGCAACTACAAATTATAAACAAAAAGTAAAAAAATTATGGTTAAGAGGAACAGAAAATGGTAGTACATCAATAACTTTAAATGCAGAACAACCAGTACTTGATATGGATGAAATAATTGAAGCAGATAATATAAGTTTTAAAGCTGTACCAAAAGAATTTGACTTGGCTTTACGTAAATATATAACTGAAATAAATGATAGTGAAATTGCAACATTAGGGTTACAATCAAGAGTACCAAACATAGAAGACACATTAATGAATGGAGAAACAACAGCAAATTATAGACATAGAAAAGATCCTATAGTAGTAAAAACTGGAGATAAAGTAACATATAAAATAACAATATATAATGAGGGAGACAAAAATGGATATGCTACAGAAATAACAGACCAATTACCAACAGGATTAAAATATGCAGATTCATCAACAATAACTACAGGAAATAATACATATAATGTAAATTATGATGAATCAACAAATAAAATAATATTTACATCTACAACGAATTCTGCTTTAAATTTGTATAATGGAAGTACTATAGATAATGAAACATTAACATTTGAATGTGAAGTGACTGCAACACCTGATAAAGCAAATGATAAAATATTAACAAATGTTGCATGGATAAGTAGAGCATATGATTCAGATTCAAGCCAAGAAATAACACAAGTTGGAGATGATAGAGATTCAAGACCACAAACTTCTCCAAATGTAACAAAAGATGGAATGGATAATTATAAAGGAAATTCATCAAATAAAAATGAGCTAACAGATAATTCATATCATTATAAAGGTGAACAAGATGATGATGATTTTGAAAAATTAAAAATAGAGCCAGAAATAGAAATAACAGTAACAAAAACATGGGATGATAACAATAATCAAGATGGCTTAAGAGTTGGTGCAGTAACTGTAAAATTATATGCAAATGGAGAAGAAGTAGTAGGAAAAACAGCAACATTAAATAATGGCAATAATTGGAGTTATACATTTACAGGTTTGCCACTAAAAAAAGATGGCAACAATATAAATTATTCGATAGCTGAAACTACAAACATAGATGGATATTCAACAGAAATAAAAGGATTTACAATTACAAATACACATGTGCCTGAAACTATTGAAATACCAGTAAAGAAAATTTGGTCAGATAATAATAATCAAGATGGAATAAGACCATCATCAATTGATATAATATTAAAAGCAAATGGAGTAGAAACACAAAGACACACATTAACAGGAACAGGAAATGAATGGACACATACATTCACAAATTTGCCAAAATATTATGATGAAGGAAAAACAATTGTTTATACAATAGAAGAAGAATATAAGGCAGAAGATGCGGATTTAGAAAATGTATATGATTCAGCACAAACAGGTGATATACAAACAGGAATTACAATTACAAATACATATAGGCCAGAAGTTATAAATATACCAATTAAAAAGGTATGGGACGATGAAAATAATCAAGATAGATTAAGACCACCAGAAATAGAAGTAATATTAAAAGCAGATGGTGAAGAAGTACAAAGACAAACAATAACAGGTGATACAAATGAATGGTCATATACTTTTAGAAATTTACCTAAAAAGGCAAATGGTAGAGATATAGTTTATACAATTGAAGAAGTACAAGTTCAAGAATATGATACAAATCTTACAGGAGATTCTACAAATGGTTTTGTTATAACAAATACACATATTCCAGAAGTAATTGATATACCAATTAAAAAAATATGGAATGATAATAATGACCAAGATGGAATAAGACCAGAGTTTATAACAATTACATTATATGCAAATGGAGAACCTGTAGATGGTAAAGAGATTCGATTAGAAGGACAAGGAAATGAGTGGACTCATGTATTTGAAGATTTGCCAAAATATGAAGATGGTGTAGAAATTAAATATTCAATTGAAGAAACTGGATTGCCACAAGGATATACTCCAGAAAAATCTGAAGATGGATTTACAATTACAAATACACATGAACCTGAAAAAATAAATATACCAGTTAAAAAAGTATGGGTAGATAATAATAATCAAGATGGATTAAGACCAGAATTTATAACAATTACATTATATGCAGATGGACAACCTGTAGATGGACAAGAGATACAATTAAAAGGAGACAATAATGAATGGACACATACATTTACAGATTTGCCAAAATATAAAGATGGTGTAGAAATTGTTTATACAGTAGAAGAAAATGGAGTGCCAACAGGATATACATCAACAACATCAGGAAATGTAACAACAGGTTTTACAATTACAAATACATATACACCAGGTCAAACAAGTATAAAAGTTAAAAAAGTATGGGATGATAATAATAATCAAGATGGCTTAAGACCACCATCTGTAACAGTAAATTTATTGAAAAATAATACAGATGTTGTAGGAACAGTTGAATTAAATGATAGTAATAATTGGGAACATGTTTTTACAGAATTACCAGAAAAAGAAAATGGAGAATATATAATCTACAGTGTACAAGAAATCACTCAAATTGATGGATATGAAACAATAATTACAAATGATAATGTAACAAGTGAATCTGGTGAAGTGCAATCAGCTAGAGCAACAGAATATATAATTACAAATTCACGCGAAATAGATCAAACAAGTATAACGGTAACAAAAGTATGGGAAGATGGTGGAAATGCAGATAATATAAGACCAGAATCAGTAACAGTAGTCCTAAAAGCAGATGGAGTTCCAGTAGATGGACAAACAATAGAATTAAGCGAAGCAAATAAATGGACACATACTTTTGAAAATTTACCAGTAAATAAAGATGGTAAAAAAATAGAATATACAGTAGAAGAAACACCAGTTCCAACAGGATATACAGTTTCTATAGAAGGAAATCCAACAGAAGGATTTGTAATAACAAATACACATATTCCTGAAAAATATTTTGATTTAGCATTAAGAAAGTATATTACAAAAATAAATAATAATGAATTAACAACATTAGGATTAGCATCAAGAGTACCAAATATAGAAGATACATTAAAAAATGGAGAAACAACTGCAAATTATAGACATAGAAAAGACCCTATAAAAGCAGAAGATGGAGATATTGTAACATATGAAATTAGAATCTTTAATGAGGGTGAAAAAGCAGGATATGCAAGTAAAATAATAGATCAATTACCAACAGGATTAATTTATAATCCGAGTGGAACAATAACATCAAAAGATGCAAGTGGTCAAGATAAAAATATATATACAGTAGAATATGAAGCTGCATCAAATAGAGTAACATTTGAAATTGTAAATACACAAGAAACTCCAGCAAAAGATATAGTACCATATGCAGATGGAACTTTAGATTATGAGACAATAGAAATAAAATGTAAAGTTGTATATAGACCTGTTGCAGGAGAGAAAAATATTTTAACAAATGTAGCTTGGATAGATGAAGCATATGATTCAGAAGATGGTAAAACAATAACAACAGAAGTAGGAGCAGATAGAGATTCAGAACCTGGAACCAAACCAAATGTAAATAAAGACAATATGGAAGATTATAAAGGTAATTCATCAAATAAAGATGATTTAACAGATGACGAGTATCATTATAAAGGTGAACAAGATGATGATGATTTTGAAAAATTATATGTAAAAATATTTGATTTAAGCTTAAGAAAATTTATCACAACAGTTAATGGTGAAAAATTAGATATAAGTAGAGAACCAATTGTAGATGTAACACCATTACAAAATGGAACAGGAACAACAGCAATATATAATCATCCAAAAACACCAGTAGCTCTAAAGGTTGGAGACATAGTATTATATACAATAAGAGTATATAATGAAGGTGAAACAGCTGGATATGCAAGTGAAGTAACAGATTATTTACCACCATATTTGGAATATGTGGAAGATAGCCAAATAAATGCTAGGTATGGATGGCAAATATCAGAAGATGGTAGAATTGTAACAACAACATATTTATCAGATAAAGAAATAAGTGAATTTAATGGAACAACATTAGATTATGAAGATCTACAAATAGAATGTAGAATTTCAAATAATGCTATACCAGATGAAAGAATGACAAATATAGCTGAAATATCAGAATATAAATATGGAGATACAGTAGTACCAGAAGATATAGATTCAGAATCAGATAATATTGATGAAAATATTCCTAAAGATGAGGATTTACCAGATTACAAAAAAGATCAAGAAAATGATGAATATGTACCAGGTAATGAAGATGATGATGATTTCGAAAAAGTATATGTAAAAGAATTTGATTTGGCATTAAGAAAGTTTATTACACAAATACAAGATAAAGAAGTAACAACAAGAGTTCCAGAATCAATAATTGAAAATGGAAATATAAGATATGAACATCCAAAAGATCCAATTACACTTCATGTAGGAGATATAGTAATTTATACAATAAGAGTATATAATGAGGGAGAGATTTCTGGATTTGCAAGTGAAATAACAGATGATATTCCGGAACATTTAGAATATATACCAGAAAATGACACAAATGTTGAATATATGTGGACAATGTATGACGAAAATGATGAAGTAACAACAAATGTAGAAGATGCTGTAAAAATTAAAACAAATTATTTATCTAAAGAAAATGGAGATGATAATTTATTACAAGCGTTTGATGGAACAACATTATATTATAAAGATATAAAAATAGCATTTAAGGTAAAAGATCCAGGATCAAATACAGTAATAATAACAAATCATGCTCAAATTTCTGATGATTCAGATGAAGATGGTGAAGATATAACAGATAAAGATTCAACACCAGATGAATGGAATGAAGGAGAAGATGATCAAGATATAGAAAATGTTAAAGTAGAATATTTTGACTTATCATTATTAAAATTTGTTTCAAAAGTAATAATTGTTGAAGATGGTCAAGAAAAAATATCTGAAACAGGTTATAATGGACATGAAGATCCAGAACCAGTAGTAAAAGTAGAATTACATAAAAAGAAAATTGAAGATGTAGTAGTTAAATTTGGTTATGGAATTACAATTACAAACGAGGGAGACGTCCCTGGTTATGCAACAGAAATTACTGACTATGTACCAGAAGGATTAAAATTTGAAGCTTCAGATAATCCTAATTGGACAGATGAAGGAAATAATGTGATTTCTACAAAACAACTTGAAAATACTTTATTACAACCTGGAGAAAGTGCAACTGTTGAAGTTATTCTTACATGGATAAATGGAGAAGATAATTTGGCATTAAAGACAAATATTGCAGAGATTTCAGAAGATGATAATGAATTTGATGTGCCAGATAAAGATTCAACACCTGATAACCAAAAAGATGGTGAAGATGATATTGATTTAGCTAAAGTTATTTTAGCTATAGAAACTGGTAAGGCAAAAACATATTTTACATTAACTCTTGGATTACTATCAGTAGTAACTGTAGGAATTATCTTAATAAAAAAATATGTAATTTAACATAAAAAAGAAATGGACTTTTCATAAAAGCCCGTTTCTTTTTTGATTATATAAATCTCGAAAAAACTTAAAAATTTAAATAAATATTTACAACTGGAAATGCTTATGATATAATCAAAAATATAGAATAAACAATGGGGTGATTATGTGAATCAGATATTAATAACAGGAGAAGAAAAATTTAAAGAACCAAAGAAACAGCCAAAAGAGAAAAAAGTATTGCCAATAAATGTAATAGTGGCATTTTTTGCAATTTGTATAATATTATTAGGAATCAGCATGGTAAGTGGAAGTGTATATGCAAAAGAAAAAATAAATGAAGTAGTAGAAGCAAGTAAAAAGCCGACAGTAGAAATAATCAGAAATGATGATAATAATACAATAGATATAAATATAAAACATATAAGAGGAATTAAGACAATTGCATATAGATGGAATGATGAAGAAGAAACTATAATAGATGGAAAGAACAGAAAAAATGTATCAGAATCTATTGATTTATTAGGTGGAGTAAATACATTATCAGTAGCAATTACAGAAGAAAATGGGCAAGTTGTAAGATATGAAAAGAAATATACAGTAGGAAATATACCAGAGATAAAATTAGAAGCAGTTTCAAATGGGGTACAAATAACAGCAACAAATGATGAAGCAAAAATATCTTATATTGAATATAGTTGGGATGGTGGAGAAAAGCAAAAAATTGAAGTTGGAGAAAATCAATATGAGGGAATAATAAATGCTCCAAAAGGACAACATAGACTAGCAATAGAGGTTGTAGATGAAAATAATATGAAAGCAAGAAAAGAACAAGATGTTATAGGAGATACAGAGCCAACATTAAAAGCAGGTCCACAATATGTAAATGGAGAAGTTGCATTTGTAATAGACGCATCAGATGATGAACAAATAACAACAGTAGAAATAACACATAATGGTGGAACAATGCAAGTAATAGATGTTAATGATAAAACATATCATAATGAAATAATAATGACAAAAGGAGAAGTTAATACATTAATAGTAACAGTAACAAATATAAATGGTTTACAAAAGACATCAAGAATAAAATTTACAAATAAATAGGAGAATAATATGATACAAGATATATATATAATAGATGATGATGAATCTTCCTTGCCGATATTTAGAGAATTATTTAAGGAAGACCAACAATTTAAGTTTATAGGAGTAAAAACTGAACAGATTGATATAGCCTTAAAAAATATACCATTTTTAATAATAATAAATGAAGATGCAATTGATAGAGATGTTGTAGAAGTATGTAAAAAGATAAGAACTGATGAAGATAATCAAATAACACCAATAATAGTTGTATCTTCAAATACAGATAGAAAACATAGATTAGAAGTTTTGAGAGAATCTGTAGAATATTATATAAAAAAACCTGTAGATACAGATTATTTGTACCATACAGTAAAAAATCTAAATAGATTATTAAGTATGAATAGAAGAATAAGTCCATTAACAGGTTTGCCAGGAAATGTTCAAATACATGCAGAATTGAAAAAAAGAATATCAAATAATGAAGAATATGCAGTATTATATTTAGATTTAGATAATTTTAAAGCATATAATGATGTATATGGATTTTTGAAAGGAGACCAAATAATAGAATTTACAGCACAAACAATACAAAAATGCATACATGAACATTGTTTATGTAATTCATTTGTAGGGCATATTGGAGGAGATGATTTTGTGGCAATTATTCCAACAATAAATGTAGATACAATATGTCAAGATATAATAGCAACTTTTGATAAAAAAGTAACAAAATTCTTTACAGAAGAAGATTTAGAAAAAGGATATATAGAAGTTGCAAATAGAAAAGGAATAATAGAACAATTTGCTTTAACTTCAATATCAATAGGAGTAGTAATTGCAGAAAAAGGAAGATTTGCAAATATACTAGAAATAGGAGAAGTTGGAGCACAAGTAAAACATGCAGCTAAAGCAATTATGGGAAGTAGTTATGCTGTAGATAGAAGACAAATATAAGAAGGAGAGTTAAATGATTACACAAATACTAGTATTAGTTATATTAATAGGATTAAATGCATTTTTTGCTGCAAGTGAAATTGCATTTATTTCTTTAAATGATAATAAAATAGAAAAACAAGCAAAAGAGGGAAATAAAAAAGCTAAACAAATAGCAAAAATGTTAGAAACACCAAGTAGATTTTTAGCAACAATCCAAATAGGGATAACTCTTGCAGGATTTTTATCAAGTGCTTTTGCATCAGACACATTTGCAGATATGTTAGCACCTATGTTGAATAATCTAATTCCAATAGGAATTGGAGTATGGCAAGGAATTTCAATAGTAATAATAACAATAATATTGTCATTTTTTACTTTAATATTTGGTGAATTAGTACCAAAAAGATTAGCAATGAAAAATTATGAAAAAATTGCTTTTGGAACAATTGGAATAATAAGAGGAATATCTATTATTACAGCTCCATTTGTAAAATTGTTAACAGTTACAACTAATGCAATTTCAAAACTATTTGGAGTAAATGAAAATGAAGATGAAATTGTTACAGAAGAAGAAATAAAAATGATGGTTGACCAAGGTGAAGAAAATGGAACAATCGAAGAAGAAGAAAAAGAACTTATAAATAATGTATTTGAATTTAATGATATAACAGCATCTGAGATAATGACACATAGAACAGACATGTTTGCAGTAGATATAGATATGAGTGCAACAGAATTATTAGATGAAATAATAAAAGATGACTGTAAACATAGTAGAATACCAGTATATGATGAAACAATAGATGAAATAAAAGGTGTAGTATATGTTAAAGATATAATTAAAAATATGCATAAAAAAACTTTTAAAATTAAAAGTATTATGAAAGAAGCATATTTTGTATCACAAAATAAATTAATAAATGAATTATTCAAAGAATTACAAAAAAATAAAAAACATATTGCTATAGTAGTTGACGAATATGGTGGAACAGCTGGACTTATAACAATGGAAGATATTTTGGAAGAAATTGTTGGAGATATTTATGATGAGTTTGATGAAATAGAAGAAGAATATGAAAAAATAGATGATAAAACATATATGTTATCAGGGAGTATGCCAATTTATGATGTAAATAAATTATTAGATTCACATATACCTGAAGGAGATTATGATACTTTATCAGGATATCTTCAAGAAGAACTAGGAAGAATTCCTACAGATGAGGAAAATCCTGTTATAGAAACAGAAGAATTAACATTTAAAATAGAAGAATATGAAGATAAAAGAATTATTAAAGTTAAAGTTTGTAAAAATGAAGTTGTCAAAAAAGAAACAGAAGAATAAAAAACAAAATCGCAGATTTAAAAGTTTGCGATTTTTGTGTTGACATAATAAATGTGAGATGATAAAATATAGAAAGTAAATTAGATTTATGTATAGAAAGAGGATGGTTGTAGAAATGGAACTAATAGATGTAGTAGATGAAAATAATCAATTAACAGGACAAGTTGAAGAGAGATGGACTGCATATGAAAAAGGATTATGGAGGAGAACAGTTTCTTGTTGGATAATGAATAAAAAAGGTGAAGTTTTATTGCAAAAAAGAACAGCAAATAAGAAAAGAAATCCTAACAAATGGGCAAAAACTGGAGGTCAGGTTGACTCTGGAGAAACTGTAGAAGAAGCTATATATAGAGAAGTAAAAGAAGAAATCGGAGTGGAAATTCCTAAAAATCAAATTAAAGTTATAGCTATTTATAAAAGTGATGACAAAAATAAACGTTTTGCATATAATTTTATTTTTACAGTAAATTATAAAATATCTGATTATATACTACAACCAGAAGAAGTTCAAGAAGTTAAATATTTCTCAATAGAAGAATTAGAATTGGCTAAAAAGAATGATGATAAAAATTATACTTTTTGTAATTGGGATACTGATGATTTTTATAGAGAAATGAAATTATTGAAAAATAAGAGAGAAGAATTAAGAAAAGAAGAATCTTATGAAATTAGATAAAGGAGAAAAATTATGTATAATCGAATTTCTATAGTTGGTGGTTCAGGAAGTGGAAAGAGTACTTTAGCAAATATATTATCTAAAGAGTTAAATCTTCCTGCGATACATTTAGATGCTATTAATTACGAACCAAATTGGGTAGAAATAGATAAAGCCAAAAGAGATAAAATAATATCTGATAAATCAAATGATGAAAAATGGATAATAGATGGCAATTACAATAAAACTCTTAAAGAGCGTTTTGATAAAGCAGATTTAATAATTTGGCTAGACTATTCGACTTTTATGCACTTAAAAGGTATTTTTAAAAGATATTTTAAAATGCGTAATAGTGAAAGACCTGAAATACCTGGTTGTAGAGAACGAATGGATTTTAAATTTATAAAATATGTTGCTACATATAATAAGAAAAAAAGACCTATAATTGAAAATTATTTAAAAGATGTATCAAAAGATAAGTTATTAGTTTTTAAAAAGCAAAAAGATTTAAATAAGTGGCTTAAAGAATTTACAGGTAATAAAAATGTTTTAGAAAATTTAGAGTAAATATAAAAATCATGAAGTAATAAAATGTGAAATTGGTAGATATTATGGATGAAAATAATAAATTAATAGGATAAGTGGAAGAATAAGCACAGATACTGTTGCTAAGATAATAAAAGAAAAATTTAAGCTATAGTAGTAATTAGAAAAGTAATAAGTTTCAAATTTCTGAATAAAATTATTAAAAAGCGATATGAAAGAGGTTAATATGATAGTTTTAAACAGAAAAAAAATAAGATTAGTTGTATTGGGAATATTTGTATTAGTATTTGGATTTGCACTTATAAATGACCAAAGAAGTGCAGTTCCAACAGTATCACTGCCTGTATCAGGGAAAACAATCGTAATAGATGCAGGACATGGTAAGCCAGATGAGGGAGCGCAAAGTAGTAGAGGAACAACAGAAGCGGAAACAAATTTAAAAATAGCATTAAAATTACAAAATTTATTAGAACAAAGTGGCTCTACTGTAATACTTACACGTTCAGATGAAAATGCAATTTATGATATTGATGCAAAAACATTAAGGCAAAAGAAAATATCAGATATTCATAATAGAGTGAAAATTGGAAATGAAAGTTCAGCTGATATTTTTGTTTCAATTCATTTAAACAAGATTCCTCAGCAGCAATATGATGGTTGGCAAACCTTTTATAATGCTAAAGATGCAAATGGACAAAAACTTGCAGTGTCTATTCAAAATAATTTGAATGATGCTATACAAAAGGAAAATAATAGAATTGCAAAGAGTATTGAAAATATATATATTGTAAAACATGTTGAAATTCCTACAACAATTGTAGAATGTGGATTTTTATCAAATCCTGAAGAAGAGCAAAAATTACTAGATGATGAATATCAGAACAAATTAGCTTGGGGAATCTACAACGGAATAATCGACTATTTTTATGAATAAAAGACATAACTAAAATCAAAGACAAGACTATTTATACATTTTGATTAAGAAAATATAAAAAATGTTATATGAATCAAAGTTATATTGCAGATATTTCTAAAAAGATAAAATCTGCAAAAATTGATATAAAAAGTTATTTTGTTTAGACAAAATAACTTAACAAAAACACGAAATTATTTTATACCTATAAAATAGGTGATGAAAAAATGTTAAAAAGAGAAATATATTTATCAAGAATAAGAGAATTTTATGATAGTGATTTAGTAAAAATCTAGTAGGTATAAGAAGACGTGGAAAATCTTTTATTTTAAACCAAATAATGGGAAAATTAAGAGAAAAAGGAATAAGAGGTAATCATATTATATATATCAATTTTGAATTTGTTGAAACTAAGAAAAAAGCAAAAGATGAAAGCACATTTGGGGATTTTGTACAATGGGGTGGGTTATCTAATAGAGTACAATTTTGTTTGATTTGATGAAAGAAGCCAATAATAATAATATAAAAATGATTTATTTAGAAAATTTTATTTAAAGAGAATACTAAGAGGAGCAAGAAATGTTCCTCTTTTATGTTTCAATATTCAGGTATCTAGAATATTCTATTTTAAAATTATTCTTAATATCAAAATTTTTGATCTTGTTTAGCCTATTTGTTTTATATGGTTTAAATATCTTAAGTTTAAGAAATTTGTCCAAAGAGATTGACTTTTTGAGGTTTTCATAGTATTATAGTAGTTAGAAAAATTGGGATTTTTAAGCAAGAAAAAATTATCCTAAGGAGGAAGAATATGGGAGAAGTTATAGTTATAACATCAGGAAAAGGTGGAGTTGGAAAAACGACAACAACTGCAAACCTAGGTTCTAGCTTAGCATTAGAAGGGAAAAAAGTTGTATTAATAGATACAGATATTGGTTTAAGAAACCTAGATGTAGTAATGGGGCTAGAAAATAGAATAGTATATGATATAGTAGATGTTGTTGAAGGAAAATGTAAACTAAGACAAGCATTAATAAAAGACAAAAGATTTAAAGAATTATATTTATTGCCAGCTGCACAAACAAGAGATAAAAGTGCGGTTAATGAAGAACAAATGATAGATTTAACAAATAAACTAAGAGAAGAATTCGACTATATACTTGTAGACTGTCCTGCTGGAATTGAACAAGGATTTAAAAATGCTATAGCAGGGGCGAACCGTGCCATAGTAGTAACAACTGCTGAAATATCAGCAATAAGAGATGCAGATAGAATAATTGGTTTACTAGAAGCATCAGAAATTAAAAATCCAGAATTAGTAGTAAATAGAATAAGACCAAATATGGTCAAAAAAGGTGAAATGATGGATGTTAGTGATATAGTAGACTTGTTATCCATAGATTTAATAGGAGTTGTGCCAGATGATGAATATATCATAACACAAACAAATAAAGGAGAACCAGTAATCCAAAATAGAAGAGCACCATCAGGAAAAGCATATTTAGAGATAGCTAAAAGAGTATTGGGAGAAAATATAGAAGTAACAATACCTGGACGAGAAAAAGGTTTTTTTGCAAAATTAAAAAGCATATTCAAAAAATAAACAAAAGTGGAGGGTAATAAATAATGTTTGAAAGCATAATGAATTTTTTTAAAAAAATGGCTAAAAAACAAGAACAAACATTAAAATCTAAAGATGCTGCAAAAGAAAGATTACATTTGGTTCTAATGCAAGATAGAGCTAATGTATCTGATGACTTTTTAGATTTAATGAAAAAAGAAATTATAGAAGTAATCAAAAAATATATTGATATAGATGAAGATGCAATGGATGTAAGATTAACTAATAAAGAAAATACAGATGGAACAAATGGAGCACCAGCATTATATGCAAATATTCCAATACTGAGCATTAAAGATGAGGTAAGGCAAAATGCAAAAGTAGAGCAAAAATCTTCTGAAAAACAAGGCAAAAAAGAACAAAAATTAGAAGATAAAAAGACAAATCAAGAAGAAAATAAAAAGCCGGAAAAAGAAGATAATAAAAAAGACAATCAAGATAATAAAACAAATAATACACAGAAAAATGTAGACAAAAAAGAACAAGAAACAAAAAATAAAAAAGAAGAAAAAAAGGATGTTAAAAATAGTAAACAAGATAAAAACATAAATGAAAATACTAAGAAAAGTGAAAAATCAAAATAAAAGAGAGAAACATATAAAAGAGTGATCAAATGAATATAAAAAAATTAAGAAAAATGGAATGGTGGATGGTGGTATGTGCAATTGCATTATGTGTAATTGGACTTATAGCATTATTTTCAGCATCATATGATTCTAATTTAGATGAATTTAAAAAACAGGTAATATGGTTGGGGGTAAGTATTATTATAATGATTGTAGTCATGTTTATAGATTACAAGATTTTAGTAAAATTATCTCCTATATTATATGGAATATCGATAATTTCATTAATTGCAGTTTTATTTACAGAAGAAATTAATGGAGCTAGAAGCTGGTTTGTAATAGGAGATGGAGCATTTTCAATCCAGCCAGCTGAAATGTCGAAAATCTGTATAATATTATTTTTAGCTTATGTAATTTCTATTATTCAAAGAAAAGGTAGAAATGAAATAAATAAAATATCTAAATTAGCTTTAATTATATTAATAATATCAATTCCTATAATATTAATAATATTTGAGCCTGATTATGGAACAGCTGCATCTTATATTTTAGCATTTTTACTCATTATATTTGTTGCAGGATTAGACAAAAAATATATAATTTCAGCAATTATAATAGGAGTAACTACAGTTGTATTAGCATATAATTTTTTCTTACCACAACATGCTAAAACAAGAATAGACACATTTTTGCATCCTGAATCAGATCCGAGAGGAGCAGGTTATAATATATTGCAATCTAAACTTGCAATTGGAGCAGGCCAGATTACAGGAATGGGTGTTTTAAATGGAAATCAAACACAATTAGGATATTTATATCCTAAGTCAACAGACTTTATTTTTGCAGTAATAGGCGAAGAAATGGGATTTATTATTGCAGGAGCAGTAATAGTTTTAAATGTTATTATTATTACTAAATCTATACAAATTGCTAAAGGTATTAAAGATGAAGCAGGTGCATATGTTGCTATTGGCATTGCTGGAATATTTCTATTCCACACACTAGAAAATATTGGTATGACAATGGGATTATTGCCCATTACAGGTGTGCCATTATTATTTGTTAGTTATGGCGGTAGTTCGATGATGACAAGTTTTATATTTTTAGGAGTTTTACTTAATATTAGTAGTCAAAGAAAAAATGGAATGTTTAATAAGTAATTGGAATAATGTTTCAAAAATTTAAAATACAACTATTTTATGGGCAAAACATATTCTGGGTCTTCGTCAGGGGTCTTGCCTCTATTCAATAGTTATATATTTAAATTTTTGAATTACTTTATTTAATGACTTATTTTGGAGGAAATATATGTACTTACATGAATTAAAGATTGGAAATGTAATTTTAAAAAATAATTTAATATTAGCTCCAATGGCAGGTGTAACAGACCTGCCTTTTAGACTTATTGTAGAAAAATTTAATCCAGGATTAGTATGTACAGAAATGGTAAGTTCAAAAGCATTATTTTACGGAGATGAAAAAACAAAAAAATTATTGAATATAGAAGGAGAAAAAACGCCAATAAGTATGCAAATATTTGGTAGCGACATAGAAACAATGGGGTTTGCTGCAAAATTTTTGAGTGATAAAGCTGATATTATAGATATAAATATGGGATGTCCTGCTCCTAAAGTAGTGAAAAATGGAGATGGAAGCAAATTATTATTAGATTTAGATAAAGCTGAAAAAATAATTAAATCAGTTGTAGAAAATTCTAAAGTGCCTGTAACTTTAAAATTCAGAAAAGGTTGGAATAATGATAATATTATAGCTTGTGAGCTTGCACAGATTGCAGAAAAAGCTGGAGTATCAGCAATAACAATTCATGGCAGAACTCGTGATGAATTTTATGGAGGTCATGTTGATTTAAAAATTATAAAAGATGTTAAAAATTCTGTTAAAATACCTGTAATTGGTAATGGAGATATAATAGATGAGCAAAGTGCAAATTATATGTTTGAATATACAGGTGTAGATGGAATTATGATAGGTAGAGGTTCAATGGGAAATCCTTGGATTTTTAAGCAAATACAACATTATCTCAAAACTGGAGAAAGTTTAGCAAAACCAACAAATCAAGAAAAATATGAAATTTTAAAAGAACATATTAAATTAGATATTTTTTATAAAGGAGAAGTAGTTGCTCTTAATGAGATGAGAAAACATATTGCTTGGTATACTAAAAATATGAAAGATTCAAGCCAATTTAGAGACCAAATTAATCATATAAATAATAAAGAAGAATTACTAGAAACTGTAGAAAAATATTTTAGTAGGGTCTAAAATTAAAAATAATAAAATATAATTTTAAAAAGATATATGTAATAAAACATATATCTTTTATTATTTGTAGGAGGTAATATGAAAAAAAAGTATTGGTTTATTTTATTAATTTTAATAATTATAATTGGAGGTGTAATTTTTTATAAAAATATGGTTAAAGATTTGAAAATTGGAAATAATAAAACTAGTCAAGAAATCGTAGATTATATTTTAAATATTAGTTCATATGAAGTACAAGTAACTGTTAATGTAACAAGTAACAAAAATTCAAATAAATATATATTAAAACAAACATATCAAAGTCCAAATAAATGTACACAAGAAGTAATAGAACCAAGTAATATTGCAGGTGTAAAAATAGAAAATGATGGAACAAATTTGAAATTAGAAAATAGTGCATTAAATTTAACAAGTCTCATAGAAAATTATAGTTATTTAGGTAATAATGCTTTAGATTTAAGTAGTTTTATAGAAAATTATAAACAAAATAGTGATTCGAAATTTGAAGAAAATGATACAGAAATAATTATGAAAACAAGTAATAATATAGAAAATATTTATATGCAAGAAAAAATTCTACATATAGACAAAAAAACACATAATCCAACACATATGGAAATAAAGGACAATAAACAAAAAACGACAATTTACATATTATATAATGAGGTAAAGGTAAGTAGTACAAAGTAATACTTAAACTTTTTATATAATATATAAATGTGAAAAACTATTGACTTTACTTCAAACTAAGTTTAAAAATACGAAAATATAGACTTAAAATTGTAGTTTTTGGGAGTGAAGAAAATGGTAGTAAAAAGAGGCGATATGTTTTATGCAGACTTAAGTCCAGTTGTGGGGTCAGAACAAGGAGGAATAAGACCAGTTCTAATTATTCAAAATGATTTAGGCAATAAGTATAGTCCAACTGTAATTGCAGCAGCCATAACATCCCAAACAAATAAAACAAAATTGCCAACACATATAGAATTAGGAGAAAATAAATGTGGACTTAAGAGTAATTCAGTAGTCCTTACTGAACAAATAAGAACAATAGATAAAAGTAGATTAAAAGAAAAAATAGGTCATATTGATGATTCTCAAATAATTAATCAGTTAAATAATGCTCTTGGAGTTAGTTTTGGATTAGAATAAATTATTAAAATAAAACTAGATGAAATGTACTAAACTAAAAAAATTAAATTTTTAAAGTTCAGTACATTTCATCTAGTTTAATTTATAGTATCAAGATAAGGTAAAACTTCACTTAAAATTTTGCCGCCAACAGGTGCAGCAACACCTCCTCCTTGGTGACCACCTTCTCCAGTAGGATTATATAAAGTAATAAGTAAAACTATTTTAGGATTATCAGTTTCTGCAACACCACAAAATGAAGTAACATATTTATTTGTATTAACACCATCTTCAGAAGTACCAGTTTTTCCACCAACATTATATCCAACAACTTGAGCATTTTTTCCAGTTCCTTTAGAAACAACACTATCCATCATACTAAGAACTTTTTTGGCATTTTCTTCAGAAATAATACGTTCTCCTGTTTCAACAGGCATTTCGGTAATTTCACCAGTTACACTATTTTGTATACTTTTAACTATACGTGGTTTTATATAAACACCATTATTTGCAATAGAAGAAACTGCAGTAATCATTTGTAATGGTGTAATTTCAAATCTTTGACCAAAACTGATAGTTGCAAGTTCTACAGGGCCAGCTTTTTCTTCTTTTATAAATATACTATTTGCTTCTCCAGGAAGCTTAATTCCGGTTTTTGAAAATAAACCAAATTTTCTTAGATATTCGTAATATTTAGTAACTCCAATTTTTTGTCCTAAACCAATAAATACAGGGTTACATGAATTCATTAAACCTTCTCTTAAACTTTGAGAACCATGAGGTCTGTAATATCTCCAACACTTGATTCTAGCTCCAGCGACTTCAATTGACCCACTACATAGAAACTGACCACTTTTGTCAATATCAGTAACTATTCCTTCTTCTAATGCGGCAGATGCTGTAACAGTTTTAAAAACAGAACCTGGTTCATATGTATCTGAAATTGCTTTATTTCTCCACATCCCTTGTAATGCTGTTGTTCTATCTTTTTGCTCCATTCCATCCCATGCAGATTTTAATTCATCTGTAGATGGTTCATAAGGGGTATTTAGATTGTAACTTGGATAATTTGCCATTGCTAAAATATCTCCATTACGTGGGTCCATCGCTATAACACTTCCACCATCTGTACATACATTATCAATACAGGCTTCTTCTAAATATTTTTCAACAATAGATTGAATTGTCATATCAATAGTTAAAAATAAATTATTTCCATCAACTGCTGGTATATAATCTTCACCACCAAGAGTTTCTCCAGTAGCATTAGTTTCTCTTTGAATTTTGCCATTTATACCTTTTATTTCATCATCATATTTTGCTTCAATACCGTCTAGTCCTTGATTATCACTTCCACAAAAACCAATTACTTGAGCTGCTAAATCACCATATGGATAATATCTTTTTGAATCTTCATCAATATTAATTCCTGTTGTTATTTGATTTTCTTCCATCCATTTTCTTAATTCATCTGTTTTTTCTTTATCAACTTTTCTTGCAATTATTTCTATAGAGCTTCTTTTAGAAACTTTTTTTAAGGTTTTTTCATAATCTAGTTCAAAGATATTACTTAATGCTTTTGCTACTTTTTCTTTTTGTTCAGATGGAATGTTTGTTGGATTTACATTTACAGATTCAGAACTTGAACTCATTGCTAAAATATATTTACCAGTATTATCATATAATGTGCCTCTTTTTGCTGTTATTGTTCTAGTTTGAGATTGCTGTGTCCCAGCTTTTTCGCTTAATTCTGCACCCCATACAAATTGTATATAAGATAGTCGAGAAATAAGTAATGTAAAGATTATTAATACAATAAATAGACCATTTCTCATTTTTTTCTTATTTGTTAATGAAATTGGCATTATTATCACCTCATATTAAATCTATGTTATTTAATGCAAAAAATGAATTAAATCCTTGTTACTCATTACGTAAAAAAGGAAAAAGCATCTAAAAAATGTGGAATTTTTTATGAGTGAAATTTTATGTTTGACAATTTTGTATTAAAAGAATAAAATAAGAAAAGTATAAATATAAATTATAGGGGTGAGATTATGATAAAATTAGGAATTATATATGGAGGCACATCAACAGAACATGATATATCAGAAATGTCTGCAAAATCTGTAATAGAAAATTTAGATAAAGAAAAATATGAAATACATGAACTTTTTATAAATAGATATGGAAAATGGTTTGAATGTAAAGGAGATAAAAAAGAAGAGATATATAATTTAATTTGGACTTTAAAAGATTTAGATGTTGCTTTTCCTGTATTACATGGAAAAGGAGGAGAAGATGGAACTATTCAAGGAATGTTAGAAATGCTAGAAATTCCGTATGTAGGTTGTGGAGTTTTATCTTCAAGTATAGGGATGGATAAAGTTTATACAAAAATTATTTTTGAAAGAGCAGGAATCCCACAAACTCCATATATATACATAAAAAAGAAAGATGACAAATTTATAATTGTAAATGAAAATTTTGACGAAGAAGAATTTGAAATTGAAAAAATATTATCAAAATTAAAGTTTCCGATGTTTGTTAAACCATCAAATTCTGGTTCATCTGTTGGGGTAAAGAAAGCGACAAATAATGAAGAATTAAAAATGGCAATAATGAATGCAAGCCAATTTGATACCAAAATTTTAGTAGAACAAGGAGTTATAGGCAAAGAAGTTGAATGTGCTGTTTTAGATGAAGATGAGTTACAAGTTTCAACAGTAGGAGAAATAATGCCTGCAGAAGAATTCTATAGTTTTGATGCTAAATATAATATTCCAGATTCTAAAACTATAATTCCTGCTAAAATTACAGAATCACAAATTGAAGAGATTAGAAAACTTGCTTTAAAGGCTTTTAGAGCAATAGATGGAAAAGGATTGTCAAGGGTAGATTTCTTTATAGAAAATGAGACAAATAAAATTTATATAAATGAAATAAATACTATGCCAGGTTTTACAAAAATAAGTATGTATCCTAAATTGTTTGAAGCTGCAGGAATTTCATATTCAGAATTATTAGATAAACTTATAAAAAATGCTTTAATATAAAAGATTATAGTGCCAAATTTGGAAAAGAAGAATTTTCAGATTAGGTGCTATTATTTTTTGTTATTTGAAGGTACTAATTTATTGTATAGATATACTAAAGTGCTTACTAGATACAAATTTTATTAGAATGAATCTACCAGAGAAAAGACCGAAACTTAAACAAATCTTGTATTGACTTTTATATTTTAGTATTATACACTTTAAATATCACACAAATGAAAATTTATAAAGGGAGTGAATATAAATGAATTTTATAAAAAAATTATATGTGTTGTTTGGAATCATTTTAATGTTTTACAATTCTACAATTTATAAAAATTCACAAGATATAGTTCTTTCAACTTATGCAGAGAATGAAGTATATAATACAGAGAATAGATTAGAAGAATTAAGTAATAGTAAAACAATGTCTTTTAGTTTTTTAACAGATTTGCATGGAGATTATGGAGAAACTTCAACTATAATGAATGTACAAGCATTTAGAAAGCTTGGAACAAATAATTTACTGGATTTTGCAATGTGTGCAGGAGATATGACAACAGGTGCTTATGATGATTTATATAGTGGAAAAGCATTATATAATTTGAAATATTATTCAGAATTATTAAGTGATACAGATACAAAAGTTTTATTTGCAAGAGGAAATCATGATTGTAATACAAGAAAAAGTGCAGATGTTGCTATTTCTGGTTTACAATATTATGAAACAGTATTATCTGGTCTAAAAGGAACAGTTGTATTTAATGAGGAGGACTTAGGCGGAGACTACTATTATTATGATATAGAAGATAAAAATATAAGAGTATGTGTATTAAATGCTTTTAATGGAGATAATTATGAATTTATATTTGGAGATACACAATTAAATTTTGTAAAAAATGAAGTATTAGATTTATCAAATAAAGATAATTCAGAAGATTGGCAAGTACTATTTTTAACACATACAGTTGATGAATCTAGTGCACATAGCGAAATACCATCAGATAGTGAAACTTTATATAGTATTATAAATGATTTCCAAGATAAAGGAGGAACTGTAATAGCAATTATAACAGGACATCATCATATAGATAGTACAACAATTAAAAATAATATTTTAATAATAACAGTACGTTCAGCATCTATTGTATATGATAGAAATGGATATAATACAGAAAATTATGATGAAAATGATTTGTCTTTTGATGTATTTACAGTAGATACAGAAAGCAAAACATTATATTCAACAAAAGTAGGACGTGGAGAAGATAGACAATGGAGTTATGATATAGATAATTTACAAGAAGAGGAGGCAGATAAAAGAGAAAAAATAGACACAAAAACAACAACTGATGGCATTATATCTCAAACTATAGTTAATAATGATAATAATCTAGTTGCGATAGTTAAATCAGATTCAGAGTTTGTAGAGAAAACAAATAAAACTTGGAAATTAAGTAAAGATGGTAAAACATATATAAAAATATTAGATGATGTTACAGACCCATATACAACCTCGTTTACTAATATAAATGGAGATAGAATATCTGTTACTTATAATATAAATAAACACACAGTCAACATGAATTTTATCAAATGATGTTATACTTATTTAAAAAGATTTTTTGGATTTACTATTTGGGGCTTTAAGTTTCGGAATTTTTTTCAAATTTCTATATAAACCTTACCAAGGTATAAAAAGAAATTCGAAAAAATCCCGAAACTTAAATTTTTGTCCATTGAAAAAATGACAGAAATATGATAATATATGCAAAGCAAAAAGTATTGAAGTAGTAAAATAGAGGTGAACAAAAGTGGCAGAAAATGTAGAAACAAAAGGTGCACAAACAATTAAAAAATGCAAAAAAACTTGTGAAATTTTTAGTGATTATAAAACAAATAGTAATATTGCTGATGCAGAAATTAAAAAGATCAATTTAATAAAAAAGCAGAATATATTAGAAATGGAAATAAGTTCAAAAGAATATATAGAAATAAAAGAGATATGGTATTTTGAAAAGTTTTTAAGAGAGAGATTTCAATTTGGGCAAGTACATATGATAATAAAATATGAAGAAGGAGTACGCAAAAAATCAATAGAGAGTGAATGGGAAAATTTAATATGTTATATGGCACATAAATATCCACTAATGAGACCTTTACTGTTATTAAAAAGTCAAATTGAAGTAAAAGAAAATAAAATAGAAGTTTATATGAAAATTAAAGGAGCAGATTTTTTAAAAGCGAGAAAATTAGATAAAGAGCTAGAAAATGTAATAATGAATTTATTTGAAAAAAAATATACAATAAATATACAAGAAAGAATAGCAGAACAAGAGGAAAGATTATTTGAAGAAAGAACAAGAGAGATAGAAAAACAAGCTGTATATAATGCAATGCAAGGAATAGCTATAAGGTCACATCAAGAAAAAGAATTTTATGAAAAACAAATATCAAATATGCAAAATTCAGAAAATATGGTGCAAGTGCCAAATTATTCAGAAGCAGATATACTACCAATTCCGCAAGGGCCTTATAATGATGAAGATTATATGTTACCACCTGATGAGGGATTAGGATATGCACCAGATATGGAAGAATTACCACATGCAGAAAATATTATATTTGGAAAACAATCAAAAGCAAAAGAGAAAAAATTGAAAGTTAAAGAAATAGATGCAAATTCAGGAAGAATTACATTAGAGGGAAGAATTGTAAATAGTGAATGTAAAGAAACTAAAACAGGAAAAGGAATGCTTATATTTGAAATATATGATGGAACAGGTATTATTACATGTAAATCTTTTGCAGAAGATATTGGAAAAGGAAATGAAATTTTAGAAAAAATAAAAAATGCAAAAGCAATAAAAGTAACAGGAAAAGCAGGATTAGATGCTTATGCAGGAGATATAACTGTAATGGCAAATATAATTGCAGAAATATCTGATGAAGGAATTCCTCCATTACCAGAAGATGATGAAGATAGTCCATTAATATTAGGTTCATCAACAAATATAAATGAACCATTTATAAAAATTGTAGATTTGAATGCTGAATCAGGAAATGTTTGTATAGATGGCGAAATTCAAGGAATGGAAGATAAAGAAACTAAATCTGGAAAAGTAATTTTAAGTATAGATATATATGATGGAACAAGTACAATGACATGTAAAGCTTTTCTGCCAGGTAATAATGCTAAAAAGATTATAAAAAGATTAAAAGGTCTAAAAGCAGTTAAAATTGCAGGAAAAGCACAATTAGATACATTTTCAAATGAATTAACAATAATGGCAAATACAATAATAGAATCAGAACCACTTCCAAAAGTTATAAGAGAAGATAATGCAGAAGTAAAAAGAGTAGAATTACATATGCATACTCAAATGAGCCAAATGGATGCAATGACATCAGCAGCAGATTTGATAAAAAGAGCTATGAAATGGGGAATGAAATCAATAGCAATTACAGACCATGGAGTAGTACAAGCATTCCCAGAAGCACATAAATTACTTGGAAGAGATAATCCAGACATGAAAGTAATATATGGAGTTGAAGCATATCTTGCACCAGATAAAGAGAAATCAGTAGTAAATGGAAAAGGTCAAAATATAGATACAACATATTGTGTATTAGATTTAGAAACAACAGGATTTTCTCCAGTTACTGATAAAATAACAGAAGTAGGTATAATGAAAGTAAAAAATGGAGAAGTAATAGATGAATTTAGCTGTTTTGTAAATCCAGAAAAGCCAATTCCACAAAGAGTTGTAGAAGTTACAAATATAACAGATGATATGGTAAAAGATGCAGAAACAATAGATAAAGTTTTTCCGAAAATTCTAGAATTCTTAGGTGATTCAGTAATAGTAGCACATAATGCAGGTTTTGATGTAGGATATTTAAAACATAATGCAAAAGTACTTGGATATGAATTTGATTATACATATATTGATACATTAACACTTGCAAAAGATTTATTCCCTAATTTTAAGAAATATAAGTTGGGTAAAATTGCAGAAGAATTAGGGATTGTAGTTGAAGTTGCACATAGAGCTCTAGATGATGTAGATACAACAGTAAAGGTATTTAATGTAATGCTAAAAAAGCTAAAAGATAAAGGAGTTACAACTGTTGAAGAAATAGATTCAATTGGAAGAGATGAAGAAGCGGCAAAAGAAGAATACAAAAAATTAAATACATATCATGCAATAATTCTTGCAAAAAATTATGTTGGTTTAAGAAATCTATATAAACTAGTATCTTTATCTCATTTACATTATTTTTACAAAAAGCCACGTATTTTAAAAAGCTTATATAAAAAATATTCAGAAGGTTTAATACTTGGAAGTGCCTGTGAAGCTGGAGAATTATATCAAGCAATAGAATTAGGAAAATCTGATGAAGAGATTGAAAATATTGCAAAAGATTATGACTATTTAGAAATTCAGCCAATAGGAAATAATGACTTTTTAGTAAGAGAAGGAAAAGTTCCGAATAGAGAATATTTAAAAGATATAAACAGAAAAATTGTGGAACTTGGAGAGAAATTGAATAAATTAGTTGTTGCAACATGTGATGTGCATTTTATGGATCCACAAGATGAAATCTATAGACGTATATTAGAAGCTGGCCAAGGTTATAAAGATGCAGATAATCAAGCTCCTTTATATTTAAGAACTACAGAAGAAATGCTTCAAGAGTTTAGTTATTTAGGAGAAGAAAAAGCATATGAAGTTGTTGTAACAAATACAAATAAGGTTGCAGATATGTGTGATAGAATAAGTCCTATATCACCAGAAAAGTGTCCGCCACATATTCCTGGTTGTGAAGAAGATATTAAAAATATTGCATATAATAAAGCACATGAATTATATGGAGATCCATTGCCAGAAATTATACAAACAAGATTAGACAAAGAACTAAATTCAATAATAAGTAATGGATATTCAGTAATGTATATAATAGCACAAAAATTAGTGTGGAAATCAAATGAAGATGGATATATAGTAGGTTCAAGAGGATCTGTTGGTTCATCATTAGTTGCATTCATGACAGGTATAACTGAAGTTAATTCACTTCAACCACATTATAGATGTCCAAACTGTAAATATTCAGATTTTACTGATTATGGAATAGGAA
>CALXQP010000043.1 GCA_944390695.1 uncultured Clostridia bacterium
ATGCAGGTGTAGTTCAATGGTAGAACCTCAGCCTTCCAAGCTGATGACGTGGGTTCGATTCCCACTACCTGCTCCAGATAAAACAAACGGAAAATCGTTTGTTTTTATTTTATATAATAGGAAAGTTATACTTTTATATTATATAAAAACCTACAATCGCTAGCCATTTGAGATTTTCTCTCTATAGTCGAAAACTCAAATTGGGCGAAAACAAATTAAAGAAAAAATTTTCAATTTTTCTTATTTGTTAAACCTTACTCATATTAAAATATGAGTTATAGATCCAAGAGGAGGTGAAAGATAATGAATAAATACGAGAGTGTTATCATTATTAATCCAAATGTTGATGAAGCTGGTTTAAAAGCTTTAGAAGAAAAATTTACAGGATTAATTAATGAAAATGGAAAACTTGAAGAAGTTGTAGACATGGGAAAAAGAAAATTAGCATATGAAATTCAAAAAAACAAAGAAGCATATTATATGGAATTTGTTTTTGAAGCAAAACCAGAATCTATAGCAGAATTAGAAAGAGTTTACAGAATCACAGATGGAATATTAAAATTCATCACTGTAAAGAAATAATTGAACAAAAAAAGAAATAGGATAAAGGGCCTTAATAAAGTTGAAAGGTAAAGTGATAATATATGAACAAAGTAATTTTAATGGGTAGATTAACAAGAGATCCAGAAGTAAGATATACACAAACAAGTAATACTGTAGTGGCATCATTTTCACTAGCAGTAAATAGAAGATTTGCAAAACCAGGAGAAGAAAGACAAGCAGATTTTATAAACATAGTTGCTTGGAGTAAATTAGGAGAGTTTTGTGGAAAATACTTTAAGAAAGGTCAACAAGTTGGAATTATAGGAAGAATTCAAACAAGAACATGGGATGACGACCAAGGTCAAAAACACTATGTTACAGAAGTAATTGCTGAAGAAGCTTATTTTGCAGATAGCAAAAGAGAATCAGAAGCTGGTTCTTCATTTGAAAACACATTTGGCAATACAATGCCAGGAGGAATGGGAGGATCTGATTTCGAAGTATCTTCAAGTGATGATTTACCATTTTAGAACAAGGAGGGGAATATAAATGGCAGATAAAAACAAAAAGAAAAATAATAGAAATAATAATAATTATGATGATGATTTTAATCCAAAGTTCAGAAAACAAAGAAAAAAAGTTTGTTCATTATGTAATGACAAAAACTTTGTTTTAGATTATAAAAATCCTGAACAATTAAGAAAATTCATAAATGATAAAGGTAAAATTTTACCAAGAAGAACAACAGGTGCTTGTGCTAAACATCAAAGAGACATAACACTTGCTGTTAAAAGAGCTAGACATATTGCTATATTACCATATGCAACAAAAGACTAGAATTAAGAGGGTGTCCTGAAATGGGCACCCTCTTTAATGTAATAGGAAAGTTACACTTTTCTATTTATTATATAAATTTCTTTCATATAAATCGTCAATAAAAACATCTCGTTCTTCAAAATTATCTATAAATCCAACTTTTGCAACATAATTGTTAACACCTTGAATCCAAACAGGGCGTTCATTATAGTAAATATCAACTTTTTCTTTATTATCTAAAACATATTTGATTCTATCAATATTCATAAAATCCTCCTTTCTAATGGAAAAAAGAGAACCGGCACCAAATTAACAAAAAAGGCAAAAAGAGAACCGGCACTAAATTTCATTATAAGTATATACATAAATTACAGAAATATTCATTTTATTTATAGAGCGACTTGATAAAAGAAAAAAATTATAGTAAAATAATTGTGCAATAATAATTTATGCAATCATATGATTAGATTAAGAAAGGAACGATAAGATGAGTGAAACAAAAAGAAAAATATCAGAATTTTTAAAAGAACAGATACAACAAAGTGATTATCCAGTAGTTGGAGCAAAAGTAGATAATGAATATAGAAATTTAGATGATGAAGTAGATGAAAATTCAACAATTGAATTAATTAATATTAATTCAAAAGAAGGGATGAAAATATATAGAAGAACATTAATATTTATAATGGGAAAAGCATTTTGGCATATATATCCAGAAGCTCATATAACAGTAGATTATCAATTAAGTAATGCAATGTATTGTACAATAGAAAATATGGAAGTTACAAAAGAAATGTTACAAAATGTAAAAATTAAAATGCAAGAAATCATTAAGGAAGATTTAAAAATAGAAAAAAAGGTAATGACAAGAGAAGAAGCACAAAAATTTTATGATGAGACAAATTCTTCAAAAGGTAGATTGCAATTTGATATAATAGATAATCAAAATATTAATATGTATTATTGTGAAGATTATTATAATTATTTTTATGAAATAATTGCTACACATACAGGTGCAACGCAAATATTTGATTTAGAACAATATAGTAATGGATTTTTATTAAGATATCCTAGTACTCAAAATGTTAATATATTACCGGAGTTTAAGGAAACTAAAAAATTATTATGGGCATTACAAGAATATGAAACAATTTATAAAGTATTACATGTTGGAACAGTTTACAGACTTAATAAAACTGTAAAAGAAAATAGAATTAAAGATTTAATATTACTTTCAGAAGCATTACATGAAAAGAAAATTTCTCAAATTGCTGATAAAATTTCTGCTAGAAAAGGTGTAAAAATGATTTTAATTGCAGGTCCATCTTCATCAGGTAAAACAACTTTTGCACAAAGATTAGGAATTCAATTAAGAATTAATGGATTAAAACCTGTAACAATATCTGTAGATAATTATTTTGTGGAAAGAGAAAATACACCAAGAAATGAAAATGGCGAATATGATTTTGAATGTATTGAAGCAATTGATACAGAATTATTTAATAAACATTTACTTGCTTTATTAAATGGTGAAGCAGTAGAAATGCCTGAATTTGATTTCCATAAAGGAACTAAAAAATATAATGGCAACAAATTAAAATTAGAAAGTGATAATATATTAGTTATTGAAGGAATTCATTGTTTAAATGACAAATTAACAGAAAAAATTCCTAAAGAACAAAAATATAAAATATATATAAGTGCTTTAACTGTACTTAATATGGATGCCTTTAATAGAATATCAACAACAGATACAAGATTAATAAGAAGAATTGTAAGAGACAATCAATTTAGAGGGTATTCTGCAAAAGAAACAATTTCTACTTGGAATAATGTAAATAGAGGAGAGGAAAAAAATATTTTCCCATTCCAAGAAGAAGCTGATAGTATTTTTAATACATCTTTAATATATGAGTTAGGAGTTTTAAAAAATGAAGCAACTCCATTACTTGAAAAAATAACTAGAGATGATTCTGAATATGCTGAGGCACAAAGATTGCTTGAAATTTTAAGATATTTTGAACCAATATCTAAAGATATTGTACCATCAAATTCATTATTAAAAGAATTTTTAGGTGGAGGAGATTTTAAAGGATAATATGTTAGAAAACAGTAAATTTACGAAAATAGATGAAGAATTTATATGTGAAAATTGTGGCGAAAAAGTGCCAAAACTAGGATATACTTGTAGAAATCATTGTCCATATTGTCTTCATTCTAAACATTTAGATATAAATCCGGGTGATAGAGCTGAAAATTGTCATGGAATTCTAGAGCCGATTGGTATTGAGCATAATTCTAAAAAAGGGTATATGATTATTTTTAAATGTAAGAAATGTGGTGCTATTCGCAAAAATAAGGTCGCAGATGATGATGATATGAATGAAATTATTAAATTAAGTGCTAATCCTAAAGAATTTTAAGAAAACTTTTCATATCAAAAAAAACGCTTGTAATTAAGCGTTTTTTTATGCTCTTTTAACTTTTCCGTTTTTTAAACATTTTGCACATACATGGATTCTCTTGATTTCTCCATCTACATCAGCTTTTACTGTTCTTAAATTTGGTTTCCATGTTCTTGGAGATCTTTTACTTATATGAGAACGAGTTATACTTAACTTATTTCCATGAATAGCTGTTTTTTCACAAATTTCACATTTTGCCATGATCTAATGCACCTCCTAATTAATTAATAAACATGACTATTAAATAGTTTACCATAGTTTTGACAAAATTACAATACTTTTTAGAAAACTTATACATATTTTTTCCAAGAATATATGAAATGGATTTTAGAAAACTTATGTATATTTTTTGTAAGAATACATGAAATGGATTTTTTGAAAAATTATGTATAAGTTTTTTTACTATGAATATAATTAAATTAATTAAGAGGTATTAATGTAAAAAATTATCTCAAGGCTTTTATTGCTATGTATGCCTTTGAGAGAAGTAAGAAAGGAATGAAATTTTATATGCAAAAGCTACGTTTTATAATAATAAGTCTTTTAATAATTATTTGTAGTTCTACAGTATGTTTAGGATTTTCTGAAAATTATACATGGACAGTATTAGATAATTCTATAGAAACATCAGCATCACTTACTGAAAATGGTGAAGTTTTAGATAATAATTTTTTGAACTTAGAAGCAGGCTCAGCAATTTTGATTGAACAAAATAGCGGTAAAATTTTATATGGATATAATATTCACGAGAAATTATATCCAGCAAGTGTAACCAAAGTAATGAGTTTATTATTAATTATGGAAGCCCTAGATAGTGGAAAAATTACACTTGATACCAAAATTCCATGTAGTGATAATGCAGCAAGTATGGGTGGATCTCAAATTTGGTTAAATACTACAGAAGAACTAAGTGTACATGAGATGTTAAAGGCTATAGCTGTGGTTTCTGCAAATGATTGTGTAGTGGCTCTTGCAGAATATCTTGGTGGTACAGAAGAGGGTTTTGTTCAGATGATGAATGCTAAAGCTAAAGAATTAGGCATGAATGATACTACATTTAAAAATTGTCATGGATTAGATGAAGAAGGACATTTAACATCAAGTAATGATATTGCATTAATGGCTAGAGAATTATTAGTCAATCATCCTAAAATAACAGAATATTCAACTATTTGGATAGATTCATTAAGAGATGGAAAATCACAATTAGCAAATACTAACAAATTGGTACGAAATTATTCTGGATGTACAGGTTTGAAAACAGGTTCAACATCTTTAGCTCTATTTAATCTTGCTGCATCTGCTACTAGAGATGGATTGTCTTTAATTGCTGTTGTTATGAAAGCACCTACATCTGCACTTCGCTTTAGTAATGCTACTAGTCTTTTAGATTATGGATTTAGCAATTATTCATATAAATCTTTTGGAAATAAAGGTGAAGTTGTTAAACCTGTTGTTGTAACAAAAGGCATTTCAAATGAAGTAAATGCTGTTTATGAGTCTTCTCCATCTTTTCTTATAAAAAAAGGTGAAGAATCTAAAATTACTTATGAAGTGAATTTGAATGAGAACATTCAAGCTCCTATATCTCAAGGTCAATTGCTTGGAACTGTTACTTATTCTTTAGATGGCAATAAATTGGGGGAAGTGAGTTTAGTTGCTGAAAGTTCAGTTAATAAAATTGATTTAATAACTATGGCAAAACATATTTTTAATAGTTGGTTTAATTTGTTACGTATTTGATAAATTGGTGGCGGTTCCCTTTTTTCCCTCTTGGGCATGGCAAATTGGTGCCGGTTCTCTTTTTTACATTTTGAGCCAAATAGGC
>CALXQP010000044.1 GCA_944390695.1 uncultured Clostridia bacterium
AATTTTCAATTTTTCTTTAATTTGTTCTTGCCCGATTTGAGTTTTCGACTATAAGGAGAAAATCTCAAAGGGCTAGCGATTGTAGCTTTTTATATAATAGGAAAGTATAACTTTCCTATTATATAAAAAATATGAGGGCTCCTATTTTAGGAAACCCTCTTACTTTATTTTAGAAATTCCAAGATCTTGTTTAACAAGACGGTCTGAACTTTCTCGGGAGAAAGTTTATCAGTTGTGAGTTCAAAAACTTCTGTGCCTTGATTTTTGAGCATTATTGTGAAATAATGCAATTTGGTATTGAAATCCGAGATAAATGCCCTTGTCACAATCCGTCCTTCTCCACCTCTTCTGAAAACACTTTCTTCTGGTGAAACAAACAAACAAATCGTAAAATCAGGTTTTAAATGTAGCATTTCAAAAAAAGAATCTGCCACATAGCATTCCGATTTGTTTAGTTCTCCTTTGTTTTTGAAGATCTCATTCCAAAACATTGTATCATATATTCCCCTGTCAATGATGATAACATCATCAGAGTTTTTATGATATTGTTCAGAAATGGATTTTGCAGTATTTAACCTCATCCAAAAATGTGCAGAAAGAGAACCTTTTGGATAATAACTTGGCACACTTTCTGCAGATTCTCTTATTTTTGAGGTAATAATCCCCAAATCGTTAAGAGATTTGACTATAGAATCGATGGCAGTAGTTTTCCCAGCTTCAGGTGATCCCATGAATTCTATCATCAGTGGCCGGCAGTTTTTCATAATTTAATTCCTCCCTTTAATAAAGAACCTTATTTACAACTCTCATAACATAAATTATAGCAATAAAATTTAAAATGTCAATATCGTTAAATAAAATTTATATTTTTTAATTACAGTATTTTCGAGCTTCTCCCACCAGCCTTATCTAGCTATAACTCTCATTCCAAAATCCCTGCGTTTGATTGGAGTAAAAAAATAGAAAATGTTATCTAAACAGTTGAGGGATGTTCACGGAAAATCCTGAAATATATTACTCCTCCATGGATGAACCATGCCAGGGTCTTCGTACCAGGCTCAGCCTTTGTCGAAGTAATATATTTCAAGATTTCGCCTTGACTGAGAGGTGTAGGTTTGTGAGGTTAGGAGGGCAATTCAAAAAAATATCGAAATTTAAAATATTATAAAAAGATGGTTCTATATTAATTCAGAAACCATCTTTTTCTTCATTAAATTATTAAAATTATAATTTTGTATAAATGTGATAATCAATATCAGGAAAGACACAATCTTTTTCTTGAATATCTTTTAAAAATGTTTTATCAATTTTTCCATTTTTAATTTGATAATATAGTTTTGTAAATCTGCCAATATGATAATTTATACGTTTTTTTGCATAATCAACCATAGTACCATTTGTAATAATAAATAACCAATCACTACTTTGTGCAAGAAGTAATTCTCTGGCAGCTTGGTTAAGTGCATCTTTAACAATTCCTTCTGCATCAGGATATGATGTTGCAAGTTCAACCATTCTGTCTCCTGCTTTATGTAAGTGGCGATGTGCATAATCATTAGTAGGGTTTAGCCAAACACCACTATATCCGTTAGCTCCCCAACTAGAACGGCAAGGAGAACAAACTTGAATATATGGATATCTATCAATATATTCTGATGGTGTAATTAATTCAAAATTACATTCATCATAATAGATTTTTTTAAACAAAATATATAACCAATATGGTCCTTCATACCACCAATGTCCATATAATTCTGCATCATAAGGGCATAAGATAATAGGGGGAACATCCATATATTTTGAAACATTTTCAATTTGCTCTGTACGAGAGTTTAGGAAATGACCTGCTTGTCTTTCGGCAGAATCATGTGCCCATTGAACATCATAATAATCTTTTTGATCTGTTTTTCCTGTTATACGATAATATTTTATTCCTGTGTGAACACGTACTCCATTATGTGCTATATAAGGTTTTATATATTCATAATCAGCTTCATATCCGATGTCACGATAAAATTCTCTATAATTGAAATCTCCGGGATATCCATCAATAGAGCTCCAAACTTGTTGAGATGATGTCATATCACGTCCAAATGCGATTAATCCTTCAGGAGAAACTATAGGAGCACATGTGCCATAAATAGGAGTAGGGTCTGCATATAAAACTCCATGAGATTCTACAATTGCATAATCAATTCCAAATTCTTTTAGATATTTATCTGCTTCTGGTACATATCCACATTCTGGTAACCAGATTCCTCTAGGCTTCCTGCCAAAATATCTTTCATATGTTTGCACTCCAACTGCTATTTGTGCTCTAACAGTTTCTTCTGTGACATATAAAATAGGGAAATATCCATGTGTTGCACCACATGTAATAATTTCTAAAACACCTATATCTTGAAAATGCTTGAATTGCTCAATTATATTACATTTCCAAACATCTCTGAAAAGATGTAAATCATTAGAATATCTGTCATAATAGTAATGTGAAAGTCTGTTAAGCCTTTTGTCATATGCTGTACGCTTAATTTCTTTTTCTGATAATTCAATTAATTGTTCTAAATAATGTATATATTTTTTTTGTAATAATTTATTGTCTAACATTGATAGTAGAGGAGGAGTCATTGACATAGTGATTCTGAAATTTACTTTTTCATCTACTAATTTTTGAAAACTTTGTAATAATGGTATATATGTTTCTGAGATTGCTTCATATAACCATGATTCTTCTAAATAGTCATCACTTTCAGGATGATGTATAAATGGAAGATGTGCATGTAATACGAAACTTACAAATCCTTTTTTTTGCATTTTTCTTCTCCTTTTTGTTAATTTGGTGCCGGTTCTCTTTTTGCCTTTTTGCTCTTGGGTTGCTCGCCTGGCCGGTTTCGACTGTTTTGTTAATTTGGTGCCGGTTCTCTTTTTGCCATTTTTGTATTGAATAATGCCGTAGGATGTATCCTACGACATTGATAGTTCTTACATAAATCTTGATGATAAACTTCCTGATGATGGATTTCCACCAGAAGATGGATTATTTTTGATTCTGTCAAATAGTGATATATCTTCATTTTTATAAATTCCTGCATAAATGTTTTTTAGTAGTTCTGAGCTGATATAAGGGATATTGTCTACTTTTTGAATTGCAGGGAAGCGTTTTATAAGTTCATATAATGAAATTGATTTTTCATGATTATTGTGTATATTTCTGAATTTTACAGAGTTATTTTCATTTGTGCTAAATAATACATGATCATTTGGTGATTCAATTTGATTAGATGAAGACACATATATATAATCTGTATGAATTGTTTCTTGAATTTCTTTTTCAACTTCTTTATTATAATAGTTAGGACGTCTTCCAAGTTCAACTCTGTAGTTACATTTACTATCATTTATGTGTAAATACCAACTGTTTGCAAAATCATTTATTGGAATTTCAAAATTATAATTCATTGTATCATTATGAATTATTAGAACAGGTCTTGTGATATTAAAAAAGTTTTCTCCATATTCTTTGATATATTTTTCTCTATCTGAATCTGCAATGTCCCAATATACAAATAGGGTGTTTGGTGTTTGATATAATATTTTTACTATTGTTTCATTATATCTATATGGTAAATCATAAGATTCTATAACTTCTGCTGGTTTAACTTGTTTTTCAGCTACTTTTGTAGATTTTCTTGTTGTTTTTCTTGTAGAAGTTTTTGCATTTTTTATTACAGATTTTTCTTCAATTTCTTTTGATTTTGCACTCGTTTTTTTACTTGGGGCTTTTTTTGAAACAGTATTTGTTTTTTTAGTATCGACTTTTTTGTCTAATACTTTTTTTAATGCACTTACTTTTGAGGTTGCTGACTTTTTTTCAGCAGCTCTTGTTTTAGAAGTTGCATCTCTTTTTATATTTTTTTCCTTTGTTTCTTTATTTTTTGCTGACATTTTTAATCCTCCTATGTATAAAGACATACTTTTCTATATATTATAATAAAAATAAAATAAATTCAAGTAAATTTATGAAAAAACGTAAATATTTTTTTGAAAAATATTTCGGCTTTTTTTAACAATACAAAAAAGAAGTATTTCAACATTTTCTTTGCATGATTTGAATTTTTGAATATAAGAAAAAATTTTAAAAGCATAGTGATTGTAGTTTTTTTCTATAAAATAAAAAAATGTATATTTTTTTCCTTTTTTGTCATAATAATAATATACTTAAAAACAAAAAGGAGGAAAACTATGAAAGCAACAGGTGTTGTAAGAAGAATAGATGATTTAGGTAGAGTGGTAATTCCAAAAGAAATAAGAAAAACTTTAAGAATAAAAGAAGGAGAACCACTTGAAATATTTACAGATAGGGAAGGACAAGTTATTTTAAAAAAATATTCACCAATAGGCGAATTATCAGAATTTGCAACTGGTTATGCAGAAACATTGTCAAAAACTACAGGACATATTGCTTGCATAACAGATAAAGATACAGTTATTGCTGTTTCAGGAGGAGCTAAAAAAGAATTTTTAGAACAGAACATAAGTGATGAATTAGAACAATTAATGGAAGATAAAGAAGTTTATACAAGTAAGGATAATAGCGATGTTTCTGTTCCTATAACTAAAAATGGTAATAATGAAAGAAAATATAATGCTCAAGTTGTTTATCCAATAATTTCAAATGGAGATACAATTGGTACAGTAATTCTTTTATCTAAAGAATCTAATACTAAAATGAATGAAGTTGAGAAAAAAGTGGCTCAATCAGCTGCAACTTTCTTAGGAAGTCAAATGGAAATTTAATTTTAAAAAATGGGGACAGCTCCTAATTTTGGGCTGTTCCTTTCTCGATCTGACCCACCCTAACCATTATATATTTTGAACAAATTTTTCGGCTACCCGACGTGACGTTAACAAATTCTAATGCGAAAGGCACAACTATACCCGAAGACAGGACCCTTTATGCCTTTTGCTTAAGAATTTGTAACACTACTCTGGTCACACTCATAATTTGTTCAAAATATATAATGGTTAGGGTGGGTCAGATCGAGAAAGGAACAGTCCGAAATTAGGAACCGTTCCATGCTATTTTTTTAAAGTTACAATTGTTACTCCCATTTCGCCTTCACCAAATGTACCAAGTCTAAAGCTTTCAACAAGTTTATGATTTTTTAGAAACTTGTGAATTCCGTTACGTAAAGCTCCAGTGCCTTTTCCGTGAACAATACGAATACTAGAAAGTTTGGCAATATAGCAATCATCTAAATATTTGTCAACTATAGGTATTGCTTCATCAACAGTCATTCCAAGTAAATTAATTTCAGTACTAATAGATTGAGCTTTAAATGAATTTCGACCTGAATATTTAACTTGAGAACTGCTTTTTGAAGAAGGATTTTGAACTTTTTGAGGCTGCAAATATTTTATATCAACTTTCATTTTCAATGCTCCAATTTGAACTTGAACAGTATTATCTTTAGAAACATTAGATATTACAGTACCATCTGAATTCATATTACTAACAAATACATTTAATCCTATTTTGATATTTTCTTTTGGTATAATGTTTTCTGCTTCTGTTTTTGCAGAAGAATTTGCAGTATTCTCATCTTCAAAAGCTGAAATAGAAGAAATGGATTCATTTAATTTATTTCTTAATTTATTTGCTTCTGAGGAAGAATTTGTATTACTAATTTCTTTAATCAATGAATTAGCAGTTTCTTTTGCATCAAGTAAAATTTGTTTTGCTTCTTGTTTTGCATTAAATATCAATTCTTTTTCTTTATTTAAAACATCTAAATTTTGATGTTTTAGAGAATCTTTTAATTTTTCAACTTCTTGTAAAATAGCAGAAGTTTGAGCTTTTTCATTTTCGATTTGAGTTTTATCATCATAAATGGTTTTTAACAAATCTTCCATATTTAAAGTTTCTTTATCTAAATTTGATGTTGCACGTTTTATAATAGTTTCATTTAGGCCAAGTTTTCTACTTATTGCAAAAGCATTACTTTTTCCTGGAATACCTACTAATAAACGATAAGTTGGCTTTAAATTTTCTACATCAAATTCAACACTTGCATTTTTGAATTTTGGAGTAATTAAAGCATATTTTTTTAATTCTTGATAATGAGATGTTGCAACAGTGATTGCTCCAAGTTCTGTAAAATATTGCAAAATACTTATTGCAAGTTGAGCTCCTTCAAGAGGATCGGTTCCTGAACCTAATTCGTCAACAAGTATAAGACTCTCAGCTGTTGCTGAATTTGTAATATTTACTATATTTGTTATATGTGATGAAAATGTGCTTAATGATTCACTAATACTTTGTTCATCACCAATATCTGCAAAAATGTGGTCAAAAATATAAATACTAGAATGTTCATCACAAGGAATATTTAAGCCACTACAAGCCATTGCAGTTAAAAGTCCAATAGTTTTTAAAGTTACAGTTTTTCCTCCTGTGTTTGGACCTGTGATAATTAATGTAGAAAAATCTTTTCCTAATTCTATTGAACAAGGAACTACTTGATTTTTATCAATAAGTGGATGGCGAGCATTTTTTAAATTGACTATTTTATGTGTATTTATTTCAGGTGTAGTACAATGTGATGTAAGTGAATATCGAGATTTTGCAAAAATAAAATCAAGTCTCCCTATAATTTCTGTATCATTTTTTAATTCATTTGTATAAGGATAAAAGAGTCCACTCAAATTTTGTAAAATCTTTTCTATTTCGAAATTTTCCTCAATATGCAAATTTGAAAGTTCATTATTTAAGTCAAATACACTGATAGGCTCAATAAATACTGTTGAACCACTACTAGACATGTCATGTACAAATCCTTTTACAAAGCTGCGATATTCTTCTTTTACAGGGATTACAAAACGGCCATTACGTATTGTTACAATATTTTCTCTAATATATTTTGAATATGCTGAAGAATGTAAAATTGAATTAAGCTTTGAACGTATATCTTGTTCAATTTTTCTTTCTTTTTTTCTCATTTCCTGCAATTTAGGAGAAGCAGTATCTGAAATTGTATTTTCATCTATTATTGATTTTTCTAATATTGCTACAATTCCTGGATTTATATATAATTCATCAAAATATTTTTCTATTACAGAAAAGTTAGATGTTTCAAGATAATCTTTTTCAAAATATTTTTTTAAGTTTGCTGCTATTTGTAATATTTTCTTCAATTCTAATAATGCTTTAATACTTAGTGTGCCAAAATTTTCAAGAGTTTTTAAAAATACTGTTATATCAGCAATCTCTTCAAGTGGAGGTGTACTATTTCTTTGAATAAGAATTTCACCTTGGCTTGTTTCATCTAACATTTCTTGTACTTTTTCTTTGTTTTGAGAAGGCCTAAGTTCTTCTACATGTTTTTTTTCTATATATGTTTTACAATAGTTTGAAACTATTGCTAAAATTTTGTCAAATTCTAATTTTTTTAAATTATTGTTCATCTAAAATTCCATTCCTTTCTTGTTTTGCTCAAAGACACACACAGTGATGAAAGTCTTGTGATAATTTCTTTCAAACTAAACCTTCAAATACATATACATTATGCCACAAAAAAGCGAAAAATACAAGTGTTTACAAGTTTAAGTTGCGATATTTCTTCGAATGTGCTCCCAGCCTTCCATGGCTACAAATTCGAAGAAATACCTAAACTAAAAGATTCAATTTATTGACCTTTAAACAAAAATAATGTATAATATAGATATACGTGAACTAAATTCACGTTTGATATATAGTCCGGCCATTTAGAAATAAATGGAAAACCTGTGAACCAAAAGGAGAATATGTATGAACGAAAAAGAAGAAATGAAACGGTATTGGATTACATTAGTAATCTGTGCAGTAATAGCAGTTGCAATTGGTGTGTTTTTCGTATGCTTTGCATCTTGGGTTAATTCCCAAATTGGAGAGCTGCTGGAGTTCAGCGAAAAAGTGGATGTCTTCTATATGGGGCATTAGTACATATGGGGAATTCGGGCAAAAGGGGGACCTAAAGTAGGTCCCCCTTTTATGTGTATAGTAAAATTGTTTTTTCTTATACAATAATAAGTTACGAACACTATCCATCTGAGATTTTCTCTATGAAGTCGAAAACTTAAATCAGGCAAGAACGAATTTCTTATTTATTTATTAATTTTAACAAAATGTTCCATAAAGTATAGAGTATTTTTTGTTTTTATGATATAATTAAACATCATGGAGGGAGACCAATGGAAAAACAATCAAAAATAGATTGGAGAAAACTAAAAAAAGAATTAGCAATAATATTTTGGATATTTATGATAGGAAGTTTATTAGGATATATTTATGAAATGACAGTGGTTCTATTTCAAAAAGGGCATTTTGAATCTAGACAAGGAGTAATATATGGACCATTAACTCCTGTGTATGGAATAGGAGGAATAATCTATTATATAACATTCAAATTAATAAAAACGAGAAATAAAGTAAATGTGTTTTTTATTAGTATGTTATTAGGGGGGACAACAGAATATATATGTTCATATGTGCAAGAAATGGTATTTCATACAATTTCATGGGATTATTCATATTTGATGTTTGATCTTAATGGTAGGACAAGTTTATTACATTGCACATATTGGGGAATTGCAGGAATATTATATATTACATTTATAGAACCATATATATACAAAATAGAAGAAGGATTGAAAAGACATGCCACACAAATAATAACAGTATGTCTTGCAATATTTATGGTATTTAATATAAATATTTCATGGGTTGCAGCAGAAAGGCAAAGAGATAGAAGAAATAATATAGAACCAAAAAATAGATTTGAACAGTTTTTAGATAAACATTATCCAGATGAATATATGGACAAAATATTTTCAAATAAAAAAAATAAATAAAAAAGGAGGAATAGAAAATGAATGAATATGTATATTTTGGTTTAGGAATAGTATTAGGATTAGGAATTATGTTATATTTTTTTGCTAATAGGGAAGAAAAAATACAAAATAGAATAAAATTTGATCAACAATTATTTTCAACCCAAAAGCTAGATAGTACAATGCAAGCAGTAGTTGAAAGAATAAGCAAAAAGATAAAAGAAAGAAAAAGGGAATTGACAGAAGAAGAAAAAAATGAAATAATTATAGAGTGTTATAAGGAGAAATTTTGTTTATAATGTATAAAAGAAAGGGGAGAATAAAAATGAATAAGATAGGAAATATACTTTGGGGAATAGTATTTATAGTGCTTGGCGTTATACTTGGAATAAATGCACTAGGAATAGCACATATAAATATATTTTTTGATGGATGGTGGACATTATTTATAATAGTTCCAAGTTTTATAGGTATATTTAAAGATAGTGAAAAAATAGGAAGTATAATAGCATTAGTAATAGGAATAACATTTTTATTATGTTGTCAAGGATTATTAGATTTTGAAATAATTTGGAGATTATTATTACCAGCAATATTAGTAATAGTAGGAGTTTGGTTTATATTTAGAGAAACAATAAATGGAAAAGTAAATAAAGAGATAAAAAAAATAAGTGAAGATGGAAAAGAGATTAATGAATATTGGGCAACATTTTCAGGACAAGATTTAAAATTTGAAAGCGAAGAATTTAAAGGAGCTAATTTAAATGCTATATTTGGTACAATAAAATGTGATTTAGTAAAGGCTCAAATAAATTCAGATATAGTAATAAATGCAGAATCAATATTTGGTGGAATAGATATATATGTTCCATCAGATGTAAAAATAAAAGTAAAGTCTACACCTATATTTGGAGGAGTATCAAATAAAACTACACAAATTATAACAGAAAATTCACATACAATTTATGTGAATGCGATTTCTATATTTGGGGGGATTGATATAAAATGAAAAAGATAATAAAATATTTGGCAATAGCAGCTGCCATATTTATAATTATGAATATAATATTTGCAATATTTGCTGGAATTTCTGTACTAGGAATTATTTTTGGAATTAATGAACTTAACAAAGTAAAATTATCTTATCAATCATCAAATAATTCAGAGTTGGAAATTACAGAAGGAATAGTATTAGATGTTGATCTAGAATCTTCAAGTTTGGAAATAAAAAAAGGTGAAGAATTATCTGTTGAAAGTGATAATAAATTTGTAAGCTGTACACAAGATAATAATAAAATTGTTGTAAAAGAAGAAAGCAATTGGTTTAATAAAGATAAAAATGGAAAAGTGATTATTTATGTACCAGAAGATACTAAATTTGCAAAAATAGATATAGAAACAGACGCTGGTTCTATATTAGCAGAAAAAATTTCTGCTGAAAGATTATCATTAGAGGTTGATTCTGGAAAAGCTGAAATTCAAGAGATAAATGTACTTACTAAAACTGATATCGAAGTTGGTTCAGGTCAAATCGATGTTTTTGCAGGTGAAGCACATAATTTAGATTTAGATATTAATGTTGGTAAAATTACTATGACAACAAAATTGATTGGAAATAATGAAATAGATCAAGAGTCTGGAGAATTAAATCTAAATCTTACAGATGAGATAAATAATTATACAATAATTCCTCAAATGAGTTTTGGTAAAATAAAAGTAAATGGAACTGATATAAATTCAGATAATAGATATGGTGAGGGAGAAAATACTATAAGAATAGAAGCTGGTGCTGGAAATACTTATATTAATACAAAATAGAGATTCTAAATTTGGTAAATTGAATAGTCGCTGGTAAATTTCGAAAGGAATTACGAGAGGAAAGTCCGGGCTCCATAGAGCAATGATGCTAGATAACGTCTAGTGAGGGAAACCTTAAGGAAAGTGCAACAGAAAATAACCGCCCTTTTAAAGGGTAAGGATGAAAAGGCGAGGTAAGAGCTCACCGCTGGTATGGTGACATATCAGGCTGTGTAAACCCCATCTGGAGCAACACCTAAATAGAAGATTAAGTCTGCTCGGCGACTTCTAATTGCGTGGCTTGAGGCATATAGTGATATATGTCCTAGATAAATGACTATTTTAAATGACAGAACCCGGCTTACAGATTTACCTTAAATAGATAAAAAATAAATTAGTGGGATGAAAGTGAATCTTTTCCAACCAGATTGGTGCCTTGAGAAAGGAAGGGGACTAATAGTGAAAAATAAAAAAATATTGTTAATATTTATTATAATGTTTGGAATCTTAATATTTGGAGCGACAAAATCAGAAGCAGCTTTAGAACTAAATAATTTGTATTTTGATGTACAAATAAATGAAGATGGAAGTATGGATGTAAAAGAAAACTGGAATATAGACATTTCAGATACTAATACATTATTTAAAACATTTATAAAAGATAGTTCAAAATATTCTGAGATAACAAATGTAAAAGTAAAGGAACTTACAAATGGTAAGAATAAAGAATTTGATAAAATTGAAAAACTAATGCATCATGTTACAAAAGATTGTTATTATGGATTAGAGAATTCGGATGGATTATTTGAAATTGCATGGGGAGTTGGATTAGACAATTCTTCAGATACAAGGCAATATGAAATATCATATACAGTTGAAGATGCTGTTGCTAAGTATAATGATTATTCAGAACTATATTGGCAATTTATAGGAGAAAATTTTGAGATTGATGCAAAAAAAATAGTTGGAACAATTACTTTACCTAAAAATGCAAATACTAAAGAAGATATTAGAGTTTGGGGACATACAGAAGACTTAAATGGAGAAATTTATGTTACAGAATTAAATCAAATTAAATTTGTAATAAATAATTATTCAAGTGGAAATTATGTTGAAATAAGATTTTTAATACCAAATGATATGATAAGTGGTACAAATAGAACTTATAATTATGATATTTTAAATTCAGTTTTAGAAGAAGAAACTAAATGGGCAGATGAAGCAAATGAAAGAAGAGAATTTCAGAACAAAATTAGAGATATTGTAACAATAATTGTACTAATTTTTATAATCTTTTTTGTGTATAAAATAATAAAAAATTTTATCAGATTACATAAAATGGAAAAGAAGATTAAACCATTAAATGAATTACAATATTTCAGAGAGTTACCATATGAGGATGCGACTCCAGCAGAAGCTTTATTTGTAATAACAACTGGAATGAATAAATCATTTACTTCAAGTTTTTCTGCAAATATATTAGATTTGTGTTTGAAAAAATATTTATCTTTAGAAGTTATTAAAAGCAAAAATATAACAAAATCAGATATTGTAAAAATGACTATTTTGGAAAAAGATGATATTAATTTAAAATCTGATCAAAAATTAGTTCTAGATTTTTTGAAAGAAGTTGCTTTTAGAAAATCTAAAAGAAAAGAAAACAGTGATAATTGTAATGAAATTACAACAGAAGATATTGAAAAATATCTTCAAAAAAGATATACAAAAATTACAGAATTAAATAATAAATTAGAAGAAATACTTGAAAAAGAGGAAATCCAAAAAGGAAATTTTATTAAAGAAAATGAGAAAATGAAAGATAAATTTATTGGCTCATCAGTTTTGTATATGGCTGTAATGTTTTTTGCAATTCCTATAGTAATTTATATGGCACAATTTTCTAAAGGCCTAATAGGAATTGGCTTGATAGCTGTTCTTATTATAAATTCAATTATTTTAGGTATTATGGCTTATAAAACTAATGTGTTTTCTCAAAAAGGTGTAGATGAAAAACAACAGTGGAAAGCATTTAAGAAATATATGGAGGATTTTTCGTTATTAAAAGATAAAGAAGTTCCTGCATTGGTTGTGTGGGAAAAATACTTGGTGTTTGCAACAGTGTTTGGAATATCAGAAAAAGTGTTAAAACAATTGAAAGTTATATATCCAGAAATGCTTGATGCAAATTCAGCAATATATACATATTCATATATACATATAATGAATTCTGTTAATATTGGTGATTGTATAAATAATTCAGTTTATTCTGCAGTTGGATCATCAGGAAGCGGAGCCGGTGGAGGCTTTTCTGGTGGCGGCGGCGGTGGCCGGAGGCCGGAGGCGGAGGAGGCGGGCGCTAATTTGGTGCCGGTTCTCCTTTTGCCTTTTTGGGGCCTGGCCCGCCTGGGTGCTGTTAATTTGGTGCCGGTTCTCTTTTTGCCTTTTTCGTCCTGGCCCGCTTGCCTGGCTGGTTTCGGCCATTTTGTTAATTTGGTGCCGGTTCTTTTTTTTTTCACTTTTTATAGTATCATATCTTTAGGAAGTTCACAGGTTAGTTCTAAATTTTTTTGTGTAATGGGATGTATGAAAGAAATTTTATAACTATGCAAAGCTTGGCGATTGATTAATTCAGATTGAATGCCATACATGGAGTCACCTATTAAAGGGTGTCCAATTGAAGCTAGATGAACTCTGATTTGATGTGTTCTGCCTGTTTTTAATATGCATTTTACAATAGATAAATCCCCAATTTCATTTATTATTTCATAATCTGTAATCGCTTCTTGACCATCACTTGAAATACATCTTTCAATAATACTATTAGGCTTACGTGCAATTGGCAAGTTTATAGTACCACTTTTATTTTCAAAATGACCTTTAACAATAGCAATATATTCTTTTTTAAAAATGTTTGAATTCATTTGCTTTATTAAACATTCTTGTATATATTGATTTTTAGCTAAAAGCACAAGTCCAGATGTATTTAGATCAAGTCTATTTATTGGACGAATTTTTCTTTTTAGTCCAATACTTTCAAAATAATATTTAACACCATTTGATAGGCTATTATCATAGTGCAAAATTGATGGGTGAATTGCGATTCCAGCTGGTTTGTTTAATACAAGTAGAGCATCATCTTCAAAGATAATGTTGAGTTCCATTTTGGTTGGAATTATATTTTCACTATCTTCTTCGAAATCTAAGTTAACAGTTATGATATCATCCATTTTTACAGCATTTCTGGTATCAGTTGTAAAGCCATTTAAACATACTTTTTTATAGAAAATTATTTTTTGTAATAATCTTGAAGAAATTTCAAATTCTTGTTTTAATATTTGATTAATATTTTTATATTTTGAATCTTTAACTTTATATTCTAAAATCATAAAACATTTCTCCTCTAAAATTATTTAAAGCACAGTATTTTTCTAAATCCTCTACCATCAACCTTACATGCATACAAACCTTATTCTAAAATCATTGCGTTTGATTGGAGTAAAAAAATAGAAAATGTTATCTAAACAGTTGAGGGATGTTCACGGAAAATCCTGAAATATATTACTCCTCCATGGCTGAACCATGCCAAGGTCTTCGTACCAGGCTCAGCCTTTGTCGAAGTAATATATTTCAGGATTTGGCCTGAGT
>CALXQP010000045.1 GCA_944390695.1 uncultured Clostridia bacterium
TTTTTAAACTATACAAAAATAAAAATTAGTTATATAATGTTATAAAATTAGGAATTTTAACAATATAATAGAAAAATTAAAAAAAAAAAAAAAAGAAAATTGAAAAAAACTGTGTGCTAAGAAAGGAAAGAAAGAGAGTATGGAATTAAAAAAAATTTTAGTAGGTTTAGATGGATTAAAGGCAAAAGGGAATTTAGAAATAAATGTAAATAATCTAGAAAGTAATTCAAAAAATATAAAAGATGGAGATATGTTTATTGCAATAAAAGGATTTGCTACAGATGGACATAATTATATAAATGATGCAATAAATTCAGGTGCTAAAGTTATAATGGTACAAGAGGGATGTGATTTAAAATCTATCAAATTACCAGAAGATGTAACTTTGATAATGGCTAAAGATACAAGAGAAGCATTAGCAAAATGTAGCTGTAATTTTTATGGAAATCCATCAACAAAATTCAAATTAATAGGAGTTACTGGAACAAAGGGAAAAACAACAACAACATTTATGATAAAAGAAATATTAGAAAAAGCTGGACATAATGTAGGGTTAATTGGAACTATTGCAACATATATAAATGGAAAAATGCTTTTTGAAAATAATAGAACAACACCAGAAAGTATAGAATTACAAAAAACTTTTGCTCAAATGGTAGAGCAAAAAGTTGAATATGTTGTAATGGAGGTATCATCTCAAAGCTTAAAATTACATAGAGTAGATGGTTGTAATTTTGATATAGTTTTATTCACTAATTTTTCAGAAGATCATATTAGTGAAAGAGAACATCCTGATATGAAAGATTATTTTGAATCAAAATTAAAATTATTTGAAATGTGTGATAATGGAATAATACATGCAGATGATTTACAAGTATCAAAAGTACCAAAATTATTTCCAGAAAATAATATAATGACATATGGGATTGATAATTATTGTGAAGTATTAGCAAAAGATATTACAATAACAAATTCATATGTTGATTTTAGAGTAAAAATTGCTGATAGAAATGAAAGAGTAAAAGTTGATATTCCTGGAAGATTTAGTGTATATAATGCACTTGGGGCAATATGTGTTGCTAAGAAATTAGGAATTCCATCAGAAAAAGTAATAGAGGCATTAGCTGAAATTAAAGTTCCAGGCAGATCAGAAATGGTACCAAATAAAAAAGAAATACCAATAATGATTGATTATGCACATTCACCAGAGAGTTTACAAAATATTTTATCAGCTGTAAAAAGTTACACAAGAGGAAAAGTAATATCTGTTTTTGGTTGTGGAGGAGATAGAGATAAAACTAAAAGACCAATTATGGGAGAAATATCTGGAAGAATTGCAGATTTTACAATAATAACTTCAGATAATCCACGTACAGAAGATCCAGAAGTAATAGTAAAAGAGATTGAAGAAGGAATTAAGAAAACAAAAGGAAATTACAAAGTTGTAGTAGATAGAAAAGAAGCAATAAAACAAGCAATTGATATGGCAAATAAACTTGATATAATTGTTCTAGCTGGTAAAGGACATGAACCATATCAAGAAATAAATGGAGAAAAATTACCATTTGATGAAAGAATTATAATAAAAGAAATAATAGGATAGTTTAAAAGATTTTTAGACTAGATACAAAAGTTAACGGAGAAAGGTTGATCAAATTGGAATTTCAAACAAAAATATTATTATTATCATTTGTTATAACATTGTTGTTAGGGTTAATAATAGTACCAATATTAAGAAAATTAAAAGTAGGTCAAATTGAAAGAAAAGATGGACCAGAATCTCATTTAAAAAAACAAGGAACACCAACAATGGGAGGAATAATCATAATTTTAGGAATGATTATTGTAACAATTGGTTCATATATTTATTATAGAACAAAAGATTTAGAATTAGCAAATAATTTATTGCCAATATTAGCTTTAACTATAGGGTTTGGAGCTATTGGCTTTATAGATGATTTTATAAAATTAGTATTAAAAAATACTAAAGGATTAAGACCAAGCTTAAAAATGCTGGGGTTATTAATAATATCTGTAGTATATGTATTATATTTAATTAAAGGTTTGAATTTAGGAACAGAGACATATATTCCAATATTAAAACAATATATAGAAATACCAATTTATTTATATATTCCAGGAGCAATTATAGTTATACTTGCAACAACAAATGCAGTTAATTTAACTGATGGAATTGATGGTTTATCATCAAGTGTTTGTGTAATAATAGTAACGTGTTTAACAGTTATTGCAACAATGTTTGGAGTAAAGGAATTGGTGGTATTTGGAGCAATTGTAATAGGTGCAGTATTAGCATTTTTGATGTTTAATATTTATCCAGCAAAAGCTTTTATGGGAGATACTGGTTCATTATTTTTAGGTGGAGTAATTTCAGGAATTGCTTTATATTTAAAAATGCCACTAATATTACTTGTTATAGCTATAATACCAGTAATTGAAACTATTTCTGTAATATTACAAGTTGCATTTTTCAAAAAGACTGGAAAAAGGATATTTAAAATGGCACCAATACATCATCATTTTGAATTATCTGGTTGGAGAGAAAATCAAGTTGTAATGGTATTTAGTGTAATTACATTAATAGCAAGTGTTATAGGATTACAAATAGTATAATATAAAATGGATATAAAGTTTGAAGAATATTTTAAATAAAAATATTTTTCAAACTTATATATGCCTTGTGGAAGGAATGGATAAAATGGCTAAAAAAAAGAAAAATGTAAAAGGTTTTTCAAGTTTTTTGAATAATCCTGTAGATTTTACATTAGTAATAACAGTATTATTACTATTATCTTTAGGATTAGTTATGTTATTATCTGCAAGTTCGCCAACTTCATTAGAAAAATATGGCAATGGTTACTATTATTTTACAAGACAATTAATTTTTGCAGTACTTGGATTAATTGGAATGTATTTTGCCTCAAAATTTGATTATAGGATATTTCAAAGATTTTATAAACATGCTTGGTGGCTTTCTGTAGTTTTACTTGCACTAGTACTACTAATTGGAGAAGAAAGTAAAGGAGCTAAAAGATGGATCGATTTAGGTTTTACAACAATTCAACCATCTGAAATTGTAAAATTTCTAATTATAGTGTTTTATGCAGGTATACTTGTAAAAAACAGAAATGAATTAGGAAAGTTTTGGAAAGGATTAGTAAAACATTTATTATTTTTAATACCAATTATAGGTTTATTAGTACTAGAGCCTCATATAAGTACATCTATGGTAATAATTATAACTTGTTGTGTAATGTTAATTATGGCTGGATGTAAGTTTTGGCAATTTGCATTATCAGGAGTAGTCGCTGCTGGTGGAGTAGCTTCTGTAGCAACAATACTTTATTTTACAGTAGAAAAGTTTCAGGAAAGATTTCAATACATAGTAAATAGAGTTATAACTTTTATAGACCCTTGGAGAGATGCAACAGGTGATGGTTGGCAAGTTATACAAAGTTTATATGCAATAGGATCAGGTGGATTATTTGGAACAGGATTAGGTGAAGGCAAACAAAAGTATTTGTATTTACCAGAACCACATAATGATTTTATATTTTCTGTATTAGCAGAAGAATTAGGATTTGTAGGATGTGTTATTGTATTTTTATTATTTGCAGTTTTCATATGGAGAGGAGTCTTAATTGCAATGAAAGCTCCTGATATGTTTGGAAGTTTAGTTGCAATAGGTCTAACTACTTTGATCGGAATTCAAGCAATTATAAATGTAGCTGTTGTAACATCTTCAATGCCTGCTACTGGAATGCAATTACCATTCTTTAGTTATGGAGGTACAGCTCTTTGTATATTGTTATGTGAAGTTGGAGTATTGCTTAGTATATCAAGGGCAGGTGCTAAATAGAGAAAGGAATGAATTGATATGAGAGTAATAGTAGCAGCAGCTGGTACTGCAGGACATATAAATCCGGGTTTAGCTATAGCAAATAAAATAAAAGAAAAAGAGCCAGATTCAGAAATAATTTTTATAGGAACTACAAGAGGATTAGAAAATGATTTAGTTCCAAGAGCAGGATATAAATTAAAAACTATTGAAGCATATGGTTTAAGTAAAAAAATTTCAATAGAAAATTTTAAGAAAATGTATGTAACATTAAAAGCTACAAATAAAGCAAGAGATATTATAAAAGAATTTAAGCCAGATATAGTAGTAGGTGCTGGAGGGTATATTTGTGGACCAGTAGTGTGGGCAGCCAAAAAAGAAAAAATACCAGTAATATTGCATGAAAGTAATGCTTTTCCTGGTAAAGCAGTTAAAATGTTAGCTAAAAAAGCTGAAACTGTTTTAATATCTTTTGAAGAAGCAAGAAATAGAATACCAAGAGCAAAAAATATTGTTTTTACTGGTACACCAGTTAAAATAGAAAAAAAAGATTATACTGAAGAAGAAAAAAATAAAATATTGCAAAACATAGGAATAAAAGATGATAAACCAATAATTTTAATATTTGGTGGAAGTCAAGGTGCCAAAAAAATTAATGAGGCAATAATTGGGATTCTAGAAAATAATTTAAATAAAGAGTATCAAATTATTTGGGCAACTGGGCCAAAACAGTATGACAATATAAAAGAAGAATTAAGCAAAAAGAAATTAGATATTAATAATGTGAAAAATGCAAAAATTCTTCCTTATATATACAATATGGAAGAAGTAATGAATATTTCTAATGTAATAGTAGCAAGAAGTGGAGCAATGACAATAACTGAGATTTCAAATTTAGGTAAACCATCAATATTAGTTCCTCTTCCAAATGTTAGTCAAAATCATCAATTATATAATGCAAAAGTCTTAGAAAATGTAGGTGCAGCAAAAATAATCTTAAATGATGATTTAAAAAAAGATAATTTGAATATAGAAATAGAGAAAATTATTAAAAATCCAGATTTAATGAATAAAATGGGGAAAGCAGCATTTTCTAAATCAGTTAAAAATGTACCAGAAAAAATATATAAAGAAATAAAGAAAATAGTAAGGTGATAAAGGATGTTAGTGGATTTTCGAGTTATTATAATTGCAATTATTATAAATATAATAATTTTAATAATCATGGGTATTTTAATAAAAAAACATTTAAGAAAAAAGATAATGTTTCCTAAAACAAGATTAATAAAAGGTTCAGGGGTTACAAATGATGAATTAGATATAAATAATAGTATATTTTTACACATGACAGATGGAATAATAGCATTTGATAGAGATGGAAATATTGTTTTAATAAATCCGGCAGCTCAGAAAATGATGAATGTGTTACCTGAACATACAACTTTTGAAGATATATTTGGCAGATTACATTTGAATATAAATCTGGAAAAAATAATATATCTTGAAAATTGGACAAACACAGAAGAAAGATTTCAAATTGAAGATAGATTTGTTAATGCATATTTTGCACCTTTTAAAAAAGAAAATGATAGAACAGTAGGTGTTATTGCTGTAATACAAGATATCACAGAACATGTTAAATTAGATAATATGAGAAAAGAATTTATTGCAGATGTGTCACATGAACTAAAAACTCCAATAACTTCAATTATGGGATATGCTGATACTCTTTTAGAAGAAGAATATGATAAAGAAACTCAAAGTAAATTTTTAAATGTAATAGCATCAGAAGCAAGAAGAATGGCAAAATTAGTAACAGATTTACTTACATTATCTCAAAATGATAGTAATAGAAAACAAACCAAAAAAGAATTATTTGATTTGGGAGAACTTGTAAAAAAATGTCAAGATAAACTTGCAATTGAAATTAAAAAGAAAAATCATGAAGTCAAATCTTTTGTAACAGCTGATGTTCCTCTTGTTTATGCTGATAAAGATGATATTGAAAGAATTGTTCTAAATATTTTAACAAATAGTATTAAATATACAAAAGATGGTGGAGAAATAAAAATATATGTAGGTTTTGTATATAATGATGCATATATTAAGATTTTTGATAATGGTATTGGAATTCCAGAAGAAGATCTAAATAGGATATTTGAAAGATTTTATAGAGTTGATAAAGCTCGTAGTAGAGAAATGGGAGGAACTGGATTAGGACTTTCTATTGCAAAAGATTTACTTGATAGAAATGGTGGAAGTATTGATATTAAAAGTGAAGTTGGAAAAGGAACAGAAGTTGTAATTAAAGTACCTACAAAATCAAAATAGGGTAAACAATATTTAAACAGTAAAATTTAAGCACAGATTGTATTGAAAAAATTTTTAAGATAATGTATAATAGTGAAGAAAAACGAAAGAACTGAAATGGAGATGTAAATTAATGAAATCAACATTAAGAGAAATTATAGAATGGCTAATATGTATAATAGTAGCAGTAGCACTTGCATTATTAGTTAGATATTATTTAGGAACTCCAACAATTGTACAACAAACATCGATGTTTCCAACATTAGTTGAAAATGATAGATTATGGTTAAATAGATGGGGCAGGACTACTAAAAAAATGCCTAAAAGAGGAGATATAATTACATTTGAAGCTCCAAGTGTAACAAGAGTTTCAAAGGAAAAAATTGATTTGGAAAATCCAATAGCAACATATAATTATGAACCACAAGGTTTATTTGAAAAATTTTTATATTATGTGTTAGAAAGTGGAAAAAGGAGTTACATTAAAAGAGTTATAGGATTACCAGGTGAATATGTTGAAATAAAAGATGGTGGAGTATATATAAATGGAGAAAAATTACAAGAAGATTATTTACAACCAGGTGTTGTAACAGATATGATACAGGGAAATATGGAAGAAAGTTATTTCACAGGATTTACTGTACCAGAAAATTGTGTATTTGCAATGGGAGATAATAGACCAGGAAGTACAGACTGTAGGTCATTTGGATGTATACCATTAGAAAAAATAGAAGGAACAGTTGCATTCAGATTTTGGCCATTTTCAAAATTTGGAGGAGTAGAATAGATATTGTTTGAAAATATATTAGGAAATCAAAAAAACAAAGAAATATTAGAAAAGTCAATAAAAATAAATAAAACATCTCATAGTTATATATTTTGGGGAACAGAAGGAATTGGGAAAAAAATGATTGCAAAAGAATTTGCTAAAAAAATATTATGTTTGCAAAAAGAAAATCAAAATTGTACATGCAAGTCTTGTATAGAATTTGATTCAGATAATAATCCAGATTTTCAATTATTAGAACCAAATGATGGTAAAATCAAAATAGAGCAAATAAGAGAAATGCAAAGGAAAATTGCTGAAAAACCAATAATATCAAATTCAAAAGTTTATATAATAAATAATTCAGATACAATGACTACAGAAGCACAAAATTGTTTATTAAAAACTTTGGAAGAACCTCCAGAATATATTACAATAATATTAATATGTTCAAATGAGGATAATTTATTAAGTACAATAAAATCAAGATGTACAAGAATGCATTTTGAACCAATTTCTGAAAATGAAATAAGAGATTATATAAAACAAAATTATAGTGAACAAGAAATAAGTAATAATATTATTTTTTTGGCACAAGGCAGTATAGGCAAAGTACTAGAATTAAGCAAAAATAAAAATATATATGAAAATATAGAAAATATTTTGTTAAATATGCAAAAAAAAGATATAATTGACATAGTACAAATGTCAGAAGAAATATATAAATCAAAAGAAGAAATTAACTCAATATTAGAATATATAAATGTATTATTACTAAAGTTGAGTAAACAAAACCAAAAATACATTAAATGTATAAAAATTGTGGAAGAAACTAAGAGAAGATTAAAAGCAAATAGTAATTATGATATGTGTATTGATAATTTGTTATTTAATATGACATTTACAATGCATAATTAGAAAGGACAATTAAATGAAGAGAATAATAGGAGTTAGATTTAAGAGGTTAGGAAAAATATATTTCTTTGATCCAAAATGGCTAGAAGTAAAAAAAGGAGAAAATGTTATTGTAGACACAACACAGGGAGAGGAAATTGCAGAAGTTGTAGTTCCAAATAGGATGATAGAAGAAGAAAAAATTGTGTCACCATTAAAAAAAGTATTAAGATTAGCTTCTCCAAGAGATTTAAAACATGCTGAAGAATGTAGAAAAAAAGAAAAAGAAGCTTTTGATTTATGTAATAAGAAAATAAAAGAACATAATTTGAATATGACTTTAACAGATGTTGAATATAAATTCGATAATAGCAAAATCTTATTTTACTTTACGGCTGATGGCAGAATTGACTTTAGAGACTTAGTAAAAGATTTAGCTTCAATTTACAAAACAAGAATAGAATTAAGACAAATAGGGGTAAGAGATGAAGTTAAAAGAATTGGTGGAAATGGTGTATGTGGTAGAGAACTATGTTGTTGCTCATTTTTAAGTGATTTTGAAACTGTTTCAATTAAAATGGCTAAAGAACAAAATATTTCTTTAAATCCATCTAAAATATCAGGAAATTGTGGAAGACTTATGTGTTGCTTAAAATATGAACAAAATGTATATGAAGAAAAATTAAAGAAAATGCCTAATCTTGGTGCTATTGTAAAAACTCCTGATGGAAAAGGAGAAGTTGATGGATTAGAAACCTTAAAAGAAATGGTGAAAGTTAAAATTAAAGATGGCGAAATTTTTAAAATAAAAAAATATGAAGTTAAAGATATTACAGTTTTAAAAGATGTAATAAGAGAAGAAACAGATAATGAAGAAAAAGAATTTCAACAAGAATTAAAAGAATTAGAAAAACTGGAAAGAGAAGATTCTGAAATAAAAAACAGTAATTAAAATTATAACAAAATAGGCTTAAAGAGAGGTGGTGATAATTATGGCATATAAAATATCAAGCGAGAAATGTATAAGCTGCGGAGCTTGTGCTGCAGAATGTCCAGTTGGATGTATTTCACAAGGAGATACCTGCTTTGTTATAGATGAATCAGCTTGCATAGGTTGTGGTACTTGTGCAGGGGTTTGCCCAGTTGAAGCACCAAGTGAGGAATAAAAATACATATTATAAAAGTGTGGGGAAATGTTGTCATTTCCCTTTTTCTCGTTTTGGGTAGTAATTTGATGCCGGCACCATTTTGCTTTCCTCTTATATAATAATATAAAGGAGGGATAAAAATGTTATGTAAAAGATGTTGTTATAGAAATTTAGCAAATGGAGAAATAGGAATACAAGAACTAAAAAACAAAGTAGCTGTAGGAGCTATATTATTAGATGTAAGAAGTAGACAGGAATATGATGAAGGACATTTACAGGGAGCCATAAATATACCAGATTTTGAATTAGCAAATAGAGTAGAAAGAGAAATTCCAAAGAAAAATCAGCTTATAGTAATTTATTGTCAATATGGGGGAAGAAGTAAAAATGCAATGATATTAATGAAAAAAATGGGTTATACTAATGTGTATAATTTATATGGAGGACTAGACATGTTATAATTATAATGTTAAAATATATGGGATAAAGTGAAAGGAAAAAATATGAATATAGTAAATATAGAAAAAGAGACAGGCCAATTAATTAAATATTATAAGAAAATAGATTCTACACATTTATATGCAAAAAAAATAGAACAAGAAGGAGATCAAGTTTTAATTGCAGAGATTCAAACAGCTGGGATAGGAACGAAAGGAAGAACTTGGCACACAGGTGAAAATAAAAATATTGCAATGACAATAATTAAACATCCTAATTGTAATATAAAAAAATTGGAAAAATTAACAATTAATATTGCAGAAGAAATAAAAAATATAATAAAAGAATTATATGGATATGATTTGGAAATTAAGTTACCAAATGATTTGATGTTAAATAATAAGAAAATATGTGGGATTTTAACAGAAGTGCATACTCAAAAAGAAAAGATTAAATATCTATTGATAAGCATAGGGTTTAATGTAAATGAAGATGATTTTGAAAAAGAAATAGAAGAAATTGCAACATCATTAAAAAGAGAATATAAAAAAGAGTTTGAAAGAGAAGAAATTATTATTAAAATAATAAATAAATTGAGTTATTTGATTGATAGATTATGATAAAAAATATACTTGTTTTAAAATGTCAAAAAAACTACCATTATTCGTTATAATTTTAGGCATGTCTGAATATATATATTAATAGGAGGTTTATTATGGAAAAAAACATGAATTTTTTGAATATAATAAAAGGTGTTGCTATTTCTATAATATTTACATTAATTGCTTTATTTATATTTTCACTAATATTAACATATACAAATATTAGTGAAAAATTTATAGCTCCTGTTATAATAGTAATAACAGCTATAAGTATATTTATTGGAAGTTCTATAGGTAATTTAAAGATGAAGAAAAATGGATTATTAAATGGTGCATTAATAGGAGGTATATATTTATTAAGTATATATTTATTATCAGGAATAGTAAATCAGAATTTTTCATTAACAATTCAGTCAATTATTATAATTGTTTCAGGAATGATTTGTGGAATGTTTGGAGGGATTATTGGGGTTAATAAAAGTTGATATTATATCAACTTTTTTCATATAATAGGAAAGTTATACTTTCCTATTATATAAAAAGCTACAATCGCTAGCCCTTTGAGATTTTCTCCTTATAGTCGAAAACTCAAATCGGGCAAGAACAAATTAAAGAAAAATTGAAAATTTTTCTTATTTGTTC
>CALXQP010000046.1 GCA_944390695.1 uncultured Clostridia bacterium
ATATATATTGGGCAGGAAATAATGAAAGAAGACAAGAAAAAATAAGTGAATTACAAGCAATGTCCTCAGAATTACATACAAGTCAAGAAGCAGAAGGATATGCAGGAGATGGAGTAAGAGCATATGGAGATATAGGACAAATGTATAATTCACATTTAACGAGAGATTCAGAAAAAGTACAAAATGAAAAAGATGAAAGAAATTAAAATTTTAAGAAAAGGAGAAACATATAATGGATGTTAGTACAGATTTAATTTATGATGTAAAGAGAAAAATGTTAGCAAAATATCCTAGATTTGGTAGTGAAATTGCTATAGCTAATATTGAATTTAAAGATAATTTACCATATCATACTGCAGCAACTGATGGAAAAAATGTATATGTTGATCCCAACTATTTTGCAAGCTTAAGTGAAAGTGATAGACTATTTTTAATAGCACATGAAATAATGCATATTAAATTTATGCATATGCATAGATTAGTAGATAAGGCAGGAAATAAAAGAAATCTTGACCTTTGGAATACGGCAACTGATGCTATTATAAATGCAAACTTAGAAAGAGATGGATTTACAATTAAAGAAGGATATGTAAATATGCCAGAAGCATTAAATTATTCAGCAGAAGAATTTTATCAAATATTATTACAAGAAAAAGAGAAAAAAGAGCAAGAACAAAGGAATAACCAAAACAAGGAACAAGGAGATGATAGAGAGCAAGGAACAAAAGACAATCAAAACCAAGAACAAGGAGAGAGTGGCGAACAAAATGATGATAATAAAAATTCGGAACAAACTGAAAATCAAAATAATGGAGGTAAAAGCCAAGGAGATGACCACAGTTTATGGGAAGAAGCATTTAAAGAATATCAAAACTCTCAAAATGAAGGGCAAAAACAAGATAATGATTCACAAGAACAAGATTCAAAACAAACAGAAGAAGAGCAGAAAGATACGGGCTTTGATGAAAAAGGAGAATTTGAAGATAATAGAAAAGAAAAAAGAGAAAAATTCAAAGCTAGAAAAGAAAAAACAGAAAAAGATATAAGAAATACAGATAAAGGAACAATTGAATTAGGTAATATAGGTCAAAGTAAAGAAGCTATTGATTGGAAAATTTTATTACGAAGAGAAGTAGAAAAAACAGAAACCATTTGGAGCCAAAGACGTTCCATTGCAGAAAATAATTATGCATATAGATTAGAAGAAAATGATATAGAAGATGAGGCAGAAACAGAAGTAATGATAGATGTTTCTGGTTCAGTAGATTTAGATTTAGTAAAAGCATTTTTAAGACAACTAAAGCCAATTTTAAAACAATCAAAATTAAAAGTTGGATGTTTTAATGAAAAGTTTTGGGGACTTGTAGATATAAAAACTGTAAAAGATATAGATAATTTTACTATACCTAAACAAGCTAGAGGCAATTCTGCATGGACAGAAGATTGGGATTTAGCAGTAAGAAGTTTTACCAAAAAAAGAGAAATAAATAAAATAGTATTTACTGATGGTTATCCATGTCCTGGAACAATGCCAAAAGAAGACTTAAAAAGAGAAAATATTATTTGGTTAGTATATGGAAATAAAAAATTTAATCCTTGTTGTGGTAAAGTTATAAATATTACTGAAAAACAATTAGAAGAATTACATCAAATTGATAAAAGTAGTTCTATGGATGATTTTAGTAGATAAGGTAAAAGGTAATAAATATGGAATATATAGTAAAAGAAGAAGGAAAAAGACTAGATGCCTATATATCTAGCATAGATGAAGAAATAACAAGAACAATGGCTCAAAAATTAATAGAAAAAGAGCAAATATTAGTAAATGGAGAAAAGCAAAAAGTTTCTTATAAAGTAAAATCTGGAGATAAAATAGTCATAAAAAAAGTAGAGCCACAACAAGTGGAATTAAAAGCACAAGAAATACCAATTGACATCATATATGAAGATAAAGATATAATTGTTGTAAATAAGCCAAAAGGAATGGTTGTACACCCTGCAAATGGTAATCCAGATGGAACATTAGTTAATGCAATAATGGCAATTTGTAAAGATAGTTTATCTGGTATTGGTGGAGAAATAAGACCAGGTATAGTACACAGATTAGATAAAGATACATCAGGATTATTAATTATTGCTAAAAATGATAAATCACATGTAAATATAAGTGAACAAATAAAAAATCATGAAGTGAAAAAAACTTATATTGCTTTAGTAAAAGGTATAATTAAAGAAAATGAAGCAACAATTGATATGCCAATAGGAAGAAGTATTTCAGATAGAAAGAAAATGGCAGTTAATAAAAATGGAAAAAATGCAATTACACATATTAAAGTTCTAAAAAGATATAATAAATATACTCTTTTACAAGTCAATATTGAAACAGGAAGAACACATCAAATACGTGTACATTTATCACATATAGGATATCCAATTGTAGGAGATTATACATATTCAAATGGAAAAAATGAGTTTGGGGTTATAGGGCAATGTTTACATGCAAAAGCTTTAGAATTTAAACATCCTATAACAGGTGAAAAAATGTGTTTAGAAGCTCCATTACCAGAATATTTTCAAAAAATATTACAAGAGTTAGATAAAACATAGACTAAATAAGAATATTATATAATAAATCCGGTAGAAAAATTCTACCGGAGAAATCTATATAAAGCCTTTTAGAAAAGTAAAAGGAATTAATATATAATATGCAAAAATATAAAAAATAGTACAATAAAAAATAGAAAATATCATAAATTATTTTTTGAAAGGGATAATATTAAATATGGAAGAAAGATTACAAAAATATCTAGCAAGTTGTGGAATTGCATCAAGGCGAAAATGTGAAGAATATATTTTGCAGGGAAAAGTTAAAGTAAATGGTAAAATAGTAACTGAATTAGGAACAAAAATAGATATAGGAAAAGATATTATTGAATTTGAAAATAAAGCAGTTAAAAATAATGAAGAGAAAATATATATTTTATTAAATAAGCCTATTGGATATGTAACAACAGCAAATGACCAATTTGGAAGAGAAACTGTATTAGACTTAGTAAAAGTAAAAGAAAGAATAGTTCCAGTAGGAAGGTTAGATATGTATACATCAGGAGCATTAATTTTAACAAATGATGGAGATTTTGTATATAAAGTTACACATCCAAAACATGAAATAGAAAAAACTTATACTGTAACACTAAAAGGAATTATATCTAATAAAGAAGTTGAAAAATTACGTAATGGAGTAAAAATAGATGATTATATTACAAAACCAGCAAAAGTAAAAATATTAAAAACAGATACAGAAAAAGATATTTCAAGATTAGAAATTACAATTCATGAAGGCAAAAACAGACAAATACGAAAAATGTGTGAATCTGTTGGAAGAAAAGTATTAGCATTACATAGAAGCAAAATTGGAACATTAGAAGTAAAAAATCTTGAACTTGGAAAATGGAGATATTTAAAAAAAGAAGAGGTAAAAAAATTAGTAAAATAGTTGAAAACTTATAATAAAAGGGATATAATAATATATATGCTAAACAAAAGAAAAAGGAGAGAAGGTTGAGAAATTTAATTATTTTCCAGCCAGATTTGTTCCTTGGGAAAGGAATGAGATTAAATGGAATTAAAAAAAGGGCAGATTGTAAATGGAACTGTTACTGGAATAAAGCCATATGGAGCATTTATTGAAATAGATAATGGACCAGTAGGGTTAGCATTTATAGAAGATTTATCTGTAGTTAGAATAAAATCTCCAGAAGAAAGATTACAAATTGGACAAAAAGTTAAATGTATGGTAAAAGAAGTGAATGAAGAAACTAAAAAAATAAATCTATCATATAAAGACTGTTTAGGAACATGGGATGAAAATGTCAAAAACTTTAAAGAAGGGATGACAGTAAAAGGAATTGTAAGAAATACAGAAGAAAAAAAGAATGGAATATTTATTGAATTAACACCAAATTTAGTTGGTATGGTAGAATATACAGATAAACTAGAATATGGTCAGCCAATAGATGTTTATATAAAAAAAATAATACCAGAAAAGAAAAAAATTAAATTAGTAGTATTATAATGTCAGATATTGTAAGTAAATTCTAACAATATAAAAAGGAGGAATAAAAATGGTTGAAGATAACCAAATTAAAGCACAGGTATCACCATTTGCTGTAAGAGAAGGTGAAATAAAGACATTTGATGGGAAAGATGGATATGTTTCTATGAATCAAATAATACACAAAATAAATATAGGACACATATCAGATATACATTTTACTATTTTAGAATTAGTAAATGAATTTGAATTTATAACTTCAAGGCAAATATATCAAATGCTTGAATGGAAAGGTATTAATCCAAAGTCTCAAGATAAATTAAATAATAAATTAGAGCAATTAGTAAAATCAAAAATATTAACAAGATATTATTTTACTTCAGAAGAGGGAAAAGGTATTTATAGAATTTATTGTTTAGAAAAAATGGGTAAATATTTACTTACATCAAAAGAAATTGAATGTAAATGGCAACAAACAGATAATGTAAAACCAGTTCCTATGATAAAAAAGAGATTAGCAGGAAATCAAACAATTATAGCATATTTAAGAAAAGTAAAAGCTTTTGATAGTTATGTTGTAAAACCTGTTTTAAATGCAAAAATTTCTGGAAAAGTTTTTAAAGCAACAGGTGGTTCTGTTAAACTTACTAAAAATAATAAATCAATAGTATTTTTATTTGAAGTACTTAGAAGAGAACCTGAATGGCAGAAAAAGTTAGTAGATAAAATGCAAATGTATAAAGAATTTTATGAAAATTTTGTGCAAGGTGATTCAGGCTATTCTTCAATGCCTCAATTGATTTTGGTATGTGAAGATGATAAACATACAGCAGAAGCTTTTAAAGAAATTGTAAAAAATAATTTGGAAATTCCACAAATAAGATTATATTTTACAACAGATTTAAGACAAAATAATGAAACTTTAGAAAATACATTAATTGAGTTTAAATTAGATGAAACAACTAAAAAATATAAAATGTTTAATGTAGAAGCAAAAATTTTAGGTGTTTAAAAAATATTTTTTGCAAAATTATTGACAGATTAATAAATTTATGTTATTATATTTCTTGTCAATAAATGGGTCAGTAGCTCAGTTGGATAGAGCACAGGCCTTCTAAGCCTGGGGTCGGGGGTTCGAATCCCTCCTGGCTCACCAAAATATAAAACCTCTGAAATGCCGAAATATCAGTAATTACAGAGGTTTTTGATTTTGAATTAATGCAATAGAGTTTTTATAATCCAATTCCTTTCATGTATAAATTATATTTTTCGTTCTCATCTTTATAAAATTTTTCAAATACAGAAGTGTAAGCATCTAATGTTATTTGTATTTTTTTATTTTAATTTCTTACTATTTGGTGCTTTAATATTTTTCTTTTTTCTAAAGTCATTAGAATTCTCTTTTGTAACAACAGGCTTACCAAGTTGCTTTTCTATGTTTTTTCTTGTTTGCCCTGCGATACTACCTCCTGTTTTTGCATCGCTTTCTAACTCGTCAAAGCCTTGGGAGTCATGAGTTTTGTGTAGTTCAGTTGTAGTAACCTCTGCAAGTGTCATTAAAGCAAGTTCCATTGCTGACATATTATCTCTTAAATTTTGTTTATCTAAACCTTTTATATCCTTATGCTGTTGAGTAGTGATGTTAAATGTTCCTTTACTAATTTCGTCCGTTAAAATAGCATAATCTTTAGTATTAGCTCCTCTATTTTTCCACTCATTTGTTAAATTGTTTCTAGCTCCAATTCCTTTTATTCGTGCATTTGTCCACTCCTCATCATAACCTTTCTTTAAATATGTTTGTCTAGCTCTTTCAATAGCAAGTGAGGGGTCAATAACTTCTTGTATTCTCTCTTCTGCTAATCTAGCAAACCATAATTTGAAAGGTTCTGCATTAGGAGATGGAATAGATTGAATTAATCTAAAAATTGTTTCTCTATTAGCACAATCGGTTTTATATTTTTTACCATCTTTCTTGGATGGTATTTTCAGTTCGTTACAATTTGTAACGGACTCATTACCTTCTTCTGAAAGTCTTTTTTTCATTACTCTCCAATAAGTATTTGGCTCTTTACTTCCTGTTAATATTTCTATAATATCTGCAATAGCATAATTCCATTCTCCATTATACATTTGTCTTCTTATTTTATTGCTTTCAAACAAAACCATTTCTTTATTTTCTTTTATTTCATTTTCGCTCATTTCATACTTTCCCTTCTATTTCTTTTTAATAATATTGCTTTATTTAGTCTATTAGCAAAAGTATCAACCAATTCATTCATATTTTTTCTTATTGAATTATTCTTCCCAAAAAGCTTTGTAAGTTTTGTAAGCAGAATAAATATCATATTTACTAGAAACTTCATAAGGAGCGTGCATTGAAAGAACTGGAACTCCGCAATCAATAACATCAACACCTTTATTTGCTAATATATATGCAATAGTACCTCCGCCGCCAACATCAACTTTACCAAGTTCAGTAATTTGATATCTAATATCATTTTTTTCTAATAGATTTCTAACCCAAGCTACAAATTCAGCATTAGCATCAGAAGCACCAGATTTTCCTCTTGCACCAGTATATTTATTTAAACCTATTCCATGTCCTAAAAATGCTGCATTTGTTCTATCTGAAACATTTGCATAAATTGGGTCAAAACCAGCATCTACATCAGCTGATAGCATTTTTGAAAAACAGAAAACTTTATCAAGTAAATTAGTTTTATTTTCACCAGATTTATTTAATAATTCAGAAATGAAATAATCAAACATATGTGATTCCATTCCAGTATTTCCAACACTACCAATTTCTTCTTTGTCAGACAAAATACAAATAGCAGTTGTTTTTACATTTTCTAAAGCCATCATTGCAGATAAAGATGTATAAGCACAAACTCTATCATCTTGACCATAAGCAGCAACCATACTTGAATCAAAACCTAAAGAACGAGCTTTAAATGCAGGAACTATTTCAAGTTCAGAGCTTAAAAAGTCAGATTCTGTTATATTATATTTTTGGTTTAAAATATTTAAAATATTTAATTTGATTTTTTCAGTTTCTTTTTCATCATCATAAGGAATGCTTCCAAGTAAAAGATTTAAATCTTCACCATCAATTCCATTTTTTAATTTTTTCTCCATTTGCTCTTGAGCTAAATGAGGCAATAAATCAGTTATTGTAAAAATTGGATCATTTTCGTCTTCACCAATATTTACAGTGATTTTTTCTCCATTTGCTTTAACAATAACACCATGGATGCTTAATGGTATTGTTGTCCATTGATATTTTTTGATGCCACCATAATAATGTGTTTTAAAATATGCAAATCCATTATCTTCATATAAAGGATTTGGCTTTAAGTCTAATCTTGGAGAATCTATATGTGCACCTACAATTTGTAATCCTTTTTCTAATTTTTCTGTACCAATAATTGCAAGATACATACTTTTTTCTCTATTAATAAAATAGACTTTGTCTCCAGGTTTTAAAGTTTCAAAAGTTGAAATATCTTTAAATCCATTTTCTTCAGCAAGTTTTTTTGCATAACAAACAGCTTCTCTTTCAGTTTTTGCTTTATTTAAGAAGTCAATATATTTATTACTAAATGTAAAAATTGCTTCCTTTTCGCGTGTGTCAATTTTGTTCCAACCTGCTTCTTTTTTGTTAAAAAGTTTGTCTTTTAAATTTTCTTCCATTTTATACCTCCTAATTTTCTATTTATTCTATAATTTGTTCTTAGTATATCACTTTATGTTTTATTTTTCCATAAGTTAACTAAAATATTCAAATTTTTATTATACTAAATTTTTTTAGTAATTTAAAATAATAATCTGAAAAATATTGAAATACTTAATCTTAAACGAAACATAAATGTATTATTACTGGAAAAATGGAAAAAATATATAAACAAAGGAGGGTAAAATGGAATCATTGTGGATAGAAACTACAAAAAATCAAATTAATTTAAAATCATTAGAAAAAGATGAGAATACAGAAGTATGTGTAATAGGAGCTGGAATGTTTGGATTAACAACAGCATATTATTTAACTCAACAAGGAAAGAAAGTTATTGTAATTGAAAAAGGCGAAATTGGAGAAAAGGTTAGTGGAAATACAACAGGTAAAATAACAAGTCAACATGGATTATTTTATGATCATTTAATAAGTGATTATGGAGTAGAATATGCTAGAAAATATTTAGATGTAAATGAACAAGCAATTTCAAGAATAAAAGAAATAATTGATAAAGAACAAATTGAGTGTGAGTTTAAGAATAAGTCTGCATATGTATATACAACAAAACAAGATGAGATAATTGAAATAGAAAAAGAAGTTGATGCAGTACGAAAAATAGGTAAAGATGCACAAATAGTTACAAAAACAGATTTACCATTTAAAGTAGAGGCTGCAATAGAATTTAAAGATCAAGCACAATTTCATCCAAGAAAATATATGTTAGGATTAGCAAATGCAATTTTAAAGCAAAATAAAATATATAATTTTACAATAGCATTAAATGTAGAAAAAAATTTAGATGGATTTACAATTCAAACAGATAAGGGAAACATAAATTCTAAATATGTTGTACTTGCTACACATTATCCAATTGTAAATATGCCAGGTTTTTACTTTGCAAAAATGTATCAATCTACATCATATGTAATTGGAATAGAAACAAATTCTAAGTTACCACAAGAGATGTATATAAATATTAAAGATCCTATTTATTCATTTAGAACAGCTGAATATAATGGAAAAGAAATTTTATTAATAGGTGGTAGTGATCACAAAACAGGGGAACCTATACCAGATAATGCGAACTATGAAAATCTGGAGAAAAAAGCAAAAGAATTATATCCTGATTGCAAAATTTTATTTAAATGGAATACAAGAGATTGTATAGGATTAGATAAAATACCATATATAGGTGAATTTTCTAATTTAATGAAAAATATGTATGTTGGTACAGGTTTTAAGAAATGGGGAATGACATTTTCAAATATTGCAGCAAATATTGTTACAGATAAAATTTTAGGTAAAGAAAATAAATATGCAGAAATTTTCGATTCTACAAGAATGAATCTTGTTAAAAATAGATGGGAAGTAAAAAATATGGCAAAAGAAACTGTTAATTCTATTTTACTAAATAAATTTAAGATTGAGCCAGGTGATTTAAGTCAAATACAAAATGATAATGGAGGAATTGTTGAAATAAATGGTGAAAATGTTGGTATTTATAAAGATCCTCAAGGAAAAATATATGCAGTAAAACCAAATTGTTCACATTTAGGATGTTTGCTATCTTGGAATAACATAGATAAAACTTGGGATTGTCCATGCCATGGAAGCAGATTTGATTATATGGGAAAAAGCATTTATGAACCATCTATTAAAGATTTAGAGATATTAGATGTTCAAAAAAATGTCGAAACTTAAATATGATATTAACTAAAAAGTTGGAAGAAAAATGTAATAAAAACTTCTTGAAAATTGTTTACAAAAAATAGTAACTTTGTTATAATGAAACTGTATATGATAAACAAAGGAGAATTACGCATGAGATACGAAAATATAGAAAATGTAGAAGATACTAATGTTTATAGACAAGCATGTGAAAATGTAAAAAAAATAGTAAAAGCAATCAAAGCAATAAAAATAAAATATTATTCTAATTTTGCGCGAATTTCAAAAGAAGATAAAGAAGCTTATGATGAATTAGAAGAAAATTTAGAGAAAATTTCAAGAGAAAATGGTTTAGATAATTTAAAAGTAGCATTAATGGAAGAAGTATCTGCAAGATATGATAAAAAAGATATGAATGAAAGTGGGGACTCTAAAGAGCCAGACAATATTATTGTTTCATGTTATGGTGCAATAGATGCACAATTAGCTGCAATGCTTAGTGGAAAAATAGGGCAAGCAAAAAAATGTCAAGAAATATTAAAACAATATTTGCAAGAAATAGAAGATAAGAGTCTTTTAGAAATGATAACTAATTATAAAAGAGAAAAATTTTGGGAATTAGTTAGAGCTAAAGATGAAGTTCAAGCTAAAAATGAAGAATGGATGAAAAAGATGAAATCATTTTGTAAGCCTGAAGATGTTCAAAATAGAAAAAATGTAACACAAGAAATTGATAATTTAAAAAGAGAGAATAAAGAAAAATCAACACCAATTTTTGCAAAAACAGAAGATGTATTAGAAATAGGATAACATAGGAGGAAAATAAGAAGTGGATAAAGCATATACAGAAGCTTTTGCTGAAGTAGATCAAATATTGAAATTGATGCCAGTAGATTTACTTAGTAAAATACCAGCTTCATTTAGACAAATCATTTCAGAAAATAAAGCAGAAAATTATAAAGTAAAAATAGAAGAACCTTTAGAAAATCAAAACTTAAAAGAAGAAACTGTTGTAATATTAGGTCTAATATATAGAGATTTTTTAGCAAGTCCAGAAGAGAGAGAAGAGTTGCAGCAAAAAGATGCGGAAGAATTAAAGAAATTAGAAGAAGAACTTCAAGAACAATATGATATACAAAATGTATTCCAAAAGAGAAAAGTAAAAAAAGAAAAAGAAATTTCTGATGAAGAAATACTAAATGTAACAGATTTGACTTTATACAAAAAGCCGAATTTTGTACAAAAAATATTTAATTTAGTTAAAGGTTTTTTCAAGAAAAATAATTTTTAAAAAAATTGTCGAAATTTATTGACTTATACTAATCTTTTTGCTAAAATAACAGCATAAATCATATATTTATATGTTTTATAATCCGTTTATTGAACTAGATTAATTGCTTTTAAAACCAGTTATCTAGTTCTTTATTTTTTTAATTGACAACGAAAAAGTTTAACTATATAATGTGCTTTAAGGAAGGAATGAGATTAAAAATGGGAAAATTATTTGTAATAGATGGAACAGATGGAAGCGGAAAACAAACTCAGTTTGCAAAATTGCAAGAAAGATTAGAAAAAGATGGAGTTGATTATAAAACAGTAAGTTTTCCAAATTATGATAGTCCAAGTTCATCACTTGTAAAAATGTATTTATCAGGAGAGTTTGGAAAAAATGCAAAAGAGGTAAGTCCATATATAGCATCAACATTTTTTGCTGCAGATAGATATGCTACATTTCAGACTCAATATAAAGAATATTATGAAAATGGAGGAATAATATTAGCTGATAGATATACTACTGCAAATATGGTACATCAAGCAGGAAAAATAGAAGACAAAAAAGAAAGAAAAAAATTTATAGATTGGCTTTGGGATTTTGAATTTAATCTATATGGTTTACCTGTGCCAGCAGAAGTATTTTTCTTAAATATGCCAGTAGAGAAATCATTGGAATTAATAGCAAATAGAGAAAATAAATTTACACATAATAATAATAAAGATATACATGAAAGTGATAAAAATCATTTAATAGATTCATATAATGCTGCATGTGATGTTGCAAAAGATTACAATTGGTATGAAATTAAATGTGTAAAAAATGGAGAAATAAGGACAATAGAAGATATACATGAAGAAATATATAATGAAATTAAGAAACATATATAGAAAAATGTTTAAACATAAAATTACATATAATTTAAAAACCGGAAATTTGTTTAAAAATAACTAGTTCCGGTTTTTTATTTATATAATAGGAAAGTTATACTTTCCTATTATATAAAAAGCTACAATTGCTAGCCTTTTGATATTTTCTCCTTATAGTCGAAAACTCAAATCAGGTAAAGAAAAATATTTATTTTTTATTTTTGAGTTAATAATATAAGTCCTTTTTTAATTAAATCTTCTACAGATAAATTTTCAACATCAAGATGTTCAAATGCTTTCTCAATATCTTTTCTAGAATATCCAAGAACCATAAGACCAGAAATTGCTTCTTGAATATTTTCATTAATTTTTGCTGAATTTAATTTTGATTGAGAAATGCTCTTTTCATCTAATTCATTTTGTTCAGATTTTAATTTATCTTTTAATTCTAAAATAATTCTTTGAGCTGATTTGGGACCAATTCCAGGTACTTGTGTAAGTAATTTAACATTATTAGAAATAATGGCTATTGCAAATTCAGATGGTTCAAAACAAGAAAGCATAACTAAAGCACTTTTTGCACCTACTCCACTAACTGATAATAAAAGTTCAAACATTCTAAGTTCTTCTGGAGTTCTAAATCCAAAAATACTTATATCATCTTCTCTTACTCTATAATAAGTGTGGACTTTAACGATGTCTCCAATATCTCCTATTGAGTTTATTGCATTTTCAGCCATAAATATTTTATAGCCAAGTCCACTAACATCAATTACTATATAATTTTTTGTTTTCATTTCTAATGAACCTTTTATATATGCGAACATAAAAATCATCCTTTCACTTTTGATATTATAATATAAAAAATTCCGAAACTTAAGTAATGTAGTAAAGTCATTTCTTAAATTTGTGAATTTTATCTTTTAATTTGTTTCAATAAATTATATATTTTAAAATAATCCAAAAATATTATAACATATGTTATTTTGAAATACTATAATTGCATCAAAAATTATTGAAATCTTTTGAACATCAGTCTATTTAAATTGACAAAGATGTTAGAATTTGATATATTTATAAAAATTATTAAAAGGAGAAAAAATATGAATCAAGCAGAGCCATTGGCATATAGGATGAGACCAAAAACATTAGAAGAATATGTTGGACAAGAACATGTAATAGGACCAGGAAAAATATTATATAGAACAATAAAAGCAGATAGATTATCAAGTATTATATTATTTGGACCACCTGGTTGTGGAAAAACATCACTTGCAAAAGTAATAAGTGAAACAACAAAATATAAGTTTTATAAAATAAATGCAGTAACATCAGGTGTTACAGATATAAAAAGAATAGTAGAAGAAACTAAAAATTTCATGATGAATCCAGCTGGAAAGAGTATATTATTTATTGATGAGATACATAGATTTAATAAATTACAACAAGATGCATTACTTCCTTTTGTAGAAGATGGAACAATAATATTAATAGGAGCTACAACAGAAAATCCATATTTTGAAGTAAATAAAGCATTAATTTCAAGGTCAATGGTAATCAAACTAAATCCATTAACAGAAGAAGATATTTATAGAATTTTGAAAAATTCTTTAGAAAGAAAAGATGGATTAGGAGAATATAATATAAAAATAGAAGATTCTACATTAAGAAAAATTGCAGATATAGCAAATGGAGATGTAAGAACAGCATTAAATGGACTTGAAGTAGCAGTTTTAACAACTAATATGGATTCTGATGGATATATTCATATAACAGATGATGTTATAAAAAATAGTATACAAAATAGAAAAGCAATTTTTGATAAAAATGGAGATACACATTATGATAATATAAGTGCATTTATTAAGTCAATGAGGGGTTCAGATCCAGATGCAGTATTATTTTATTTAGCAAGAGCATTAAATGGAGGAGAAGATCCTGTATTTTTAGCAAGGAGAATTGTTATATGTGCATCAGAAGATGTAGGTTTAGCAGATCCACAAGCACTTGTAATAGCAACTGCTGCAATGCAAGCAGTTCACATGATAGGAATGCCAGAAGCTAGAATATTATTAGCAGAAGCAGCTGTATATGTAGCAAATTGTAAAAAATCTAATGCAACATATTTAGGTATAGATAAAGCTTTATATGATGTTCAAAATAAGGAGACAGGAGAAATTCCAATGCATATACGTAATGCTCCTGTTGAGAAAATGAAAGAACTTGGTTATAGTGAAGGGTATTTATATCCTCATGATTTCCCTGGACATTGGGTAGAACAACAATATTTACCAGATAAAATGGTAGGTACAAAATATTATATAAAAGATGAAAATATTAAAGAATAAAAAAATAAAAATTGGAAAAAATGTTAATAAGTAATATTTTATAAATGGAGATAAAAAAATGAATTCTCAAAATTCATATCAAGATAAAAAGGTGGCTATTAAAATATTTGTTGGCTTATTAGCAGGTATTATATGTGGTTTATTTGGAACAGGTGGAGGTATGCTACTTGTTCCAACTTTTATTTATTTATTAAATATTGAACCTAAAAAAGCAAGAGGGACATCTCTTTGGTGTATGCTTATAATGGTCATTACTACAGGAATATTTTATTTCAAAAATCATTATATACATTGGGATATAGGCCTTTTATGTGCTATAGGAGGAGTTTTAGGAGGATATATTGGTGCAAAAGTTTTAAAAAAATTACCAGATTATATTTTAAAAATAATTTTTTTGTGTTTTATACTTTATTATTCATATAGAATGTTATTTTTGTAATATAAAAATATTTAATTTTAATATGATTAGGAAGGATGGATAATGAGAGAAATATTAATTGGAACTTTTTCAGGAATATTTAGTGGTATAGGAGCAGGCGGAGGAACAATATTAATATTTTTACTAACTGTATTTGCTGGACTAGAACAACATATTGCACAAGCTACTAATTTAGTATATTTTATTCCAACAGCAATTTCTGCAATAATTGTAAATTATAGGAATAAAAATATAGATATAAAATTGGCAAAGTTTATATCAATATGGGGCTTTATTGGAGCTGTTATTGGAGCAATAATATCAATTAATATTGAAGTTGCTAAACTAAAAAAGTTTTTTGGATTATTTTTGTTAATTATTGCTATTCATGAAATATATGTATTATTTCAAGAGTATAAAAAATGCAAAAAAAGTAATACTAGAATTAGTCAATAAAAGAAATTTTTTTAGAAGGTGAGGAAAATGAATATGAAATTTGTAAAAGGTTTAGTAATTGGTGGTTTAATTACTACTGGAGTTATGATGATGTGGTCAGAAAATGGTATGAATACAAAAAAGATTGCAAAAACAGGAAAAAGATGGGCTAAAAAAATGGGCATGATGTAAATTTGGTGCCGGTTCTCTTTTTGCCATTTTCGCCCTGGTCCGCTTGGCTGGCTGATTTGGTAAATTGGTGCCGGTTCTCTTTTTCCCTGTTTTTTGCTAAATTGGTGCCGGTTCTCTTTTTGCTTTTTTCGCTCTGGGTTGCTTGGCTAGCTGGTTTGCGCCTTTTTGTTAATTTGGTGCCGGTTCTCTTTTTGCTTTTTTCGCTCTGGGTTGCTTGGCTAGCTGGTTTGCGCCTTTTTGTTAATTTGGTGCCGGTTCTCTTTTTGCCTTTTTTTTACTTGCAGATGTCGCAGTCATCATCTTTTTTTTCGCATGGCTTGAAATCATCTTTGTAGTCACAATCAAGTTCAATGCCTTTTAGGCAATTTCCTTCATGATGACATTTAGCACAAACTTTGATGTGTTTTACAGAGTCTTTCCATATTTGAATTGCATATTTTTTGCCTGGGCAAAGAGGTCCAAAAACAAATTCTCCTTCTTTGTCAGTAAATGTATGAGAAACTGGTTTTAATTCTTTTTTACCATATTTAAAATCTACTTCTACTAATTTTACAACAGCATCTCTTACTGGTTCTTTAAAGCAATCTTTTACAACTCCATAAATAACATCTCTGTGATCATTAGCAAGAGTAATATCTAAATCAAATTGTTTGCCATCAGCTATGAAGCCATCTATATCAACAAATGGATGACATATTTCAGGTTTTTTTTCATTCATTTCCATAATAAAACTTCCTTTCTTATTGGCTTATGCCAATATTAATATATAATATGAAAAAAATAAGAAAATGCGAATTATTTGTAGAATATTTTTTAAAAATACTGTATAATAATAAAATGATGCAAGAGGAGGAAAATATTACAATTCAAAATGTAATTTTTTTTGAGTAATGCTTTACGAAAGGAATGAAAATGATTATGAATAATAATCCAATAGGGATATTCGACTCAGGAGTTGGAGGATTAACTGTTTTAAAAGAAATTCAAAAAAAGCTACCAAATGAAAATATAATATATTTAGGAGATACTAAAAACTTCCCATATGGAAACAAAAATAAAGAAGATATAATAAAATTTGCAATAGATAATATGAATTTATTGATAAAAAAAGATGTAAAACTTGTAATAATAGCATGTGGAACAGCTACAAGTCAAGCAATTGATGAATTAAGAAGAATATTTCAAATACCAATAATAGGTATTATTGAACCAACAATAGAATATGTAAAAAAACAAGGATATGATGAGATAGGTGTGATAGCAACAGAGGGGACAATAAGAAGTGGAGCATGGGAAAGTAAATTAAAAGAAATGAACCCTAGAATTAAAGTCATAAATAAGGCTTGTCCAATGCTTGCAACAATTGCAGAAAAAGGAAAGGCCCAAAGTGCTGAGGGTAGAGCTGTTATTAAAGAATATATGGAACCTTTTAAGAAAAATCATGTTAACAAAATAATTTTGGGGTGTACACATTATCCAATTTATGAAGAGATCATAATAGAAGAATTACAATATGATGTAGAATTAATAAATACAGGAGTTACAGTTGCAGAATATTTAGATATGTATTTAAACAGAAATAATTTGAAAAACACAGAAAATGTAAAAAAAGAAGAGATTTATCTTACAAAACCAGAAAATGAATTTAAAAATATTGCTCAAAATATTTTGGGCGAAATCATTGACATAAAAGCAATTTGAGGGTATAATAACAATATGAAATAAGGAGGAAACATGTTTTCGATTAATGAAGATAAATATACACAAATGACAGACGAAAAATTAATAGAAAATATTAAACAAGAAGACCAAATGGCATTAAAATGTCTAATAGAAAGATATAATGATATTGTTACTATAAAAGCAAATAAGTTTTTTATGGTTGGTGCTGAAAAAGAAGATATGGTTCAAGAAGGAATGATAGGTTTATATAAAGCAGTAAAATCATTTGATACAGAAAAGCAAAATTCATTTAAAACATTTGCAAATATGTGTATTGAAAGACAATTAATTACAGCTGTAAAAAATGCTAATAGGCAAAAACATATACCATTAAATTCTTCTGTTTCATTAAACTCGGCTGCTTATGAGGATAATGATGATATGAATAAAATGGAAGTTTTAGATTTGAAAACTTTAAATGATCCATCAGATATCATAGCAGATAGAGAATATTTTGAAAATATGGAAAATAAGATCAAAGAAAATTTAAGTGATTTTGAATTACAAGTTTTATATGAATATGAAAAAGGTAAAACATATGCAGCAATTGCGGAAAAATTAAATGCAAAAATAAAATCAGTTGATACAGCAATACAAAGAATTAGAAAAAAGGCAAATAAAATTAAAGAAAGTATGTAAAAGAGTATTCTAAAAAGAGTACTCTTTTAATTAATAAGTTTAAGTTTCAACATTTTTTGAGGCATAAGAGGAAGATTTTATTATCAGATAGCTTAAAAAATTATCATAAAAGAAACATAACTGTGATCTTTTTAAAATTTAACCTTGACTTTTTTTATTATTTATGTTATAATTATTATGTAGACTTTTAGAACTACAGATATCATGTACTCCCATCGAATCAAGATTAGATTTGATGTTTACATATATGTACGCACACACACACATTTTTTTGGAGGGAAATTATGAAATCTGTGAAAAACGAGCGTTATCCGTATGAGGCCTCTGAGTGCTATCGGGCATCATCCTATTATGGTCGCGAGGAGGAGAAAATCACAACAGGGGAAAGCTCCATTGACCTTTTCGATGTAGTGGCTGTGGTCATGATGATCATTGGGGGGCTCCTTGTGTTTGGCTGTCTCGCTATATGTGTCATGGCTCAATGTTTTCCCAATGCGGCTGTAAGCACTTTTGTGCTTAACAGTTTTCTTGGTAGCATGGATGTCCTGGCTGTTATAGGGGCTGCCGGATTGGCCATTATGATTACAGGCTTTCGGCTTTCCTTCGAATAAGCCGTCCTCTCGGAACGAACGCAAACGCTCTACGGGTGCCTCAATGAGGCACCCGCTTTTCGTATATGCTATAAATAAATCAAAAAATCTGTGTGCATATTTTAAAAACATCTATATTTTTGCTTTTTGAAATTTAAATTTAAATAAAGGGTTGATATAATGACAAAAAATTGTTATAATAAGCAAGATACGACAAGAAAAAAGAAATGAGGTTAAAAAAATGGAAGAAAATGAAGAAAAATTATTAGAAGATATAGATGAATTGCCAAAAGCAATGAAAAAAAATAAAAAGGCTAAAACAAAAAAATGGAAAAAAGTTTTAATGGTAGTATTAATATTAGCAGCATTAGGAATATCAACAGGAGGAACATTATTATATGGGCCATATGCAGGATTTAGAGAATGGCTTATAACAACAGCTATGACGACAATGACACATCAATATTTTGCAACTTGGTTTTATGATGAAGAAACAATTAAAGATGTGCTAGATAGAAATAAAGTACAAGAATCAAATGAAATAACAGATACAGATGTAATAGTAATTAACCAAACACCAGAGGAGCAAGTACAATATGCAAATGAATATGAAAGAGCAGTTTTAGAAAAAGATCCAGGAAATGATGATTATAAGATAATCGAAATAGAAGGAAAAGGATATAGTGGATATTTAGCAGTAATATATGATCCATCAAAAGTAAAAACAGTATATACGAAAAAATTAGGAAAAAGTGGTCAATATTTAACACAAATGGCAAAAGATAATGATGCTTTAATTGCTATAAATGGAGGAGGATTTGAAGATCCAAACTTTAATAGTAATGGAGCAAATCCATTAGGAATAACAATCTCAGATGGTGAAGTTATAACTTCAAAAAGTTATAAAGGTTCAGGTGGATTAATAGGATTTACAGAAGATGACAAACTTGTATTAGGAAAAATGACAGTAAAACAAGCAAAAGAAATGAAAATAAGAGATGCAGTAACATTTGGACCATTTTTAATTGTTAATGGGAAACCATCATCAGTATTAGGAAATGGTGGATGGGGAACAGCACCACGTACAGTAATAGGTCAAAGACAAGATGGAATAGTATTATTTTTAGTAATAGATGGTAGAAGAGTTACAAAACCAGGTGCAGATATGAATGATTTAATAGAAATAATGCAAAATTATGGAGCATATAATGCAGCAAATCTAGATGGAGGAACATCAAGTGTTATGGCAGTAAATGGAGAAATAATAAATGATCCAATAGATAGTTCAGGAGCACATAGGACAAGATATATATCAACAGGATTTATTTTAACAAAAGAAGATTAATATTATTAATAGGAGTGTGTTTAAAATGGGATTTGTTGTAGCAGTAGATGGACCAGCTGGAAGTGGTAAAGGAACAGTAACAAAAGAAATTGCTAAAAGAACTAATTTAATAAATGTAGATACAGGTGCAATGTACAGAAGTGTAACATTAGAATGTATAAATAATGATATATCTTCAACTGATTTAGAGAAAATAAAACAGATTTTAGAAAATATAGATATACAATTAATAAGAAAAGATGGAAATCAGATAGTTTTATTAAATGGTAAAGATGTAACAAAAGAAATAAGAACTCCAAAAGTAGATAGTGAAGTAGCAAAATTTGCAGCAATAAAAGAAATAAGAGATAAAGTTACACCAATACAACAAAAAATGGGAGAAGATCTAGATATTATAATGGAAGGTAGAGATATTGGTACAGTAGTATTCCCAAATGCTGATGTAAAAATATTTTTAGATTGTTCTGTAGAAGAGAGGGCAAGAAGGAGATATAAGCAAAATCAAGAAAAAGGAATAAATATTTCTTATGAAGAAGTTTTAGAAAGTATTATAAAAAGACATATTCTTGAAACTACAAGAGAAGTAGCACCTCTTGTACAACCCAAAGATGCAAAATATATTGATTCAACAAATATGAGTATCGAAGAAGTAGTAAATACTATAGTAGAAATTATAAATGCGAAAAAATTAGAAATTGAAAAATAATTGCAGAAAGGAACGAAAAATATATGAAAGAAGAATTTTTAAAATTGTTGAGAACAGTAAAAAGAGATGGATTAGAAGATTTTATAAAATTTTTAGAAAGTACAGATTTTTTTACTGCACCTGCAAGTACAAGATTTCATGGAGATTATGCAGGAGGATTAGTAGAACACAGTATGAAAGTATATGAAATACTTGTAAATAAAGTTAAAAATTCACCAGTGAAATTAGATGTTTCTGAAGATACATTAAAAATAGTTGCATTATTACATGATGTATGTAAAGCTAATTTTTATAAAATAGATTATAGAAATGCTAAAAATGCTTTAGGAGTATGGGAAAAGGTTCCATATTATACAGTAGAAGATACAATTCCATATGGACATGGAGAAAAATCTGTAATGATGATAACTGAATATATGAAATTAACAAGTGAAGAAAAATATGCAATTCGTTGGCATATGGGTTATACAGAGCCAAAAGAACAATATGGAACAATAGGATTAGCATATAAAAAATATCCATTAGCTTTACTTATGTTTGAAGCAGATTTGGAATCAACATATTTATTTGATATATAACAAAAAAAGATAAATATAAATTAAGACTTGAAAATAAATTAAGGGAAATAATTATTAACAAAGTATAGTCAGATAAGATTATTCTAAAATTATTGCAAGAAAAAAGTGTTAATTCACTTTTTTCTTGCATATTATATATAATTTTTAAATTAATTATCAAGTGGCTCAAATAATAGACGAATATCTACATCTAATGCATTTGCAATTTTATCTACAGTATCTAATGAAAATGTATTTCTACATGCACTTTTAGATTCAATTTTTCTTATAAATTCATAACTAAAATATGATTTTTCAGCTAATTTGCGTTGTGTCATATTTTTTAATTTTCTTTGTTTTTTTATATTTTGACCAACTCTAAAGTATATATCTTGCTCCATATAAATACCATCTTTCTTTGAAAAATATACAATTAAATAATATCAAAAATATAGGACAAATAATGTAACACAATATCACCGCCAAAACTTTATATATGCAATTAGCGAATAGAATTTAATAAAAAAACAATTTACAAAAACGAACTTAAAATTGAATAAATTTTTATAATAGTATTGAAAAAATTCACAAAATAATATATAATAATAAGCCAAGAAAACATAAAGGGAGTTCGAAATGATAGTAGAAAATGGGGTAATTAATGATTTATATGAATTTGCTGGAGATACAAGAGTACAAAAAGCAAGATTATATGTAAAAACAGGTAGAGTAGAAATAAAAAAAGTTAATTATGAAGACAAGAGGAACTTTGAAATAACAGGTAAAGTTACAGGACAAGAAATATATAGAACACATATACATGTTTCATCTGGAGAAATAGAAGATGTAACATGTGAATGTATAGATTATCAAAATAGATATGCAGCATGTAAACACATAGTTGCAACAATGATGGAATTTATACAAAATAGCAAATATGAAGAGATGTTAAAAACGAAAAACAAAGTAGAAATAAACAAAACTTTAAATACAGATCAAAAATACAGAAGTTTTAAACAAATTGTAAATGAATTTTACACAGAAGAAATGCATGAAATAGAAGAAACAAATAAAAGTGAAGAAAAAACAGAAAAAATAAGAATAGAACCTAAAATTATATATGATAAATATATAGGAAATTTAAAAGTAGAATTTAAAATAGGTAATCAAAGATTATATAAAATCAAAGATTTAGCAGAATTTTATGATAGAATGATTTTAAAAGAAAAATATAAATATGGAAGCAAATTAGAATTTGTACATAAAAAAGAAAATTTTGAAGATGAAAGTAAAGATTTATTAGAATTTATTTTAAAACATGCGGAAATAATCAGATTTGTTAATTCAAATGCTAATTCAAATTATAGATATTATGGAAAAGCAATTGATGAAAGCTATATATTATTAAATAATAGTGGATTAGACGAAATATTTGATATCTTAAAAGAAAAAGAAGTAATATTTCAAAAAGAAAATAGTGAAGAAAAGATACAACTAAAAGAAGAACCTGATTTACATTTTGTAATAAAAAAAGGTAAGAAAAATGAATACAAAATAGTTTTAAGTGAACCAATAGATATATTAAGAGAAATTGAGATATTACAAGGAAAAGAATATTCATATATATTATATCAAAACAATTTATATAGATGTAGCAAAAAATATGAGCAAACAACATTAAAATTAATGAAAATGTTAAAAGAAAATTTTATAACAGACTTAGTATTACAAGAAGAACAATTACCAGAATTATTTTCTGTAATACTTCCAAAAATGAAAGATAGTATCGAATTTGTTGGAATTGATGAAGACAAAATAGAAAAATATAAGCCAAAAAAATTAATTGTAAAAATGTTTTTAGATTTTGATGATAATGAAAATATAATTGCAGATGCTAGATTTTGTTATGGTGAAGAGGAATTTAATCCATTACAATCTAAAATAGAAATTAAATATGCAAGAGATATTGTTGCAGAAAATGTTGCAATTAATATGTTAAGAAAAACAGGTTTTATGTATTATGCTAAAAAAGAATGTTTTATATTACCAAATGAAGAGAAAATTTATAATTTTCTAGTAAATGATATAAATGAATATATGCAAAAATTCGAGATAATGGTAACAGATAATTTCAAAACAAGAGAAATAAAACAACCTAAAATAGGAAGTTTAGGAGTAAAAGTTGAAAACAACTTGTTATCAATAGATTTAGAAAATTTGAATATAGATATTAAAGAACTAGAAGAAATTATGAAAAAATATACATTAAAAAAGAAATATCACAAATTAAAAAATGGTGGATTTATAGACCTAGAAGAAAATCCAGATATTGAATTTATAGATAAATTGATTACTGGAATGGATATAAATTATAAAGATCTTGAAAAAGGAACTGTTAAATTACCTGTAAATAGGAGTTTGTATTTAAATCAATTATTAAAAACAGTAACAAATACACAAATAAATAAAAATACGGAGTACAAGAAGATTGTAAATGGATTAGATAAAGAGCAAGGAGAAGATGATATATTAGTTCCAGAATCACTTGAAAATATATTAAGATATTATCAAAAAACAGGATATAAATGGCTAAAAACGCTGGATAATTATAAGTTTGGTGGAATATTGGCAGATGATATGGGGCTTGGAAAAACTGTTCAAATGTTATCAATAATTGCAGGATATATTGAAGAAAAAGGAGAAAAAAGAGCTTCAATAGTAATATGTCCAAGTTCACTTACATTAAATTGGCAAAATGAAGCACAAAAATTTACAAATAAATTAAAAATATTAGTAATTAAAGGAACTGCAGAAGAGAGAAAACAGCAAATAAATAAAGTTGGACAATATGATTTAGTAATAACATCATATGATTTATTAAAAAGGGATGTAGATTTATATAAAAATATTAAATATCAATTCAAATTTGCAATAGCAGATGAAGCCCAATATTTAAAAAATAGTAATACTCAAAATGCAAAAGCTGTAAAAGAAATTTTGGCTGATACAAGATATGCATTAACAGGTACACCAATAGAAAATTCATTAGCAGAATTGTGGTCAATATTTGATTATATAATGCCAGGTTATTTATTTGAATATAAAAAGTTTAAAACAATGTATGAAATACCAATAGTTAAAGATAAAGATGAAAAAGCAATGAACAAATTAAAAATGTTAATAGAACCATTTGTGTTAAGAAGAACCAAAAAACAAGTATTAACAGAATTGCCTGAAAAAACGATAACAGTATTAAATAATCAAATGAAGGAAGAACAAGAAAAAATCTATTTAAATTATTTAACACAAGCAAGGCAAGATCTTGCAGAAACAATAAATTTAAGAGGATTTGAAAAAAGTCACATACAAGTTTTGGCTTCACTTACAAGGCTTCGCCAAATTTGCTGCCATCCAGGGCTTTTTATAAAAGATTATAAAGATGGAAGTAGTAAATTAGAACAATGTATAGAAATCATAAAAGATGGAGTTGCTTCTGGACACAAAATATTATTATTTTCAGGTTATACATCTATGTTTGAATTAATTGAAAAAGAATTAAATTCAAATGAAATTAAATATTATAAACTTACAGGTTCAACAAAAGTTGATGAAAGAATAAAAATGGTTGATGATTTTAATAATAATGAAGAAATAAAAGTATTTTTAATTTCTTTAAAAGCAGGAGGAACAGGATTAAACTTGACAGGTGCAGATATGGTTATACATTATGATCCTTGGTGGAATGCTTCTGCTGAAAATCAAGCTACTGATAGAGCTTATAGGATTGGTCAAAAAAATAATGTTCAAGTATATAAATTAATTACAAAAAATTCTATAGAAGAAAAAATTTATGAATTACAACAGAAAAAATCAGAACTTATTGATAATATGCTTGATACAAAAACATCATTTATTAGTAGGCTTTCTCAAGATGATATAATGAAATTATTTGAGTAAATTGGTGCCGGTTCTCTTTTTGCCTTTTTTGCTGTGGGTCGCTTGGCTAGCTGGTTTGGGCCATTTTGCTAATTTGGTGCCGGTTCTCTTTTTTCACTTTTTGCCAGGAAGGGATAGATATGAATGATTATATAGTAGTAATTGGTGGTGGGCTTGCAGGGAGCGAAGCTGCTTATCAAATTGCTAAAAAAGGAATAAAAGTTAAATTATATGAAATGAAACCAATAAAATTTTCAGAAGCTCATACTAATAAAAATTTAGCAGAAATAGTATGTAGCAATTCGTTTAAATCAAATTTACATACAAATGCATGTGGTTTATTAAAAGAAGAGTTGAGATATTTAGATTCTTTATTAATAAAAATCGCAGATGAAACACAAGTTCCAGCAGGACAGGCATTAGCTGTAGATAGAGAATTGTTTGCCGAAAAAGTAACTAGAGAAATTGAAAAAAATTCATTAATAGAAATAATACATGAAGAGGTCATAAATATAGAAGAAATGGCAGCTAATGGAATTGTTATAATTGCAACAGGACCACTTACTTCACAAGGGATGGTTGAGGAAATTTCTAAAATTACTGGACAAGATAAATTATATTTTTATGACGCGGCAGCACCTATAATAACAAAAGAAAGTATAAATTTTGATATAGCTTTTTTTGGAAATAGATATGACCAAGAAAAAAAGAAAGATGAAACTATTGAAGAATGGAAAAATAGATTAAAAGTTCAAGATGCAAGTTATATTAATTTGCCAATGAATAAAGAACAATATGAGAATTTTGTAAAAGAATTAGTAAATGCAGAAATAGTGACATTACATGAATTTGAAAAAAGAGAAATTTTTGAAGGCTGTATGCCTGTTGAGGTAATGGCAAAAAGAGGTCTAGATACTTTAAGATTTGGACCGTTAAAACCTGTTGGTTTTGATGACCCAAGAACAGGGAAAAGGCCATATGCAGTTGTTCAACTAAGACAAGATGATAAAAATGGAATAATATATAATATGGTTGGTTTTCAAACAAATTTAAAGTATGGAGAACAAAAAAGAGTATTTAGTATTATACCAGGTTTAGAAAATGCTGAGTTTGTAAAATATGGCGTAATGCATAGAAATACTTATATAAATTCAACAAAATTATTGGATAATACATATAATTTGAAAACTAATAATAATATATTTTTTGCAGGTCAAATAACTGGTGTAGAAGGATATGTAGAATCAATTTCTTCTGGAATTGTTGCTTCATTAAATGCTTGCAGAAAATACAATAAACAAAGTAAACTAGAATTTCCTATAGAAACTATTATAGGAGCACTTGCTAATTATATATCTACAGAAAATAATAAATTTCAACCTATGAATGCAAATTTTGGGATTGTTCCAGAATTGGGTGAAAAAATAAAAGACAAAAAATTGAAATATGGAAAGCTTGCAGATAGAGCTATAGAAAGATTAAAAATGTTAGAAATTGAGTAAAATAGAAAGTAATATTTTAAGAGAAATCTGAAAATATTGCTTTTTTCTTTGTATAAGAAACTAGAATTACTAGATATCATATTAATCGATTAAAAATGATAAAAAAACAAATAATTTTACAAAAAATACTTGTACAAAAAAAATTGTTATGTTAAAATGTGAATATGTAAGAATTTATAACTAAAGAAGGGAGTTTATTAAGTAAGCAATTACTTGGTAAAAATAGTAAGATGGATGAATTTGAAAAGATACAAGAAATAGTAAAAGAATTTAACAATGAAGCAAAAAATATCAAAAAAGAAATTTCTGATATAGAAAAAACAAGAACATCATTAGCTCAAGAGAGAAATAGAGCGAAAAATGATGTTTTTAATGCAGATATTGAAAAAATTAATATACTTGGAGATCAAATTTCTAAACTAGGAAACCAAAGTCAAGAGCTACAAAATAAACTTAATGCAAAATTTTTGGCAGTAAAAAACGAAATAGGTTCAAAAATTGATAATTTAATAACAGAAAAAATAAGAAAAATATGTAAAATAGAAGAAGAAAGAGAAGAATTAGTAGAAGAGATAATTGCTCAAGAAAACAAAAATATAAAATATGAAATGCAAAAACAAGAATTTTTTGAAAGATTCCATAGAGTACCAGAACTTTCAAAACAGGCAAAAATAGAAAATGAAATACAAGAAAAAAAATATATGGTTAATAAAATAAGAGTTCAAAGAATAGAAAGAACAGAAGATCAAGCTGAAATAGAGCTAGAATCATTAGCAAGAGCAAAAAGAAATTTAAAAAATGGGAATTTAGAAAGTATTTTAAAAACAGAGCAAATATCAAAACAAATAGATGCAGTTGAAGAAATTGAGAAAAATGAAGAAGCAAGTTTTGATGAAACTGTAGTAGCTGTAGAAAATATAGAACAAGTTGACCAAGAAAAATATGAAGAAGAATCCTTTGAATTACCATTAACTGTTGAGAATATGGATGTAGAAGAACTTTATGTAGAAGAATTTGAGCCGATTGAAGAATTAAAAATAGAGCCATTTGAAGAAGTTGGAGAATTTGAACTAGAGGAGTTTAAACCAGAAAAATTTGAAGTAGAAGAATATAAAGATGTAGAAGAACAGGAAGTTCAAAAATTAGAAACTAACAATGTTGATGATAAAGAAAGAAAATTATTATCTGAAATAGAAAAAATAGCAAAAGCAATTGTAGAAGAAATTGCAGAAAAGCAAACTCAAGACATACAAAAAGTAGAAGAAAATAATGAGAAAGAAATAATAACTTTTGAGGAAAAAGTAGAGCAAAAACATGAAATTAAAGAAAAACCTGTATTAGTAAATATAATTGCCAAATGTGAAGCTGGAGAAATTGTATATAAAGCACAAATAAGTAATGGAGATGAAATAAAGATATATCCACAAAATAGATTAAATGAAAATATTTTGCTAAGAACAAAAAAAGATAAAGAAACAATAAAGGCAATTTTAACAGATTATGCATCAGCAGAGGGAAAATTATTTGATGAAGATACAGTAGATAAAATAGATACATCAGTATGTGAAGTCTTTACAGAATTTGCAAATAAATATAATTATGATTTAAGAGAATTAATGTATAATTATGCAATGACATTTTTAGGTTACCAAGAAGGAAAGCCAGAAGAAGTTCCAGAAATAACATATAATTTAGCATATATAGAAAAAGCCAATTTAACTAAAAAAGAGAAAAAGATTATTGAAAAAATCTGCAAAGATGCTAGATATAGTAACAGAACTGATATTATAGGCTGTATTACATTATTTAGTAAATTAAAATATATATTAAAAAGAATATTTGCTGTTAACTCTACTAAAGGTTTGCCAGAGGGAAAATATTAAAAAATATGTGAAAAATATTGACATAATAGGGAAAAGATGATAAAATATAAACCGCGATGAAAATAGCCATAAAATGGCAATTTCAAAGCGGTTTTTAGATTATAAAATAAAGGAAAGAGGTGAAATTTAAGTGCCAACAATTAATCAATTAGTAAGAAAAGGAAGAGAGACAACAAAGGCAAAATCTACAGCGCCAGCTCTACAACATGGATGGAATTCAAAAAACAAAACATTAACAAATAATAGAGCTCCACAAAAAAGAGGTGTATGTACAGTTGTAAAAACAGTAACACCTAAAAAACCAAACTCAGCTTTAAGAAAAGTTGCCAGAGTTAGACTTTCAAATGGGTATGAAGTTACATCTTATATCCCATGTATAGGACATAACTTACAAGAACACAGTGTAGTTCTAATTAGAGGAGGAAGATTAAAAGACCTTCCAGGTGTTAGATACCATATTATAAGAGGAACATTAGATACAGCAGGAGTTAAAGACAGAATGCAAGGTCGTTCAAAATATGGAGCTAAACGTCCAAAAAAATAAAAGTATGAGTTAGTGCACACAATTTACTAAATTAAGGTACTTAAATTTAGAATAGATTATGTAGCACTATACTGGAAAAAGAATTTTTCAGAGTAACTTAAGATGCCTTATAGGTATCAACATTAATAATAAAGAGATAATGCTCTTTATAAAGAGAAAAGGAGTGAAGAATAGTGCCAAGAAGAGGATTTATAGCAAAAAGAGACGTATTACCAGATCCAATTTATAATAGCAAAGTTGTTACAAAATTAATAAACAACATAATGTTAGATGGTAAAAAATCAGTTGCTCAAAACATAGTTTATGATGCTTTTGAAATAGTAAAAGAAAAAGAAGGAAAAAATCCTTTGGAAGTATTTGAAGCAGCATTAGAAAATGTTATGCCAGTTCTTGAAGTTAAAGCAAGAAGAGTTGGAGGAGCAACATACCAAGTTCCATTAGAAATTAGACCTGAAAGAAGACAAACTTTAGGTTTAAGATGGATAGTAACATATGCTAGAAACAGACATGAAAAAACTATGGCTGAAAAATTAGCAGGTGAAATTATCGATGCAGTAAACGGAAATGGTGGAGCATTTAAGAAAAAAGAAGATACACATAGAATGGCTGAAGCTAATAAGGCTTTTGCACATTACAAATGGTAAAATTTTGATTGAAAGCGGCAATCTGCAAATTTTAAACATCTAATGCAAACTTCGACGTACTTTTGTACGCCTTCAGCTTGCATTAACTGTTCAAAATTCACATCTTACCACTTTGAATCAAAATTTATTAGAAGAAATTTAAATAAAGTAATAGAGAAAGAAAAAGTTCGTTTATAAAAACGAAAGGAGGAAATGAAAAAATGGCAGGAAGAGCATACCCATTAGAGAGAACCAGAAACATAGGAATAATGGCTCATATAGATGCAGGTAAAACAACAACAACAGAAAGAATATTGTTTTATACTGGAAAAACACATAAAATTGGTGAAGTTCATGAAGGTGGAGCTACTATGGACTGGATGGAACAAGAACAAGAAAGAGGTATAACAATTACATCTGCTGCAACAACATGTTTCTGGAATAATAACAGAATCAATATAATTGATACTCCAGGACACGTTGACTTTACAGTAGAAGTACAAAGATCTCTTAGAGTACTTGACGGAGCAGTTACAGTAT
>CALXQP010000047.1 GCA_944390695.1 uncultured Clostridia bacterium
AATCCTCCTTTTTGATTTTATTTGCGGTTGGCGACCACATTTATTATATCAAAAAGGAGGATTTTTTCTACTCATAGCTAGAAGCTTTTAGAACCCCGCGTAAAACACGGGGTTTTCAATAGCCAAAAACTGAGGTGGAAAACTTTCAAGTTTTCCACCTCAACTATTGACATTCAATCACTATTAATATTCTGCTTATTTTTTATTTACTATTTCATTTTGGTTTTTGTAAATACTATTTTCAGGTATAACTCCTCTAACTGAAGATAATGGATAAATATTTGTGTTTTTTCCAATTACACTTCCTGGATTTAATATACTACCACATCCAACTTCAACATTATCACCTATCATTGCTCCAAATTTTTTCAATCCAGTTTCTATTGTCTTTTCACCATTTTTCACAATTACAAGTTTTTTATCAGACTTTACATTTGAAGTTATTGAACCAGCTCCCATATGTGATTTATATCCTAAAATAGAATCTCCAACATAATTATAATGAGGAACTTGAACTCCATTAAATAAAATAACGTTTTTTAATTCTGTTGAATTTCCTACAACTGCATTATTTCCTATAATAGCATTTCCTCTAATAAATGCACAATGTCTTATTTCTGCATTTTCTCCAATAATTGCAGGTCCTGCAATATAAGCAGTTGGCATTATTTTAGCTGTTTTAGCTATCCAAATATTTTCATCTTTTTGCTCATATATGTTTTTATCTAGTTCAGAACCTAGTTTTATTATAAATTCATTTATTTTTGGTAAAGCTTCCCATGGATATGTTGCACTTTCCAATAATTGCTTTGCAATTGTTTCTTCTAAATTATATAAATTTTTAATTTTACATTCTTCCATTAATTTTTTATCCTTTCTAATTTAGCTTAAGCAATTAAAAATTAATTTGTTTTTATATAATAGGAAAGTTATACTTTCCTATTATATAAAAAGCTACAATCGCTAGCCCTTTGAGATTTTCTCCTTATAGTCAAAAACTCAAATCGGGAAAGAACAAATTAAAGAAAAATCAAAGATTTTTCTTATTTGTTCTTTTATTCCAAAATTTTTCATAAAGTTCTTTAGCTGTTTTAGGACTATCTACTCCTTCTTTATTTTTTACTGGGGCAAAATCATCCTCACGTTTTCCGCGAAGTATTGCAATATCATCAAAAAACTCAAATGCATCAAATATAAATGATTCAAATTTATAAGAATTTGGCTCACTTGGTACAATTTCTTCACCATCTTCATTTATGTATGAGTTCTTTTTATGGGCACTGTGATATATCAAAGTCTCTTTACTAATTTTTTCAATTGCGTCAATTGTATATAAATTACACATTATATGAGACTCTCCATATTTTAACTCTCCATTTCTGTCTCTTTGTTCTGCCATTTTTGTTGGTAATTCTGTATATTCTATTACTTTTGGATGACTATTCATTTTGCAAAATACTCCAACTCTTTCATAAGGATTATCTTTAACTACTGATTTTGAAGCAATTTGTACTTTTTGACTTATTGCCATTCCTAATAATGTTACATCTGCCATTTTCAAAAGAACATTATCTACACTTCCTATAAATACCCATTTTATTCCCTTTTCTTTCATATCTGCTAAACAGCCACTTGAACGCAATGAAGAATATGTTCCACCATTACCATCTGATGCTTCTTTTATTTTATAATCTTTTCCTATAAGAAGTTTTCCATCTTCATCAACTAATGGTAATTCACTTTGAGTGAATATAGTTACATATTTTTTGTCATACCCAAAATAATTGTTTCTTTCTAAAAATGCAACTGTTTCTGCATTATTTTCTCTACTGGTCATTATATACCATGGAATTGTAATTCCATATTGTTGATTTGCCTCTTTTAGATTTTCTACTAATATTTCAAATAAATACTTGCCTTTTCCATATACATCTAATTTGAATGTTCCCTTTGGGCCTTGGTGTCCAAGTCTTGTGCCTTGACCTCCTGCCATTGTTACAACAGCATACTCGCCTGCTTTTATTGCTTTTTCTCCTAATTCATCAAATTTTGCTTTTTGTTTTTCTGTTAATTTTGCTTTGTCTAAATATTTTAATGGTTCTATTTTGCTTTCTTTAAATTCAATTTCTTTTTTTGTATTATTATACAATTCTGTTATTTGATGAAAATCTATTGTTTGTATTTGTTTTATTAATTCTTGTTTTCTCTTTCCATCCAATTTTTCTAATAATTTAATAATGTGTTCTTGGTTATACTTTTTTAATATGTCTATTGCATCTTGCTTCTTATCCATATTTCCACCTAGTCCTTTCATGTTGTAATTTAAATTATTACAACTTTTTGATATTTAATGATTTTCAATGGAGCAATTGTATCATACTTTTTTCTAATTTGCAAGTTTAATTATTTTTCTAATTCCTCATTTGTTTTTTCATCTATTGATAAATACTTTTTCCAAAAAGGTTGTACATTATTTAAATCATGTAGTTTAAAGTTTTTATCAAATTCAGATATATCAATACCTTTTATTTGCATTAGATCTGTATCTAATACCATCATTTGTTTATTTATTTCTTCATCATCAATAAATAAACTTAAATGTGGATTTTGGCAATATTTATCATCTTTATCATAAACAAATTTTGTAATTAAGTTTTCTGGCTCAATTCCTAATTCATATATACAAGTTTCTAATATTGTTCTTGTTTCTGATAAATGAACAGCTTCTTTAGGAAATTTTTGTGTAAACATAGTAAAAAAATCATTTAATTTTTCTTCCATATTATTATATTCTTTTGATTTTATTGCATTTACTTCATCTAATAGTGGAAATATAAATTTTCCATTTTCTTTAGCATATCCTATACTATGATAAATTTCTCTTAATTCACTATCTGTAATTTCTACAACATTTTCTGGTGGATTTTCTAGTTTATGTGCATCAGAAATATGTTCTTCTTCTTGGCGCAATTGTTCATAAGTTTTACCAAAATACATTGGCCTTGCTCCATATAAAGTACTTTTTAAATCCCAAGTGGGATCAATAATTATATTTCCTTCTTCTACCTCTGCTAACACAAAATTATGTGTTCCTGAAGATAATTCACTTGTAGTTACTCCGACTCTAGATAATAAATTTCTCATTAATGCTGCTATTCCATTGCAAACACTTTCACCACTTACAACTGATTTCCAAATATTTCTTGTATCATTTGCCATTGGAGAATTGACATATCTTCCTCTAAAATTAAAATCTGGCGAGTAAGAAACTAATTTGCCCATCTGGTAATGTATATAAGCTGCTTTTTGTTTTTTTGTCCACTCAGGATTTATTCCATCTATTACTTTTTTAATTATTTCTTCTGCTTGCAAAAATCCTTCTTTTGACGCATTTCCCACAATCCCATTTGCTATGGAAATTTTGCCATCATATTGTTTTACAGTTTCTATTAAATCTTGATAAAATTCTTCATCTTTATTTTCTTTTACTTGGATTCTTTTAAAACCAGTTAAATCATCTATTTTAATATCATTATATTTCTTTTTTAATTCATCTATATTCATAATTATATCATATCCCTTAATCTGATATTTTTGATTATTTTATATCCATTTCTGTCATCACGTTCTGGGTCTGCACTTTGCTTTAATTTTAATTTAAAATTATTCCCCACCGCTTTAATTGTTTCTTTCTCTTTTGGCATTTCTATTAATTTAATTTCATCTTTTTTTAATAATTTTCGAATTAACTTTTTTAACCATTCCATAAATATACCTACTTTTATATTATTCTTAAAAACAATAGTTGTTTTTTCAAACATCTTATATATTTATAATATTTTAAATCCCACTATTATTTTTATTATATATATTATTTCTTTTTTCGTCAATTACTTTTATTTACTTTTTATTTGAGTTTTCAAATATAAGAAAAAAATCTCAAATGGCTAGCAATTGAGGATTTTTATATAATGGAAAAGTATATCTTTCCTGTTATATAAATTAAAAAATACACCTCTAAATGTTAAACTTTTTTGTTTAACATTTGTGGTGCATTTTTAATAGGCTCCACTATTATTTTATAAAATTATGCAAATTAATCCTCCACTGCCCTCATTAACAATACGCTCAAGAGTTTCTTGAAGTTTCATTTGAGCCTCTTCAGGCATTTTAGCAAGTTTAGTTTGCAAACCTTCATTAACAAGTTCATTCAAGCTTTTGCCAAAGATATTAGAACTCCAAATACTTGTAGGGTCATTCTCAAAGCCAGAAAGAAGATAATTAACTAATTCTTCTGATTGTTTTTCAGAACCTACAATTGGAGAAACTTCTGTCTCGATGTTTGCACGTATAAGGTGAATTGATGGTGCAGTTGCACGAAGTTTTACTCCAAAGCGTGAACCTTGTTTCACCATTTCAGGTTCTTCTAAGACAAGTTCATCAATAGAAGGTGTAACAATACCATATCCTTTAGTTTTTACTTCTTCTAATGCATATGCAATTTTGTCATATTTCTTTTTAGTACATGCTAAATCATTCATTATAGAGAAAAGTTCGCCTTCATTTGTAATTTTCATACCTGTCATTTCTGAAAGTACATTATAAAATAATTCATCTTTTAATTGTATTGAAACACAGACTTTTCCTGTTCCTAACATAATTTTATCAACAAAAGTTTTAGAAATTATATCTGTGTTTTCTATTGAAGACACACAATTTGAAACATCTTTTAAAGCAGAAATTTGGGTAAATGCATTTTTTATTTGTTCAAATAATTGTGTTTTTAATGGATGAGAAAATTCTAATCCATCAATCCATTTAGGAAAACTAATTTTAATTTCTTCTACTGGGAATTCGTAAAGTAAATTTGAAAACATTGTATTAATATCTTCAGCACTTAAATTTTCGCAATTAATTGGCATAACAGTTGTATTATATTTTTCAGATAATTCTGTACTCAATTCTTTAGTTTCAGGAGAAGATGGATTTGCAGAATTTAATAAAATTATAAATGGTTTATTAATAGCACGTAATTCAGATACTACACGTTCTTCTGCTTTAATGTAATCTTCACGAGGAATATCTGTAACAGTTCCATCTGTTGTAATTAAAATTCCAATTGTTGAATGTTCTTCAATAACTTTTTTAGTTCCTATTTCTGCAGCAGTTTCAAATGGAATTTCTTCTTCTGACCAAGGTGTTTTCACCATTCTTGGCATGTCATCTTCTAAATACCCTATTGCATTGTCTACTAAATATCCAACACAATCTACTAATCGAGTTTTTAATTTTAAATTTTTATCTATTGTAATTTCTACAGCCTCATTAGGTACGAACTTTGGCTCAGTTGTCATTATTGTACGACCACCTGCACTTTGTGGCAATTCATCTTTTGCCCTTTCTTTTTTGTACTCATTATCTATATTAGGAATTACAAGTAAATCCATGAATTTTTTGATAAAAGTAGATTTACCAGTCCTTACAGGGCCAACAACTCCAATATAAATATCACCATCAGTTCGTTTGGCTATATCTTGATATAAGCCTACATTTTCCATCTATAATACCTCCTTGTTTTTTCATAGTTCAGACAAACTTTTATTAATATATATTGTACCAATAATTAAAATATGACTAATTAATAACAAACTTTAAATTCAAGAAATTTTCCTACAGCTTTCCTTGGGCTTCACTACCTGCCCCAAATTATACTTATTTAAAACTCTTTGCTGCTCATTACGTAAAGAAAATGTAACTAAAAAAGTGAGTCTCTTTCAGCGTTTGCCATAATCCTTATATATTTTTCATAAATTTCTCGGCTACCCGACGTGACGTTAACAAATTCTAATGCAAAAGGTACAACTATACCCGAAGACAGGACCCTTTATGCCTTTTGCTTAAGAATTTGTAACACTACTCTGGTCACATTCGTAATTTATTCAAAATATATAAGAATTATGGCAAACTGCAAATTATTCCTCAATTTTTTAGATAACATTTTCTATTTTTTTACTCCAATCAAACGCAAAGAGTTTTAAATAAGTATAATTTGGGGCAGGTAGTGAAGCCCAAGGAAAGCTGTAGGAAAATTTCTTGAATTTAAAGTTATATTTACCTTGTAAAATTCGTTTGACTGTAGTATAATAGAAACGAAATGAGGTAATTATGAAAATTTTAAGTATTGATACAGCAAGTGATTTATGTACAGTAGCCATATTAGAAGACAAGAAAATTATAAAAGAAATAATTGTAGATGACGCAAGAAATCATTCTGAAAAAATAATGCCAGTTATTGAACAAGCTTTAGAACAAGCTTGTTTATCTTTAAAAGATATTAATTTAATCACATGTGACATTGGTCCAGGTTCTTTTACTGGTATACGTATTGGAATTGGCACAGTTCTAGCTTTTAGAGATAGTCTAAATATAGATTGTATAGGAATTAGCTCACTTGAAGCATTAGCATATAATGTTTCTAATAATGGCTTAATATGTTCTTTAATTGATGCAAAAAATAATAATGTTTATTTTGGATTATTCGAACGCCAAGATGATGAATTACATATAATTGGGAACTTCGAATTTAAAACAATTGATGATGTAATTTCTTTACTTAAATCTAAAATTCCATCTATTACATTTGTTGGAGATGGTGCAGTTCTATATAAAGAATTATTACAAGAAAATTTTCCAAATTGTAATTTTGCTAGCAAAAATAATTTAAGTAGTTTTTCATTAGGGCTTGCTGGGCTTTATAATTATAAAAAAGGAATAAAAACATCATTAATTCCTTTATACCTAAGAAAATCTCAAGCTGAAAGAGCTTTAGAAGAAAAAAACAAAAGCACAATTTCTTAAGGTTATCGCATATGCGAAAAGGAGTGTGTAATATGGAAATACTAACAATGACATTAATTGATTTAGAACAAATGAAAGATATTTTATATTCTGATTTTGATAATTTTTGGAGTTATAATGTTTTAAAACAAGAACTTGAAAATCCAAATACTACTTATATAATAGCAAAAGAAAATAATGAAGTAGTTGGTTTTGCAGGAATTAGCACATGTCTTGATGAAGCAACGCTTAATAATATTGTTGTGAAAAAATCTTGTAGAGGTAGAGGCATTGGAAGTGAACTTTTAGAATCTTTGATTGATTTATGTGTAGATTTACATATGAAATCTTTAACTCTTGAAGTTGACACAGAAAATGAACCTGCTATCAATTTATATAAGAAATTTGGTTTTAAAAATTTAGGAACTAGAAAAAAATATTATAATAATACTCGTGATGCATTTATTATGACTAAATATGATTTTTAATTTGTTCTCGCCCTGCTTAAATTTTCGACTATAATGAGAAAATCTCAAAGTGCTAGCGATTGCTTATATAAAAAAATAAAAATTGATATATTATTATTAAAAAATGCTAATTATGTTTTAAAAAACCTAGCATGATTTAGCAATCTAATAATATATCAATTTTTTGTTTACTAATTAGATAATTTATACAAACTTTTCTACTTTAACTATAATTCTTCCACTTTTAGTTTTCCCTAATAATTCTTTAATATAAAATCTTCCTTTACCTCTAATTGTTACAATATCGCTTGGCTTAATTTGTTTAGTTTTTTTAGTTTCACATTGAAAATTCACAAAAACTCTTTCCATATTAATAATATCAAGAGCTTTATTTCTAGAACATCTAGCAAGTTCTGAAATTACATTATCAAGTCTTAGAGAAGAAACAATAATCTCTATTTCCTCTTTTTTTACTTCTACTTGATGTAAATTTTGAATATTCTCAAGAGTTATAGTTGACTTTGAAAATCTTGTTAAACTTCCTAAATTTTCTAGCAAAAATTTTGCAATATCTTTATCAATAATTATATCTGCACCATCATTATCAACAATTATATCTCCTACTTTTTTACGTTCTATACCTAATTTTATAATTCCACCTAAGTAATCTCTATGTGTATATTTTCCACGTAAATCTTCAGGTAATTTTATTCTAATTATTTGTATTATATTTGATAAATTTTTTGCTACAACATCAGAGTTAAATTTTTCAGGATATATTATATACTTTTTTCTTTCAGCATCTTCATATCCTCCATAACTCATATAATTTTCTATTTTAATTTTATTTATAAATTTTTGTACTAATTCTAATTGTGCCATATCTAAAAAATCTGTATATTCAATTTTATTTCTATTTTCACACATCTCTATTTTGTCTAAAATCTGTGCTAAAAGTATTTTGTCATCTTTTTCCTTATAGTCATTTAAAATTTCTCTATCCATTTTGTCCAAATATTTCCTTGTATAATAATATTTAGGTTTTTAAATAAAGGATTTACCTATAAACCTATTGCCTTTCTTTAACCAATTAATAAAAGTAAAGCTAATGTACTAAGTGGAACTGTTATATTATCTGTTCCTTTTCCTGATACTGCTTCTAATCCTGTAATTGCAAAGCCTGCCAAACATGACACAACTGGCCAATGTGCAGAAGCCCAAAAAATTGTGCTATGATTAAAGAAGAAATATCCTCCTATTAATAAACTTGATATTATAAACATTGTAATAGAACCAGCAAATGATTTTTTAGATTCTCCCAATTTATATCTTTTACTTTTTATATTTTTTCCTATTACTGCTGCAAGTCCATCTCCATATGCCATTACAAGGGTTGGAACTAAGCCTAGAGCAGGTTGTTTAAATATTCCAAATGATACAATTGTCAAAATTAATAGTGAAACTGCATAATATACTGTTCCTAAACCATCTTGTTCGTCTCTTTCCATTACTTTTATTATACCTTTTTTATAAGATAAATAATTTATAATTATAAATGTAGCTGGCACAAACATTGCAAACCATACATTTGTGAAAAAATACATTGCAATTATCCACCAATTTCCTAACATTATATGTATAAACTTTCTACTTGCTTCTTTTCCTTTTTTTTCAAAACCTTTTGCTGCAATTATTGCCAAACCTATATATAAATATGATACTACTATTCCTAATATATTCATTATTTTTTATTCCTTTCCCATATAATTTTTTAATTCAATTAGTGCTTTTGCTGCAACTATATAATCTTTTACAAAATTAAATACATAATTTGAAAATTTTGATGTAGGTTTGTCCATGTATAAATCTTTTACAATACAAATTCCTAAACCTTTTGAAAATAATTTATTAAGTCCTTTTCCGATTTGAATAAGATTTTCACTTTTCATTTTATTATATATCTTTTCAGCTTCCATATGTTTTTCATATAATTTTTCAATAAATTCTTCAAAATCATATTCTTTATATTTATATAATTTGTAAGTTTGTGCGGCATATTCTAAACCATATATAGTCTGCAAATTAAATGTTTCAAGCATTTTTGAAAATTCGCTTGATTTAAAATAATATATATGACCTTGTAATTTATTAAAACTTCTCATTGTATCTAAATATCCTAATTTAATATTAGTAACTATTCTTTTACGATTAAATTCAAATATACCACCTAAATCTTCAGATGGTGAGATTACTTTAACATAAATATCTCTGTTTTTTGTTTTTCTACTAAATCCAACTCCAGCTATATCAGCAATTATTATATTTTTATATCCTTTTTCTATTAACATATTTGATGGTGCATTATCATATAATCCTCCATCAAAATATTCTTCACCATCAATTACTTGTGGTTTAAAAATAGGAAAAGCTGCACTTGCTAATAAATAATCTTCCATTTTTTCCTTTGGAATTTCATTTTTAAATTTTTGTAATGGATTTTTATTTTTGACTGAATATGTGACTAATCCAAAATCTATATTTGAATCATATAATTTATCCATATCTATATATTGCTTAATCAGTTTTCTTAATGGTGTGTTATCTATACCTTTTTGTTTCGTATAATTTGCTGTTAAATTAAATATATTTGATACTCCAAATATATTTTTATCTGATTTTATTCCATTTACTTTCATAATATCTTTTAATTTTACATTTTCATACATATTTAATATTTTCGAAAAATCATTTTGTAAAAACAATGCTCCATTTAATGCTCCAATAGATGCTCCTACTATTGCTTTAACATTTATTCCAAGTTCTTGTAATGCTTTCCATACTCCTACTTGGTATGCTCCTCTTGTTCCTCCACCTGCTAGCACCAGTCCATATTCTCTTTCGTCCATTCTCTTTTCCCCCTTTGGCAAGTAAGATATTAACATTATATATCTTTTTTTTCTTTTTTTCAACAATCATTGTAACAAAAAAGCTGATCATGTTTATAATATTTTTACATGATTCAGCTTCACAATAATATTAATTTTTATATATAACTTATTCGGTTACCTTGTAACACTCTGCTAATTTCTTCAAGTTTTGGCAAACTCTTCTTTTGATATTTTCTCAAAAGTCCTTCATATTCCAATTTTAAACCATTAAACTTTAAAAAATCTTCTGGCTTAATAATTTGTGGTAATACATCTGTTTTAATTCCTGAAAATTTCATTATATGTCTTACAAATTCTGCACAATAAAAAGAATTTTTTCTTCTTACAATTTTCTTGATACTAACTCCAAATAATCCTGCCACATTAAATTTGTATTTATCTTTATATTCTTGAAAATATTCTATTCTTTTTTCTATTTTTGAATATTGTTCGTCATCTACAAATAATGAATAAACTTCTGCTCTAGTTTTTCTAAATCTTTTAAATGTCCCTTTGTGAAGTTCTTCATGTACAAAACCTCCCCAAAATGGATTGTATGGATTTAATCTTCCGAAACTATACATTTTTTCCAAATCTGCATCTAATGCAATAGAAACATGTGTAAATTCATCTTTTGTATAGTATTTAATTATGTTTGACAAAGTTGTACCTGTATGTGTTAAAATAATATAAATTTTTTTCATGTTTATCTTCCCCTCTATAAAGAGTATAACATATATTATTTTATTTTTAAATGACTATTTTGTAATATTAATAATTTCTTCATATTCTTACTATTTTTTTAAATATCTTCATTTTCCAAATACTCTATATATTCTTCCAAACACATGTCTAATTCATTCATTTTCTTTGCATGTTCTTCACCTACATATCTCCAGTGCCATGATTCATATTCAATTTTTGTGATATCTTCTTTATCTTCAGGATATCTCAAAATAAAGCCATAATCTTCTGCATTTTCTAATAACCAGTCATATGCTTCTAGTTCTGCAAAGCTATTATTTACATAGTTAAAATCAACAGCTAGTCCTAAATTATGATCACTTGAGCCAGGTTTATTTATGTATTCACTTGTTAATTTCTCTGCTTCTTCTTGAGTCTTTCCTTGTTTCAAATATTCATTAACTTTATTGTCATATAATTCTTTTTGTCTTTCTACACTTCTATATGCAGATTGAACCCAAACATTTGTTATTCCATCTTTTCTCATAGCATCTAACATTTCATTCAAATAAGATATTGCTCTTGCATCAAACTGTCTTGATGAATCTATGTTTGCTACTTCTACTTCATAATCCTCTGGCAAAATATTATCAGAATTTGCTAACATTAAATTCCATTCTGTAATTTTTCTCTTAGGCTCTTCTCCTGAATTTTCTTCATTTTCAGTTTGATCTTCTATAACATTATTGTCTACTTCACCAGTACTTGTTGTATCTTGCTCAGCTAATGTTCCTACAGTACTTTTATGTCTAACTACCACAACAACTATTGCTATAATTATAATAAATATAGCAATTATTAGGACTAATCTTTTTTTATTTATTTTTTGTTTTTTCTTCATATTTTCTCACTTTCCTTTCGTAAAATCCAAATTTATTATACTATAAGGAAAAAGTTTTTGCAATCTTATTATTTTAAATTTCGGTATTTTTTCAAATCTACTCGTTACGCAGAAAAAATGTTATCTCAAAAATTGAGGAATATTTAGCAATTTGCCATAATCCTTATATATTTTAAATAAATTGCGAGTGTGACCAAAGTAGTGTTACAAATTCTTAAGCAAAAGGCATAAAGGGTCCTGTCTTCGGGTATTGTTGTGCCTTTTGCATTAGAATTTGTTAACGTCACGTCGGGTAGCCGAGAAATTTATTTAAAATATATAAGGATTATGGCAAACGCCAAAAAAGATTCTCTTTTTGAGATAACATTTTATTTTATATATAATTGTTCCCCATTATAATCCACTAAAATATGAGAATTTGGTAATATTTTATTTTCTAAAATTAATTTAGCAATTAGTGTTTCAAGCTTTTTTTGTACAAAACGTTTTAAAGGTCTAGCACCATAAATTTCATCATAACCATTATCAATTAAATAATTTTTTGCCTCTTGAGTCAATTCTAATGTGATATGCTTATCTTCTAGCCTTTTTTCTAAATCTTTAATTAGCAAATCTAGAATTTGACCTATTTCATTTTTCATTAAAGGTTTGTAAAACACAATTTCATCTAGTCTGTTTAAAAATTCTGGTCTAAAACTTCTTTTTAATAGAGCATCTACTTGCTGTTTAGCATCTTCTGAAATTTCTCCATTTTCTTGAATTCCTTCTAATATATAATCTGAGCCTAAATTAGAAGTTAATATTATAATTGTATTCTTAAAATCAATTGTTCTTCCTTGTGAATCTGTTACACGTCCATCATCAAGTACTTGTAATAAAATATTGAATACATCGGGATGTGCTTTTTCAATTTCATCAAACAAAATTACTGAATAAGGTTTTCTTCTAACCGCTTCTGTTAATTGACCTCCCTCTTCATATCCTACATATCCTGGAGGTGCACCAATTAATCTTGATACTGAAAATTTTTCCATGTATTCTGACATATCTATTCTAATTATATTATGCTCATCATCAAATAAACTTTCTGCTAATGCTTTTGCAAGTTCAGTTTTACCAACACCTGTTGGACCTAAAAACATAAATGAACCTATTGGTCTACGTGGATCTCCTATTCCTGCTCTTGAACGCATAATTGCTTCAGATACTTTTTCTACTGCTTCATCTTGACCAATTACCCTTTTATGAAGTATTTTATCTAAATTTATAATCTTTTCTCTTTCACCTTCCATAAGTTTTGTGACAGGTATTCCTGTCCATCTTGAAATAATTTTTGCTATTTCATCTTCTGTAACTTTATTTCTTAAAAGTCCCTCTTCCTTACTTTTTTCAGATAATTCTTCCTCTTTTTCAAGTTCTTTTTGAAGTCCAGGAAGTTTTCCATATCTTAATTCTGCTACTTTATTTAAATCATAATTTCTTTCTGCTTGTTCGATTTCAGCATTTGTATGTTCAATATCTTCACGCAATCTTTGTACTTTACTAATTGCTTGTTTTTCATTTTCCCATTTCGCTTTCATTCCATCAAACTTTGTTTTTAATTCTGCTTTTTCTTTCTTAATATCTTCTAATCTTCTTTTTGATATTTCGTCTGTTTCTTTTGACAATGCCGTTTCTTCAATTTCTAATTGCATTATCTTTCTAGAAATTTCGTCTAATTCTGTTGGCATTGATTGCATTTCTGTTTTTATAGTACTACAAGCCTCATCTACTAAATCTATTGCTTTATCTGGTAAAAATCGGTCTGATATATATCTATGTGATAGTGTTGCAGCAGCTATTAATGCATTATCTGAAATTTTTACACCATGATATACTTCATATCTTTCTTTTAGACCTCTCAAAATTGATATTGTGTCTTCCACTGATGGTTCATCTACCATTACAGGTTGGAAACGCCTTTCTAAAGCTTGGTCTTTTTCTATATATTGTCTATATTCATTTAGTGTTGTTGCACCTATACAATGCAATTCTCCTCTTGCTAACATTGGTTTTAGTAAATTTCCTGCATCCATTGCTCCATCTGTTTTTCCCGCACCAACTATTGTATGAATTTCATCTATAAATAAAATTATTCTGCCTTCACTTTTCTTTATTTCTTGTAATACTGCTTTTAATCTTTCTTCAAATTCTCCTCTATATTTTGCTCCTGCTATTAATAAACCCATATCAAGAGAGAAAATAGTACATTCTTTTAAATTTTCAGGTACATCTCCTCTTACTATTCTTAGTGCTAATCCTTCTGCTATAGCTGTTTTACCTACACCTGGTTCTCCTATTAAACATGGATTATTTTTTGTTTTCCTTGATAATATTCTTATTACATTTCTTATCTCTGTATCTCTTCCTATTACTGGGTCAAGTTTTTGCTCTCTTGCCATTTGCACTAAATCTTGTCCATATTTTTTTAGAACATCATATGTGCTTTCAGGATTGTCTGAAGTAACTCTTGTATTTCCTCTTACTTCTGATAATACTTTTAAGAATTCATTTTTATTTATATTATATATTCTAAATAGTTCTTTTACATCTCTATTACAATTATCAAATAATGATAACATTATATGTTCAACTGATACATATTCATCTTTCATCTTTTGAGCAATTTGTTCTGCTTTTGCTAATAATATATCAACATCTTGAGCTACATATATTCCATCACTTGGTCTTGCTCCTCCTGTCATTTTAGGTTTAGAAACTACTTTTTGCCTTACTTCATTTTCGAAGTTTTCTTCATCTCCCACTTTTTTTATCAACTCTTTTATTAAACTATTTTCTTGTTCTAATAATGCTAATAATATATGTTCTTGCTCTACTTGTGCATTCTGATTTTCTATTGCAATATTTTGCGCATTTTGTATTGCTTCTATTGATTTTTGTGTAAATCTTTGAATATTCATATTAATTCCTCCTTTATGAATATATTAAAAGCACAATTCTTTAATAGAATGTGCCCCTTTTTTCTTACATATAATATTATAATACTTATTTTTAGCAATGTCAATAGTAGAGTGCTAATTTTTTAAAATTTTTATCCTTCTTTTACTAGACTTTCAAATTTATTTGAAAATTCAGGAAAATGTTTTTTTAGATTTATTGGTCTTAAATTTTTATCTGTAAAGCAATGTTTCGTTTTTCCGATTAAAACTAGTTTGTCATTTTCCTTGTTTTTAACTTCATATCCTACAGTCATTCTAACACCTGTATATTCTTTAACAAAAACTTTTACTAAAATTACATCATTAAATGTAACATGATTTTTGTATTCGCAATTTACACCTAATACTGGTATTGTAATTCCATTATCTTCTAATAATGAAAATGGCATTCCCACATTATCTAACCATGCACATCTTGTCTCTTCTAAATATCTAATGTAATTTGAATGGTGTACTACTCCCATCTTATCTGTTTCATAATAATTAATTTTTCTTTCAAATATAAAATTCATTTTTATCACCTTTATCAGATATTCTATCACATATAAATTTATAAAGCAAGAAAAAACTTCCTTCAATTTGCAAAGTGCAAAAACTTGAAAGAAGTTTTTATAACTCTATATTTTTTACTATTCTATTGTAGTTTTCCATAATCCATGTTTATTGCAATAAGCATATAAAGTAGCACCTTTAATATATGGAAATCTTGTTTCTGTAGATTGTTCTGGATATAATCTTACACGAGTTGTTCTGTCATCACTTACTTGTGCAATCCACATAATATAATGATCTTTATCCATTGGATGTTCTACTTCTCCAACTTTTACAACTAATTCATCATCTACTTTCTCATAAGTAGGAACATGTTTTTCTACTGCTGCATCAGTTGTATTTGCTACCATTAATTCCATTGGTTTACCACAACATGTTATATGTTCCATTTCTCCATGAATTAATCCTATTATATTGCCACATATTGGGCATTTGTAAAATCTTACATTTTCTTTCATACTAATTACCTCCTAATATTTTTTTAATTTCTTCTTGTCTTTTAACTTTTTTAGTTGTAGTTTTAATAAGTTCTTCTCCTGTTAACATTAAATTCTTAATATATTTATATGGTGGAAAAGTTTTATTAATCTCTTTTATTTTTTCCCAAATGATTTTTTTCAAATCATCTTCTGTTGCATTTGGATACTTTTCATTTGCAACTTCTTTATTATAAACAACTTTTACAGATAATTTAACATCATTTTTATCTTTTTCATCTGGCATTCCATATACTATACTTTCTTCTACCAAATCCATTCTATTTATTAATACTTCAAGTTCATCTGGAAATACTTTTTTACCATTTTTTAGAACAATCATATCTTTTTTTCTTCCTGTAAGGAATATAAAACCATCTTTATCCTGATATCCTAAATCTCCTGTGTAAAACCATCCTTCTTTTATTACTTCTTTTGTTGCTTCTTCATTTTCATAATATCCAAGCATTACATTTGGACCTTTTACACGCAATTCTCCAATTCCATTTTCATCTTTATTCACAATTTCGACTTCTACATTGTCCATTGGAAAGCCTATTGAGCCACTTCTTCTTTTCTTATAGTTTTCTGCTGCAATAACAGGTGCTGTTTCTGTTAATCCATAACCTTGAACTAAATCTATTCCTAAATCATTAAAACCTTGTGCGACTCTTTTATCTAATGGTGCTCCTCCTGATATTACAAATCTTAAATGACCTCCTAATGCATCTAATATTTGTTTAAATAATTTTTTTCGAATATCTATATGGCATTTTAATAAAACATTACTAACTTTTTTGGCTGTATTTATTAATTTTGTTTTGCCTTGTTTTTCTACTTCTTTTTCTATATTTTTGTAAATTGCTTCTACAAGAAGCGGAACTCCTACAAATACAGAAACTTTATATTCTTTCAAATTTTGAGCAACATACCTTAAACCATCTGGAAAAGCTGTTTTCATACCTGTAGCTAACATTACAATCATGGCTGTTGAGCCAAATATATGGTGATATGGTAAAAAAGCCAAATTTACATCTGTTGGAAGGAAATTTTCCACCAATAACATTGCATATACATTTGATGAAATATTATTTTGTGATAACATTACTGCTTTTGATTTTGATGTCGTCCCTGATGTAAATAACAATATTGACATTTTATATGAATCAATTTCTGCATCTATATAATCTGTTTGACCTTTTTCAATCAATTTTTCTCCTGATTCTTTTAATTCCAAAAAATCTTTGTATCCATCTTGTTTTGTCATACATATATATTCTTGTAAATTTGAATTTCCTCTTTTTTTAATTTCTTCTATATTTTCTATATATTTTTCATCAAATACTACTACATCTGCCTTACTTCTTATTAAACAATTTTCTAATTCATCTACTTGTAATTCTTTATCTAATGGCACTGAAACTATATTACCTAACATATTTGCAAGATGTGCCACCACCCATTCATATCTATTTCTTCCTACAATTGCTATCCTTTTATTTTTCAAACCTAAATCATATAATTTTGTTCCAAATGAATTTATATCTTTCAACAATTTCTCATATGTGATATTTTCATATGTGATTTCTTTATCATCTTTATGTTTAATTGTAAATGCATCTCTTTTACCAAATCTCTTTGCTGAATCATAAATAATTTCTTTTATATTTTTAAATTCAGTTGCTTCAAAATATCTTTCTCTTTCCATTTTTTATCCTTTCCGGGCATTATGCCTTTTGATATTTTAAACTATTTTCTTTTGTTATCTAGTTTTCGATACTAGATTATCACATAAAACATATCCTGTCAAGATGATATTTGAAAAGTGTACTAATATCATGAAAAAGTCCTGCTCATTTTAAAAAGTAGCCTCAAAAATTTCAGCAGGTTTCATGTCTCCACAATCGCAAATAGATTGGAAAGCCATTTTATGAGCAACTACAATTATTGTATCATATTTTTCTTTATATTTATCAATAACAGACATAACTCTATTCTTTAATTGTTCTTTTGTTTCCCATTTTCTTTTTTCATTAGTTGGATAAACTCCATTATTTTCAA
>CALXQP010000048.1 GCA_944390695.1 uncultured Clostridia bacterium
AAGGAATAAAAACAATATTTTATCCATGTATGCCATATTCAAGAAAAGAATTTGCAGATAGTAATAACAGATATAATTGTCCAATAGTAATATCATATTCTGAGGTATTAAAAAATAATATAGAAGAATTAAAAGCAGAAGATGTAAAATTCATAAATCCATTTTTACCATTTGAACAAAAACAATTAATGGAAAGAATGTTAGAATTAGATGAATTTAAAGAATATCATTTTACTAAAAAAGAATTAAAAAATGCAATAGCAAAAGCTGAAGAAGAATATCAAAAATGTAGACAAGATATTCATAACAAAGGAAAAGAAATACTTGAATATATTGAAAAAAATAACTTAAAAGGAATTGTACTAGCAGGTAGACCATATCATATAGACCCAGAAATAAATCATGGAATAGATACATTAATAACAAGTTTAGGAATGTGTGTATTAACAGAAGATAGTGTTTCAGATAAAACACTTCCAGAAAGACCACTTCGTGTAGTTGACCAATGGGTATTCCATTCAAGATTATATGCAGCTGCAGATTTTGTTGGCAGACATGATAATCTAGAATTAGTACAAATAAATTCATTTGGCTGTGGTGTTGATGCAGTAACAACAGACCAAGTAGAAGAAATTTTAACAAGTTTCGGAAAAATGTATACTCTAATCAAAATAGATGAAGTAAACAATTTAGGAGCAGTAAGAATACGTTTACGTTCATTACTTGCAAGTATAAATAAACGTTTAAATGCAAAGGTTACAGAAAAGCCAAGTGGAGATTATCATTTGAATAGAATAGCATTTACAGAGGAAATGAAAAAAGATTACACAATATTAATACCACAGATGGCACCAATCCATTTTGATTTTATAGAACCAATATTGCAAAGTGAAGGATATAAAGCAAAACTATTAAGAGAATGTACACCACATACAATAGAAACAGGATTAAAATATGTAAATAATGATGCATGTTATCCATCAATAATAACAACAGGTCAAATGCTTGAGGCACTTGAAACAGGTGAATATGATGTAAATAAAACAGCATTAATAATGTCTCAAACAGGTGGAGGCTGTAGAGCAACAAATTACATAGGATTTATACGTAAAGCATTAAAAGATGCGGGATTTGAGCAAGTACCAGTAATATCATTTAATGTTGTAGGAATGGAAAAAAATCCGGGATTTAAATTAACATTATCATTAGTAGAAAAACTTTTAAAAGCAATTATATATGGTGATTTATTACAAAAAATGCTATATAAAAATAGACCATATGAAGTAAATAAAGGTGAAACACAAAAATTATTTGATGAATGGATGGAAAAAGCAAAAAAACTTGCAATAAAAAGTAAATTAAAAGAATTTTCTCAAAGTATTTACCAAATAGTAAATGATTTCGAAAAAATAGAATTAGATACAAGTAAAGAGAAACCAAAAGTAGGAATAGTAGGAGAAATTCTAATAAAATATCATCCATTTGGAAATAACTTTGTAGCAGATTTACTAGAAAAAGAAGGAGCAGAAGTTGTATTGCCAGACTTTATGGGATTTATAAAATTTATAGCAAGTAATAAAGTAATATCAAATCAAATGTTAAAAAATGATAATAAAAAAGCATTTGTATTTGATATGGCAATAAAATTAATAGAAAGTTTTGAAAAAGACTCTAGAAAAGCTTTAGCAAAATCAAAAAAAGGATATTTACCAACTTCAGATATTTGGCATTTAGCTGATAATGTTAAATCTGTATTATCTACAGGAAATCAAACAGGAGAAGGATGGTTTTTAACAGCAGAAATGCTTGAATATATGGAACATGATATTCCAAACATAGTATGTGTTCAACCATTTGCATGTTTGCCAAACCATGTTGTTGGAAAAGGTGTAATTAAAACTATTAGAGATATGTTCCCAGAAGCAAATATTGTGCCTGTTGACTATGACCCAGGTGCGAGTGAAGCTAATCAAACAAATAGAATTAAGTTACTTATGACTGTAGCAAAAGACAATTTGAAAATAAAACATAAAGAGAAAAAGGCTTTAGAAAATGAAAATAAAGAAAAAGAAGCAAAAAGAGAGAAGATTAAGAAAAAATAAGAAAAATCTTTAAATTTTCTTTAATTTGTTCTTGCCAGATTTTAGTATTTGACTTTATGGAGAAAATCTCAAAGGGATAGAAATTATATGAAAAATTAATTTTTTTGGAAAATAGAAAATAAAAGAAGGCCGCTAATTTTGGTTTTACCATAAATTAGCGACCTTTTACTTTTTCTTGCATTATTCGTCCTTTGGGTATTTGGCCTTCAGGACGAAAGCGTTTGTGTCTTCATGGAATTCGAACCAGTCCCATCCCTGCTTTTTGTACCATTGCACAAACAAGTCAGAGGGGAAGTTTTTGTCATGCCTCGCATTGATGTATTTGTTTACATCAATCGGGTACATGGCGTAAACGGTCACGCTGAAAATATTGTCTTTATATTTCAGCTCCCACCGGCTCTGATCATTGAAGACCTCAGAGACGATTTCTTCCGCGTCGTTGAGCAGACGAGTCTGCTCGCTTTTGTACGTCCCGTAAACCTCGGAAAAAGTAATCATCCTATATAACCTCCTATAGGAATATGGCACTTTCGTGCCGGTGTACTTACTGGTTTCATCATACCAGATTGCAATTATTATACTACAATTTACATAAAAAGTCAAATATTTCCTAATTTTCAGGAATTTGTGTGGAAAATAAAATCAAAAAATTTCAGAATTTGAATGAATTAGTATTATGTGTATTGGTCTAAAATGCTTTTGATAGATTCTTGCAATTTAGGAGAACATTTTATTAGAGGTAATCTAGGAATTCCAAAATCAAAGCCTAGCAAATTAATTGCTTCTTTAACTGGAATAGGATTAGTTTCTGCAAATAATGCATTTATTAATGGAAGAGCTTGTAATTGATAATAACAAGCTTCTGAAGCAGCATTTTTAAAAAATGAATTAGTAATACTACAAGCAAGTTTTGGAGCAACATTTGAAAGTACAGAAATAACACCTTTTCCTCCTAAAGATAAAATAGGAGTTATTTGATCATCATTTCCAGAGTAAATACTAAAATTATCATCACAAATAGAAGCAATTTTAGCTACTTGAGAAATATTTCCACTAGCCTCTTTAATTCCAACAATATTATCGATTTTTGAAAGTTCTAAACAAGTTTCTGGAGAAATATTTATACCAGTTCTACTAGGAACATTATATAAAATAATAGGTAAAGAAACAGATGATGAAATAGCTTTAAAATGTTCTATTAATCCTTGTTGAGTAGTTTTATTATAATATGGTGTAACAACTAAAAGACCATCAGCACCAAGTTCTTCTGCTATTATTGATGTTTGAATAGCAGTATTAGTATTATTAGAACCAGTTCCCACAATTACAGGAATTTTTCGTTCAGAATTATTTACTGAATTTATTACACATTTTATTGCATCAATTTTTTCCTGTAATGTCATTGTACTAGATTCACCAGTAGTGCCACATACAACAAGTGCATCTACTCCTGATTCAATTTGATATTCAATAAATTTAGCAAATTCTTTTGTATTAACACCAGTTTCGTTAAAAGGAGTAGCAAGAGCAGTTGCAACTCCTGTAAATAAAGTTTTTTTCATATTAAATTATATTCCTTTCTTGGTTTGTTCAAAGTTACACATACAGAAAGCCTTGAAATAATTTCTTTCAAATTATGCCTCACTTTCTATTAATTTTTCCATAATCTGAATAGCATTAGAAGCTGCACCTTTTCGAAGATTATCTGCAACAACCCATAAATTAAGACCATTTTTGATACTATAATCTTTTCTAATTCTACCTACAAAAACTTCATCATGGCCATTTGCGATTTCTGCAATCGGATATATTGAGTTTTGTAAATCATCTTTAATAATGATACTAGGAGCATTTTTTAAAACAGATATAATATCTTTTAAGTCAAATGATTTTTCAAATTCAATATTTATACTTTCTCCATGACAATTACTAACAGGAACACGTACTGCTGTTGCAGTAATTGGTAAATTAGGGTGGCCAAGTATTTTTCTGGTTTCATTTATTAATTTCATTTCTTCTTTTGTATATCTGTTAATTAAAAATGTATCAATTTGAGGTAAGCAATTATCATAAATTGGATGTGAGAATTTTAATAATGGTTTATTATTTTGTTTTATACCATTTTCTAAATCTTGTAATCCTAATTTCCCTGCACCTGAAACAGCTTGGTATGTAGAATATATAATCCTTTTTATTTTAAAATTGTCATCTAAAGGTTTTAGTGCGACAACTGCTTGAATTGTAGAACAATTTGGATTTGCAATTATGTTTTTGTGTGTAAATATATCTGAAAAATTAACTTCAGGAACAATTAAAGGAATTTCATCATCCATTCTAAATGCACTACTATTATCAATTACAATACATCCTTTTGATGCTGCAATTGGTGCAAAATGTTTTGAGGTTTCTGCTCCTGCAGAAAATATTGCAAAATTGAAATTTTCATCAAATGAATTTTCTTTTAATTCTTGTACTATATATTCTTTCCCTAAAAAGTTTAATTTTGTTCCAGCTGATTTGCTTGAACAAAATAAGGTGTATTCTAAATTTGGAAGATTTTTTTCTTCTAGTACTTTGAGTGCAGTTCTGCCAACTAGTCCTGTGGCTCCTACAATTGCTATTTTATATTTTTTCATATTTCTTTTAAACCCTTTCTAAAAAAGATAGTTTGATTTCATCTTTTTTTAATATTTATTCAATAAAGAGGAAAATATGAGAGTAAAAATGGAAAAATACTGAAAATTAAATGGTTAAATACTTGATTTTAACGTTAAAATGTGATAAAATAGATATGTATTGTATAAATTAAGAGAGGAGTTCCTAGTTTTAGGAGGTTAATATGGAAAGAGTAAGAAAATCAAGAATAAAAGAATTATTTAAAAGTTTAGGCGAAATGATGCATTCTTTTACAAATCAAATAGAAGATGTTAATAGAGAAGAAGAAACTACTGCAGAAGGGCTTGAAAATTTAGCACATGAAGCAGGAATGTCTGAAAAAGATTTGAATATTTTAATGGCAAGTTTTAAAGAAAGAGAAGAACAAAATGAAGAACCAAGTTTTGGAAAATCTATTAAAGTTGACAAAAATAAACTTGGTAAAGAGAATTTAAATGATAGTACAACACAGGGAAGAAGTAGTGCTAAAGAGTCAAGAACAAGTGGAATTGAAGAACCAACCAAATAAGTGAACAAACATAAAGTTCACTTATTTTTAATATAATAGGAAAGTTATACTTTCCTATTATATTAAAAGCTACAATCGCTAGCCCTTTGAGATTTTCTCCTTATAGTCGAAAACTCAAATCGGGCAAGAACAAATTAAAGAAAAATTGAAAATTTTTCTTATTTGTTCTTAGAAAATGAGTAAAAAATGTTGACAAACTAAAAAAATCTTAGTATAATCTTATAGTGACAAAAAATAGTAAAAAAATAGCAACATTGAAAAGATAACAATTAGGTTAAATAAACTAAATTTTTAAAAATGTAAAAAATTGAATAGATATAAATATATATCTTTATGCGAGGAGGGATTAAGATGGCACAACCAAAAAGAAGATGGTCAAAAGCTAGAACACATTCAAAAAGATCAACATGGAAAGTAGAACAACCAAAATTTGCTACTTGCCCACATTGTCATGAGCCAGTAATGCCACATAGAGTATGTTCAAACTGTGGATATTATGATGGAAAAGAAGTAGTTGCAAAAAAGCAAGAAGCTTAAAAAACATATGAACGCCGACAGGCGTTTTTTGTGGTGTATAGCAGAAATAATATAAAAACCACAAATAATAAATAAAAACTATTGAATAATAAAGGAATATGATGTTATAATAACAATAGTTGTAAAATTAAGGGAGGAATAAAAAGTGAAAGAACTTAGAAGAACAAATATAGTAGGAACAATAGGACCTGCAAGTGAAAGTGAGGAAATGTTAACAAAATTAATGAATGCAGGATTAAATGTTACAAGAATAAACTTTTCACATGGAGGTTATGAAGAAAACGCAACAAAAATAGCAACAATCAAAAAAGTAAGAGAAGCATTAAATAAACCAATAGGATTAATGCTAGACACAAAGGGACCAGAAATCAGAACAGGAAAATTAGTGACGGGAGATGAAAAAGTACAAATTGAAGAAGGTCAAACATTTACATTCCTTTATGAAGATGAATTAGGAGATAACACAAAAACAGCAATAGGATATAAAAATTTATATCAAGATATTGTACCAGGAGCAAGAATTTTAGTAGATGATGGAGCACTTGAATTTGAAGTAACAGAAATAAAAGGTAAAGATGTTGTTTGTAAAGCTTTAAATTCAGGAAGATTAGGAAGTAGAAAAACAGTTAATGTACCAGGACTAAAACTAAACTTACCAGCATTATCACCAAAAGATATTGATGATATAACAAAAGGAATAAAAGCTGGATTTGACTTTATAGCTGCATCATTTGTAAGAAGAGCATCAGATGTACAAGAAATTAGAAAATTATTAAATGATAATGGTGGAGAAAGAGTTCAAATTATTTCAAAAATAGAAAGTCAAGAAGGAATTGACAATTTTGAAGAAATACTTGAATTATCAGATGGAATAATGGTAGCAAGAGGAGACATGGGAGTAGAAATTCCTATGGAACAAGTACCAGTTGTACAAAAACATTTTATTAAAAGATGTAATGCTGTTGGTAAACCAGTTATTACAGCAACACAAATGTTAGAATCAATGACATCAAATCCACGTCCAACAAGAGCAGAAGTAAGTGACGTAGCAAATGCAGTATATGATAGAACAAGTTGTATAATGCTTTCAGGTGAATGTGCAATGGGTAAATATCCTGTTGAATGTGTAGAAACTATGGTAAAAATCTCAAATTCAATAGAAAATTCAGTAAACTATTGGAAGAGATTCCTTAAAAAAGGTTCATATTGTGAGAAATCAGAAGATATAGAAAAGAATATTGCATATTCAACATGTTCAATGGCAGAACATATAGAAGCTGATGCAATTGCAACATATACACATACAGGAAATTCAGTTAGAAAATTAGCAGGAATGGGAGCAGGATGTCCTATTATTGCTGTAACTGATGATGAAAAAACATTCCACCAATTATCAGTTGTATGGAATGTAATGCCTGTATTAATTAAAGGAGAATCTACACCAGAAGCTACTCTTGAAAAAGGAATTGAAAAATTAAAAGCAGATGGAATAATAGAAACAGGAGATGTTATTGTTTTATCTGGAGGAGCTCAAACATTTGTAAATGAAAAATGTGAGAAAAAAGTTATAGGTGGAGTTTTAACAGTTTAATATTAATATAATAAAAATAAATAAATAAAAATATCACGATTCTTGGTCGTGGTATTTTTTTATATAATTAGAATTGTTATTTACTTGACTATTCAGTCTAGTTGCAAAAAAAATAAAATAAATATATAATTTCCATATAAAATCTCAAAGGAGGAAAGAGATTAAAGTGGTAATAGATAAAGTAAAAAAAGTCAATAAAGTAGAAGAGAGAGTAAAAAATGAAAAAGCATCAGATATGTTAATCGGGAAATGGGTAAAATGTGACAACTGTAAAGAAATCTTATATAAAGATGATGTACATAAAAATTACAGTATTTGTCCAAATTGTGGGAAACATTTTCGTTTATCAGCAAGAAGGAGAATAAAACAAATTGCAGATGAAGAGAGTTTTCAAGAAATTGGTACAGAAATACATACTAAAGATCCACTAAAATTTGATGGATATCTAAAAAAAGTAGAAGCATTAAAAGAAAAGACAAAAATTGAAGAAGCTGTTAAATGCGGAATATGCAAAATTAATGGAGAAGAAGCTGTACTTGCAGTTATGGATGGAAATTTCATGATGGGAAGCATGGGAAGTTGTGTTGGAGAAAGAATTACACTAGCAATAGAGACATCAATTGAAAAAAGATTACCTTTAATAATTTTTTGCGTATCAGGTGGTGCGAGAATGCAAGAAGGTATAATTTCTTTAATGCAAATGGCAAAAACATCAGCAGCACTTGCTAAACATAATGAAGAAGGATTATTATATATATCTGTACTCACAGATCCAACAACAGGAGGAGTAACAGCAAGTTTTGCAAGTCTAGGTGACATAATTTTAGCTGAACCTGATGCTCTAATAGGATTTGCTGGACCTAGAGTTATAGAGCAAACTATAAAACAAAAATTACCTGAAGGTTTTCAAAAATCAGAATTTCTATTAGAACATGGTTTTATAGATAAAATTGTAGATAGAAGAGATATGAAAAATGTATTAGCAGAATTAATAAAATTGCACAAAAAAATATAAAATGTCAAAAAGAGAACCGGCACCAAATTAGCAAAAAAGGCAAAAAGAGAACCGGCACCAAATTAACAGAAAGGAGTAAATTATGATATCTGCATGGGAAAAAGTTAGTCTTGCAAGAATGGCAGAAAGACCAAAATCTTTAGATTATATAAATGAAATATTTACAGATTTTATAGAATTACACGGAGATAGAAACTTTGGAGATGATAAATCTATAGTTGGTGGAATTGCAAAATTAGATGGAATGCCTGTAACAGTTATAGGAGAGCAAAAAGGGAAAAAAGCAAAAGAAAATATGGAAAGAAATTTCGGAATGCCAAATCCAGAAGGTTATAGAAAAGCATTAAGATTAATGAAACAAGCTGAAAAATTTAAAAGACCAATAATAACTTTTATAGATACACCAGGAGCATATCCAGGAATGGGAGCAGAAGAGAGAGGTCAAGGTGAGGCAATTGCTAGAAATATGTTAGAAATGGCTAATTTAAAAGTTCCTATAATATGTATAGTAATAGGAGAAGGGTCAAGTGGAGGAGCATTAGCAATAGGATTAGGAGATAAAGTTGCAATGCTTGAAAATGCCGTGTATTCAATACTTTCTCCAGAGGGTTTTGCAAGTATATTATATAAAGATGCAAGTAAAGCAAAAGATGCAGCAGAAAATATGAAAATTACAGCACAAGATCTAAAAGATTTGAATGTAATTGATGATATAATAGAAGAGCCTGAAGGTGGAGCTCAAAACGATTTAAGTAGTATTGCAAATAATTTGAAAAAATATATAATAAAATCAATAGAAGAATTAAATAAATTATCTGTAGAAGAAATGTTGCAAAATAGATATGAAAAATTCAGAAAAATAGGTTAAAAATTTGTAAAGATAATATAATTTAGTAATTAACAGATTAAATTTAAAAAATTAAAGATAGGTATTTTAATAAGGAGGAAAAAAGAAAATGATATTATCAGGAAAAAAAGTAGTAATAATGGGAATTAGAAATAAATGGAGTATAGCATGGGGAGCTGCACAATCAGCATATGAGCAAGGTGCAGAAGTAATATTTACATGTGGCTCTATGGAAAAAATCGAAAAAATAAAAGAATTAACAGATGAAATACCAAATTCAAAGGTTTATGCTTGTGATGCAGGTTCAGATGAAAGTATTAAAGAATGTTTAGAACAAATAAAGCAAAATCATGGAAAAGTTGATGGAATTTTACATGCAATTGCACATGCAAATACAGAAGATTTGAGAAATGATTTTATATTAACTTCAAGAACAGGTTATGCTCATGCTTGTGATGTTAGTGCATATTCTTTAATTGCAACAGTAAGAATTGCAAAAGAATTAGATTTATTAAATGAAGGTGCAAGTATAGTTTCATATACTTATTATGGATCAGAAAAAGCTATTGAAGGTTATAATGTAATGGGGGCTGCTAAAGCAGCTTTAGAAGCAAATATTAGATATTTGGCTAAAGATTTGGGAAAAGATGGAATGAGAATTAATGGAATTTCAGCTGGACCAATCAAGACTCTTTCTGCAAAAGGTATTAAAGATTTTAATACAATTTTGGATGTAGTAGAAGAAAAAGCAGCATTACATCAAAATGTAACTCCAAAACAAGTTGGAGATGCAACAAGCTTTTTATTTAGTGATTTATCTTCTGCTATTACAGGAGAAATAATTCATGTTGATAATGGTTTTTCAATTGTTGGGGTGTAAAAGATTGAAAAATGAATGAGATTAAATATGAAAAAAAGTTATCTATTTTTATAGATAATTTTTTTTTATTATGATATATTATAAAAAGCTAATAAAATTTGTAGGAAAGAGTTGATATGTTAATGAAGACTTTAGAAAATAAAAATATATGGAAAAACTTGTTTTTAATATTATGCATACTTTTTATAATGCCATCAATAATATATTTATTAAGAGGTAATAAAATAAATGATTTAATATCAAGTTTTACATTTTTTTATACAGAACCAAGTGGAAACTTAACATTTATTAAAATATTAAGTACAATCCTCTTTATAGGCTTATTTGGAGGAATTGCATTTGTATATTATAAAATTTTAAAATATAACAAAAAAATATTCACAAATAATAAAAAAATGGCAATATTTATTGTAATTATATCAATATTATTTTTAATAATGTTACCATTAACAAGTACAGATGTATTTTATTATATAGGAACAGGGTGGAGTGAAGCAAATTATGGTATAAACCCATATTATACATCTGTAGATAGTTTAATAGCAGAAAATGAAGAAGCTAAAACTGATGAGATACTTGAAAAAATGCCAGGCATTTGGAAATGGCAAACAATAGTATATGGCCCAGTATGGCCACTAATATGTAAAATATTAAGTGGATTATCAATGGGAAATTTAATGCTAGCTTTATTGATATATAAAATGTTTAATTTGATATTACATTTGGCAAATACATATTTAATATATAAAATAACAAATAAAAGAAAATTATTTACATTAATGTATGGATTAAATCCACTTGTTTTATTTGATGGAATTACAAATGTACATAATGAAATATTAGTTATATTTTTAATTTTAGCAGGTCTGTACTTTTTTATTAAGAAAAAGAATATATTATTAACAGTAATATTTTTTGCATTAGCTACTGCTGTAAAATATTTTGCAATATTATTAATACCTTTTGTTATTTTATATTATTATAGAGATAAAAAGCCATTAAAGAAAATATTATATTCAGCATTATGGGCAATAGTATTTTTACTAGTAGTTGCAGCATGTTATTTAATGTATATGCAGGATATTGAAGTATTTAAAGGAGTGTTAACACAACAAGCTAAATTTGTAAATTCTATATTTTGCACTATATCATTAAGTAATGAAGAAATTGCAAAAATAGTTGCACAAATCTGTATGTTAGGTTTTGTTATAATATATTTATTTGTAATAATAAGATTAATATTTACTAAACGTAGAATATATACATTTAGTGGTTTTATCAGAAAATATAATTTACTTTTAATACTATTTTTGTTTGGAACAATAACTAATTTCCAATCTTGGTATACATTATGGATATTACCTACTTTAATATGGGAAGGTTCTAAAAATTTGAGATGGATGTTGCCTATAACAATATTTGCAGAGTTATGTAATATAGTATTTTTCATTACTTTTGAACATGTTTTGATAGGAATGCCTTATAGTATAGCATTAATTGTATTGATAGTGTTAAATTTGGGAAGACCTTTTCTTAAAAAGAGACAATTACCACAAAATGCATAATACAAAATAATTATTAAATGGTGAAGTGGCTGGTAAATAGACTGAATTAAGAAATTTAATTAAGAAATTTTTCCAAAAATATTGCAAAAAAACATTATTAATAGTATAATATAAAAGGTAGAAAAATAAGATATAGTAAAATGAGCTTAAAATAGCGAATTTAACAAAAAACAAATAACACATATAAAGCTCAAAAATGGAGATAATGAAAGAAAAAGAAAGAGGTAGAAAATGGAGTATTTGTATATACTAAAGCAAGCATTAGTTTGCATATTAACAGTATATTGGTGTTATCAAATGATAATAAGTTTATGTGCACTAATAAAATTAAAAGATAAACCATATATAACAAATAAAAACCATAAATTTATGGCAATAATTCCTGCTCATAATGAAGAAGCAGTAGTTGCAAACTTAATAGAAAGTTTAAAAAATCAGACATATGACAAAAACTTATATGATATATATGTAATAGCAGATAATTGTACAGATAATACAGCAGAAATAGCTAGAAAAGCAGGAGCAATTGTATTTGAAAGATTTGATCCAGCACATAAAACAAAAGGTTATGCATTACAATGGTTTTTAAAACAAAAAATAGAAGAAAATGCGGATTATGATGCATTCTTTGTATTTGATGCAGATAATATAGTAGACAAAAACTTTATAACAAGTATGAATAAAAAACTATGTCAAGGAGAAGAAATAGTTCAAGGATATAGAGATATCAAAAATCCAACAGATAACTGGATAACAGCAGGTTATGCATTATTTTACTGGTCAATGCATAGATTATATCATTTAGCTAGATACAATATTGGGTTATCTCCATTATTAAATGGAACAGGATTTATGGTAAAATTTGATATAGTAAAACCAAATGGATGGGAAACAGAAACATTAACAGAAGATATTGAATTTTCATTAAAAAATATAATACAAGGCAGAAAATTAGGATGGTCTACAGAAGCAATTGTATATGATGAGCAACCAACATCATTTAAACAATCATGGACACAAAGAAGTAGATGGACTGTAGGACATATACAATGTATGAAAAGATATACAGGAGAATTATTTAATGCAGTAAAAGAACATAAAACATTAATGAATTTTGATGGATTTTTATATATGGTAGGAACAGCACCAATGTTAGTAATAACAATGGTATTAATGATAATTAATTGTGTAATGTATTCATCAGAAGTAATGTCATATGGAGAATTAATAGTAAATATATTAAATTATTTAATACCAACATTATTATTCCCAATAGGAACAGCAGTAATAGCAATGTTATTAGATAAGAAACCAATAAAACCTATGATAAAAGGACTTATATGTTTCCCAATATTTATGGGAACATGGGTATTAATAAATATAAAATGCTTATTCAAGAGAGAAACAACATGGGAGAAAATAAATCATGTTAGAAACATAAAAATTGCAGAAGTTAGTGATGTACCAGAAAAAATTTAAGCAAAACACGTAAAATCGTAAAACGTGAGGCACGACAATTCATTCGTGCCTTTCTCGTTGATAAAAACTATTGATTTAGAAATAGAAAAATATGATAATTTATGAATATTACAAAAAGGAGATAAAAATGTCATTTGAAAAAATAAAAGTTTATGCCTTTGTTGGTCCATCTGGGACTGGAAAAAGCTATAGAGCACAAATGGTTGCAAGTGAAAAAGGAATAAGTTTTATAATAGATGATGGTTTGTTAATAAAAGACAATGAAGTTGTTGCAGGAGTTTCAGCTAAAAAGGCTCCAACTAAGATAGAAACAGTTAAACATGCATTATTTTATAAAGAAGAAGAAAAAAATGTTATAAAACAAGCTTTAGAAAAATATAATCCAGAAAAAATATTAATATTAGGAACTTCAGATGGAATGGTAAAAAAAATAGCAGCAAATTTAGAATTACCAGAGATTTCAGAAACTGTATATATAAATGAAGTTGCAACAGAAGAAGAAATGCAAACTGCGAGACATATAAGAGTTACTCAAGGAAAGCATGTAATACCTGTGCCAACATTTGAGCTAAAAAAAGATTTCTCAGGTTATTTATTAGATCCATTGCAGATATTCAAATCAAAAGGAGCTGGGCAAAAGCCATATATATCAGAAAAAACAATAATTAGACCAACTTTTAGTTATTTAGGTAATTTTACAATATCAGATACAGTGTTTAGACAAATAATGGAATATCTGGCAGAAAAAATGCCTGCAATACATAAAGTAATTAGAACAAGAGCCACAAGTACAGATGCAGGGCCGACTATATATATGGAAGTAATTGTAACATATGGATATAATATACAAGAAGTATTAAAAGAATTTAAAGCAAAAGCTAGAAAAGAAATAGAGAATTTAACTGCTATGAATATAGTTTCACTTGAAGTTGTTGCTAAAAGTGTTTATATTCCAGAAAAAAAGTAAAAAGAGGTAAAACAAATGAATATTATTAAACAAATAATTAGAGTAATTGTAAGAACAGCTATACGCATATTTTTTATAATAGTATATAGAGTAAAAGTCGAAGGAACAGAAAATATTCCTAAAGATAAAAATGAGCCATTAATATATTGCGGAAATCATAGAACATATAAAGATCCACCATTAATAGTAGTTACAGCTAAAAGACATGTTAGATTTTTAGCAAAAGAAGAATTAAAGAAAAATCCACTATTTGCATTTTTAGGTGTAGTTTTTGGTGGAATATATGTTAAAAGAGATTCAAAAGATGTTAGTGCATTAAAAACAACTTTAAAAGCACTAAAAAATGGTGAGAGTATAGCTTTATTTCCAGAGGGAACAAGAAATGGAATGGAAAAAGGTGAAAAAGCAAAAGATGGAGCAGCATTTTTTGCAGTACGAACAGGAGCAAGAGTCATCCCTGTAGGAATTAAAGGAGGAGAAAAACCTTTTAAAAAGATGTATATAAAATATGGAGAACCATTAGATTTTAGTAACAGAAGCAAAGACGAGTTAGATGAAATTACTAATGAAATTATGGAAAAAATAGTAGAACTATCAAAATAGAAAATGTAAAAAAGAGAACCGGCACCAAATTAGCAAATTGGCTAAAACCAGCCGGCCAGGCGGGAAAGAAGAAAAAAGGCAAAAAGAGAACCGGCACCAAATTAACAAAAAGGGAAAAAAGAGAACCGGCACCAAATTAAAAAAGGAGAGAATAAAAAAATGAATAACGAAAAAATAAGAAATGTAGCAATAATTGCACACGTAGACCATGGAAAAACAACATTAGTAGATGCACTACTAAAACAAAGCCATATATTTAGAGAAAATGAGCAAGTACAAGAAAGAGTAATGGATTCAAATGATCAAGAAAAAGAAAGAGGAATAACAATTTTAGCGAAAAATACAGCTGTAATGTATAATGATGTAAAAATAAATATAGTTGATACACCTGGACATGCTGATTTTGGAGGAGAAGTAGAAAGAGTTTTAAAAACAGTTGATGGAGTAGTACTTCTAGTTGATGCATTTGAAGGAGCAATGCCACAAACAAGAGAAGTTTTAAAAAAATCTTTAGCAATGAATTTAAAACCAATAGTTATAATAAATAAAATAGATAGACCAGGAGCAGAACCTCAAAAAGTATTAGATCAAGTAATGGAATTATTTATTGAGTTAGAAGCAAATGATGATCAATTAGATTTTCCAGTAGTATATGCTTCTGCAAAAAATGGTGTAGCAAAATTAGATTTATCAGATCCAGATGGAGATTTAACATGTTTATTTGAAACAATAATAAATACAATAAAAGCACCAAATTGTGATGAAGAAGGTCCAGCACAAATGCTAGTTTCTAATATTGATTATGATGATTATGTTGGAAGAATTGCTGTAGGAAGACTTGAAAGAGGAGTAATAAAAGTTGGAATGCCTGTAAGTATTTGTGAAAAAGATGATAAAATATCACAAGGACGAGTTGCAAAAGTTTATACACATTTAGGTCTAAAAAAAGTAGAAGTAGAAGAAGCTAAAGCTGGAGATATAATTGAAATATCAGGATTACCAAATATTCATATTGGTGATACAATTTGTGATTTTAATAATCCAGAAAAAATCCCATTTGTTGATATTGATGAGCCAACAGTTTCAATGACATTTAGTGTAAATAATGGACCATTTGCTGGAAGAGAAGGACAATTTATAACATCAAGACATATTAGAGATAGATTATTTAAAGAACTTGATAGAAATGTAAGTTTAAGAGTTGAAGAAACTGATTCTCCAGATTCTTTTATAGTATCAGGAAGAGGAGAATTGCATTTATCAGTTTTAATTGAAACAATGAGAAGAGAAGGATATGAATTATTAGTTTCTAGACCAAAAGTAATTATCAAAGAAATTGATGGAGTAAAATGTGAACCTATAGAAAGATTAGTTGTAAATGTACCTGATGATTGTGTAGGAAATGTTATAGAAAAATTAGGTAGAAGAAAAGGCGAAATGGTTAATATGGAACCAGCTGAAGTTGGTCATACAAAAATAGAATTTAAAATTCCATCAAGAGGATTAATAGGATATAGAACAGAGTTCCTTACAGATACAAAGGGTGAAGGTGTTATGAACAGTATATTTGATTCATATGAGCCTTTTAAAGGAGAAGTTGTTGCACGTGTTAGAGGAACAATTGTTGCTTTTGAAAATGGTACATCAATTACTTATGGTTTATATAATGCTCAAGATAAAGGTGAATTATTTATTGGCCCTGGTGTAGATGTTTATGAGGGAATGATTGTTGGTTTAAATTCAAGAGGAGAAGATTTAGCTATAAATGTATGTAAAGAAAAACATTTAACAAATACTAGAGCATCAGGTTCAGATGAAGCATTACGATTAGTTCCACCAATTCAAATGTCTCTTGAAAAAGCAATTGAATTTATTCAAGATGATGAATTAGTAGAAGTAACACCAAAATCAATTAGATTAAGAAAGAAAATTCTTGATAATAAAGAAAGAGAAAGAGCAGCTAGAAATGCAATGAAACAATAATAAGGAGCAAAAAATGAATAAGCAAGAATTAGAAAAAATTAAACAAAAAGCTTTATCAGAACATATACCTATTATTATGGATGATACTCTTGAGGTTGTTGATAAATTATTAACAGAAATTAGACCTGCAAGAATATTAGAGATAGGCACAGCTGTAGGATATTCAGCAATTTGTTTTTCAGAATATTTACAAAGTGATGGTAAAATTGATACAATAGAAAGAGATGAAGAGCGTGTAGCAGAAGCAAAGATAAATATTGAAAAAGTTGGAGTTTCTGACAAAATTAATATATATCAAGGTGATGCAGTTGAAATTTTACCATCTTTAAATGAAAAATATGATGTTGTATTTATTGATGCTGCAAAAGGAAAATATCCTTTTTTCTTGAAAGAAGCTTTAAGAATGATTAAACCTAATGGTCCTATTTTAGCTGATAATATTTTGTATAAAGGATATGTTATGAGTGATTATAATAAACATAAACAACGTACAGCTGTAAGAAATTTAAGAGAATATGTAAAAGAGGTTACAGAAAATCCTAATATAGAAACTGAGATTTTAGAAGTAGGAGATGGACTTGCTATAAGTAAAATAAAAACGGTTTGAATTAAGCATTGCTTAATCCAAGCCGTTTTTTTAGTGTGAGCCTCTGAAATTTTCAGAGACAGGGTTTTTAGTCGGTTTCCTCAGTGATGTGAGGTGCAACATGTCTTGAAAGTATGCGCGCCGGGTGGCTTAAACCATCCATATCCAGTTCCGGATCATTATTACCATAGTAGAAATCGATACCTCCTTTAAAATTGGTACTGAACACATCCTGAGCTCCACATTGTTCAGTTTCTTTGTAATAAGAATGTCTTGCAGAGCCTCTTATAGTGTTCACATGCATTTTCCATGTCCGAGTTTGCAACTCAAACATGAAACCTCCCAAAATAGGTGAACTTGCATCAACATAGAGTGTACCTTGCCAGGATTGATAAGTCGAATCCTTTGGATTTGTAATATAATCCTTAACATGGTCGATCGTATAAAAAATGTTGAGCATTTTTTCGATCATTTCCTTAGGGATACAAGTGCCTCCATATTTGTGAGTGGAATTTTGGCTCCACTCAAAGAACTTTTTCCTCGGTTCTGAGTCAGGATTTGTCAAAATTGCCACAATTATTGCAGTAATTCTGAGCAAGAGTTTTTCATCATTGTTGGCAGTTATAATCCGAAGACCATATCTGTCACGAATGACGGGAGGCGAGGCAGAGACAACTAAGTCTCCATCTTGGCAGTTTAACCAAGATTTAACTAAAATCTTAGTCAATTCGCTTTCAAGCCCTTTTCTCCTTGACTCAATTTTCAAATCAAGAGGAAAAGCAACAATCTTCTGAGAGTTTAGCCATAATGCAATATACATTATGACTTCAGTAATCTCAGCTATGAAGTTTGACATACTTAGTGTAAGTCTTCGGTTTTTGATGCTCGTTCTCAGAGCTGGCAAGAAGCACTCGAGTATGGGACTTTCATCAGGTGAGAGTTCGGAACGCCGATTTTCTAATACGGCCTCCAAATGTTGTGCAATTGACAGAACATTTGGAGATGTGTAATGTGTAGATTGCCTATCACTTCCGTCCGCAATTGTCTGCTCTACAGCAGTCACATAAGACGTGTGGAAGAAAGCTTTCAGGCTTTCCGGGATTGGAGTTGCGTTGTTGTTATTAGACATGGTAAAAACCCTCCTAAATTTAGTATATATATTATTATAGCATAAAATTGCTTAAAAGTAAAATAAGTAGGGAACTTAATAGTGTAAAATGATTTTGTAATATTAGGTCAATTGAAAAGTTAAATGCAATTTCGAAAAAGTAATTGCAATTTACCCATAAAATGCAATTTTGGAATATTGCACTATTTAAAGGAAAAGAAGTTTTACTTTTATAAAAAAATGTGTTAATATTGTTAATGTATAAAAGAAAGGGATGAATATAATGATACAAGAAATGCCAGAATTTTTAAAAGAAATGATATTAAAACAATATGGAGAAGAAATTTCGAAAAAAATTATAAATGGATATAAGACTAAAAGATATGTAACTTTGAGAGTGAATACAATAAAAGCTGAAATAGAAGATATAAAAAAAGTTTTGGATTGTTCTGGAATAATATATGAAGAAGTTCCGTGGTTTAAAGAAGCAATAATTGTAAAAAATGTAAGAGAAGATGAAATAAAAAAATTAGATATATATGAAAAAGGGCAAATTTATCTGCAGAGCTTGTCTTCAATGATTCCGCCAATCATATTAGATGCAAAACAAGGTGAAAATATATTAGATATGGCTGCTGCTCCAGGTGGAAAGACTACGCAGATTGCTGCAATAACAAATAATAAGGCTATGATTACAGCATGTGAGAAAAACAAAATTAGAGCAGAAAGATTAAAATATAATTTGCAAAAACAAGGTGTTGGTTGTGTTAATGTAATGATAGAAGATGCTAGAAAATTGGATGACTTTTTTTCATTTGATAAAATTCTTTTAGATGCACCATGTAGTGGAAGTGGCACAGATAGTGTATTTAATAAGAATTTTGCAGAAGAATTAATTGATAGGTCAGTGAATTTTCAAAAACAATTGTTAACTAAAGCTTTGAAAATTTTGAAACCAGGAAAGGAAATGGTTTATTCAACTTGTTCAATATTACAAAATGAAAATGAAGAGGTTTTAAAAGAAGTTTTGAAAAAATTTAATGCAGAAATTGTAGAAATAGAAAATCTTGAAATATCAAATATACCATTATTGCCTACGACTTTAAAAGGTACAATCTGTATTTGCCCAACAGATTTATTTGAAGGTTTTTTTGTGGCTAAAGTGAAAAAAAGAGAAAAAAGAGAACCGGCACCAAATTAACAAAACTGCCAAAACCACCTGGCTAAGCGGCTCTGAGACCGGCAAAAAGGAACTGGCACCAGATTGCCCAGCCTAATATTTATATACTTTTCACAAATTCCTCGGCTACCCGACGTAACGTTAACAAATTCTAATGCAAAAGGCACAACAATACCCGAAGACAGGACCCTTTATGCCTTTTGCCTAAGAATTTGTAACACTACTCTGGTCACACTCGTAATTTGTTCAAAATATATAAATATTAGGCTGGGCAATCTGGTGCCAGTTCTTTTTGGTCTCAGAGCCGCATATCCAGGTGGCTTTGGCAGTTTTGTTAATTTGGTGCCGGTTCTCTTTTTGACATATTAGGCAATTGGGAATTGTTTAAAAATTCCATCTACAAAAAATTGTGACATTGATAAGATTTCTTTTTGTACCAAGTCATATGCTTTAATATCTGCTGTATAATCACCTCTTAAGCGGGCATTAACTTCATCTGAAGTAAGTTGTAAGTGATTATAAAACATTTTTTGGACTACATCTCTTGGGTAATAAAGATTTATTCTACTAAATGCATCAGCCATGTCATCAGCATTTTTATACCATTGGGTATTTAATTCAGAAGCTAATTTCATATCATTATTTTTCAAAGCTACAATTAGTTTTTCACCAATAACTAAATGTTCAGTTAATAGATTTTCAATTGTATTTGCAATCATATTTCCATAAAATCTTCTAAAAATATTTGCAATATCTCTAGGATTTTCAAGTAAACGTGATCTAGTTGCATCTAGGTCTTTTAAGTTTTCAGCGATACTTATTAAAAGCATTCGTGTCCACATTATGTGTTGCTCCCAAACAAGATTCATGTTTTTTAATAAATTAACTTGTGGTAAGCTTATCCAAAAGCTTGAAGAACTTTGTGCAGGTTGCCACATATTATTAGTATTATATTCCATGTAAAAAATACCTCCTTACAGTTAATATATTAATAATTCTAAAAATTGTGATATAAAGATTCACATTTTTTAACTTAAATTTTGTCTGAAAAATAATGAGATTTTTTCATATAAAAGAAAAAGTTCTAATCACTACACTTTTGAGATTTTTTCTTACATTCAAAAAATCAAGTCAAGCAAAAAAAAGAAATGTTTTCTTTCTTTGGAAAATTTATTAAAAAATTTAATTTAAAAGGTTGTAAATTTTAGCGAGAAGTGATATATATTAAAAGACAGCATTTTGTCGAAATTAGGGGGAAAGAAATGAAATTTATAAATTTTTGTAAAAAATATAGACATTCAGCTTTAATATTTATAGATATAGCAATAATTATATCTAGTTATTTAGCTTCAATGTTGTTTTTAAATTATAAAATAGATAATATAATTAAATTTGTGCAAGAAATTGCTATGGCAATATTAATATATCAAGTATTTTTAAATATATTTCAAATGTATAGAGATTTAATAAGATATGAAATAGGAAAAGATTACATAAAATATATGTGTATAGGTTTGATTTCTACAATAGCAATGATGGCAATTAGTAGTGCACTAAATTTTGAGTATTTAGGGATAAGAATAAATATATTATCAGGAATATTTATATCAGGAGCATTTGTATTATATAGATTAGCTGGTAGATCAATAGTTTCTAGAATGACAAATATGAAAAATTTAAATCTTAAAACAGAACAAGAAAATTGCAAACAAGAAAATTTGCTTATTATAGGTGCTGGAATGGGAGCAAAGGAAATTATATTAACAGTAAATAGTGCAATGAAGAAAAAGTATAATATAGTTGGAATGATAGATGATAATATAAATAAATTAAACAAAAATATATTAGGAATACAAGTAATAGGTACTAGATATGATATACCAGAAATTGTAAAAGAGAAAAATGTTAATATAATATTTTTAGCAATTGATAATATAACACAAAGATCAAGAAAAAATATAATAGAAATCTGCCAAACAACAGGTGTAAGAACAAGAGTATTACCAAGTACAGAAGAGATGATTAAAAAAGGCGGAGTTATGAACAGCTTAAGAGATGTAGAAATAGAAGATTTACTTGGAAGAGATCCAATCAAATTAGATAATAAAAATATAACAGAATTAATAAAAGGAAGAAGTGTTTTAGTAACTGGTGGAGGAGGTTCAATTGGATCAGAATTATGTAGGCAAATAATTAAATATAATCCATCAAAACTAGTAATATTTGATATTTATGAAAATAATTTATATGATATTCAAATGGAATTAAAATCACATTATCCAAAGGCAAGAATAGAAGCAATAGTAGGAAGTGTAAGAGATAAAGAAAGATTAAACTCAGTGTTTAAAGAATATGAACCTAAATTAGTATTTCATGCAGCAGCACATAAACATGTTCCATTAATGGAAAATAGTCCATTAGAAGCAATTAAAAATAATATATTTGGTACATATAATGTTGCAAATTGTGCAGATGAATTTCATGCTGAAAGATTTGTTTTAATCTCAACAGATAAAGCAGTTAACCCAACAAATATAATGGGTGCGTCAAAAAGAGTTTGTGAAATGATAATACAAGCAAAAAATAAAGAAAGTAAAACTGAATATTCAGCAGTTAGATTTGGAAATGTTTTAGGAAGCAATGGTTCTGTAATTCCATTATTTAAAAAACAAATTGCAGAAGGTGGTCCAGTAACTGTTACACATAAAGATATAACAAGATTTTTTATGACAATACCAGAAGCTGTTGGATTAATATTACAAGCAATTACATATGCAGAAGGTGGAGAAATATTTGTATTAGATATGGGTAAACCTGTTAGAATATATGATTTAGCTGTTAGTTTAATAAAACTATCTGGATATGAACCAGAAGTTGATATTCCAATAGAATTTACAGGACTAAGAGAAGGCGAAAAATTATATGAAGAATTATTAATGGCCGAAGAAGGTTTAACAGCTACAAAACATAATAAAATATTTGTAACAAAACCTATGAACTTAGAAATGAAAGAGCTAGAAGAAAAACTAGATAATTTAAGAGATTTGGAAGATAATGAAATTACAAATAAAGAAATAATAAAAAATGAAATGAAACAAATTGTTACAACATATAAAGATCCAGAAGAAGTTAATAAAAAAGAGGAAAAAGAAGAAGTTACTTTGAAAAGAAATAAAACAGAAGCAGTAGTAGCTTCATAAGAGGAGGAAAAATAGAATGAATATAAAATTTTCACCACCAGATGTGGGAGAAGAAGAAATAGAAGAAGTAATTGATGCAATAAAATCTGGCTGGATTACAACAGGGCCAAAAACAAAATTATTTGAAGAAAAAATTACAGAATTATCAAATACAGTAAAAACAGTTTGCTTAAATTCATCAACTGCAGCAATGGAGATGACTTTAAGATTACTAGGAATTGGAGAAGGTGATGAAGTAATAACATCAGCATATACATATACTGCATCTTGTAGTGTAATATGCCATGTTGGAGCAACACCTGTATTAGTTGATATTCAAAAAGATAATTTTGAAATGGATTATGACAAATTAGAAAATGCTATAACAGAAAAAACTAAAGCAATTATACCAGTTGATATTGGTGGAGTAATTTGTGATTATGACAGAATTCAAAAAATAGTTGAGAAAAAAGCAAATCTTTTTAAACCAAAAACAGAATTACAATCTAAATTAGGAAGAATAGCTATAATAGCAGATAGTTCACATGCTATAGGAGCTATTAGAAATGGAAAAAGAGCAGGAGAATTTGCAGATTTTACTTGTTTTTCATTCCATGCAGTTAAAAATTTAACAACAGCAGAAGGTGGAGCTGTAACATGGAAGAAAAATGATAAATTTGATAATGAAGAAATATATAAAAAATTTCAAATATTATCTTTACATGGTCAAACAAAAGATGCTTTACACAAAAATCAACTTGGCTCATGGGAATATGATATTTTAGAACCAGCATATAAATGTAATATGACAGATATAATGGCAGGTATCGGATTAGCACAAATTAGAAGATATCCTAAATTAGTTGAAAGAAGACATGAAATAATAAAAATATATGAAAATGGATTAAAAGATTGTAATGTAAAATTATTAGAACATGAAAATAAAAATACTAATTCACTTTCATCAGGACATTTATTTATTGTAAGAGTTATAGGAATAGATGAAAAAACAAGAAATGAAATAATTGTAAAAATGGCTGAAAGAGGAATAGCAACAAATGTACATTATAAACCATTACCATTATTAACAGCATACAAAAATTTAGGATTTGACATTAAAAATTATCCAAATAGTTATAATTTTTATAAATGTGAAATTACATTACCATTATATTCATTACTAACAGATGAAGAAGCAAATTATGTAATTAAAAATTTTGTAGAAGTGTTAAAGGAATTTAATATATGATTTTAATAGATTATGATAAATTACCAGAAAAGATGAAAAATGATAAAGTAAAAGAATATTGGGATATTCTTGATAAAAAAAGATTTAGTTTGATTTTTAAAAGAATATTTGATATATTCTTTTCCTTAATCTTGCTAATAATTTTATCTCCAATAATATTAATTTTGGCAATTCTAATAAAAATAGATTCAAAAGGACCAGTTTTTTATAGACAAGAAAGAGTGACTACTAATGGAAAAATATTTAGAATATTTAAGTTTAGAACAATGGTTCAAAATGCAGATAAAATAGGATCTTTAGTTACTGTAGGAAATGATTCTAGAATAACTAGAGTTGGAAAACTTATTAGAAAAGTAAGATTAGATGAATTACCTCAATTAATAAATATTTTAAAAGGTGAGATGACTTTTGTTGGTACAAGGCCAGAAGTAAAAAAATATGTAGATAAATATACAGATGAAATGATGGCTACACTCCTTATGCCTGCAGGAGTTACATCAATTGCAAGTATAAAATATAAAGATGAAGATGAAATTTTAGATAAAGCTGTTAAAACAGGAAAAGACACAGATCAATCTTATATTGAAGAAGTTTTACCAGATAAGATGAAATATAATTTGGATTATATAAAAAATTTTTCAGTATGGAATGATTTTAAAATATGTATAGATACAGTAATAGAAGTATTAAGATAGGGAGAAAAAAATGTTAGTATCTTTTATAATAATAGCATATAATGCAGAGAAATTTTTAAATAAAAGCTTAGAATCCTTGAAAAAACAAGATTATCCTCATAAAAATATAGAAGTTATATTAGTAGATGGGATGTCAAGTGATAATACAAAAAGTTTGATGGAAGAATTTGCTAAGCAAAATGAAAAAGATTTTAATAAAATATTAGTATTAGAAAATAAAGGAAGAACATTGCCTAAAGGATGGAATGTTGCATTAAAACAAGCAACAGGTGAAGTAGTATTAAGAGTTGATGCACATACATTTTTTGATGAAAATTTTATAACAAATAATGTAAAAGAAATAGAAAATGGAGAAAATATTGTTGGTGGAAAATGTATAAGTGTAACACAAGGAGATAATTGGAAAGAAAAATTATTATTAATTGCAGAAGAATCAATTTTTGGTTGTGGTATAGCAGATTTTAGAAGAAAAGAAGAAAAAGAATATGTAAGTACATTGGCATTTGCAATGTATAGAAAAAAAGTATTTGATGATGTAGGACCATATAACGAAAATCTTGCTAGAACTGAAGATAATGAAATGCATTATAGAATGAAACAAAAAGGATATAAATTTTTACTATCTCCTAATATAAAAAGCTACAGATATGCTAGAAGTGATTTAAAAGGAATGATAAAACAAAAATATGGAAACGGTAAGTGGATAGGAATAACATTATATTTTTGTCCAAAATGTTTTTCTATATATCATTTTGTACCTTTTTTATTTGTCTTAGGAATAATATTTTCTATTATTATGACATGTGTAGGATTACCTATATTTGGGTATTTACTATTAGCAGCATATTTATTATTTAATATAGCAAATATAATACTTATAACAATAAAAAATAAATTTAGTATAACATATTTATTATTACCATTCATTTTTCTCGTACTACATTGTAGTTATGGAATTGGAACAATAGTAGGAATTGTTAAAGGACTTTTCATGAAAAAAGGAGAAAATAAATGAAAGAAATTTCTGTAATAATACCAAATTATAATTCTGGTACATATATAAAAAGATGTTTAGATTCTTTGTTAGAACAAGAATATAAAGTAAATGAAATAATAGTAATAGATGATTGTTCAAAAGATGAATCAAAAGATATTGTAAAAGATTATGCAGAAAAAAATGGTAATATTGTTTTATTAGAAAATAAAGAAAATAAAGGAGTAGCATATTCAAGAAATAAAGGAATTGAAAATGCAAAATCAGAATATATAATGTTTTGTGATTCAGATGATTGGTATGAAAAAGATGCTACTAAAAAAATGGTTGCTACTCTAGAAAAAAATCAGGCAGATTTTGTGATGACAGGATATTATATAACATATAATAATGGCAAAAAAATAGAAATAAAATTTAATGAGTTATTTAAAGAAAAAATAATTGATAAAGATACTTGTATAGCTTTTTTACCAATAACATCTAGTGCAAAATTAATAAAAAAATCTATTTTTGAAGAACATGGTTTAAAATATATAGAAGGAATAAAAAATTGTGAGGAACTTCCTGTAATACCAGTTGCAGCTTTTTGGTCAGGAAAAGCAGTATATTTAGATGAGTGTTTATATAATTATTATCAAAGAGAAAATTCAGCATCAAATAACAAAATACAAGATTTATCTTTTTATGATATAACTTATACAAAGTTTTGTGAGAAAATACCAAAAGAATATAAAGCAGCTGTAAATACAAGGATGTTTGAACATTTATTATATAGTAAAACTTTTAGTTTAATAAAAAATAATTTTACAAATGAAGAGATTATAAAAAATATAAAAAGATGTAAAAAAGAATTGAATGGGCAAAAAATAAATCGTATTTTAAAAAAATTTCCATTAAGAAAAAAAATATTTTTAATATGTGCATTATTAGAAATAAAATTCCCATTAAAATTATATGTGAAATTACAGGAAAAAATAATAGGGGGATAAAAAATGTTATTTAACTCATATATATTTATATTTTTATTTTTACCAATAACATTATTATTGTATTTTAGTTTAAATAGATTTAACAGATATAAAACAGCCAAATGTGTATTAATAATTGCTTCTCTATGTTTTTATGGATATTCTAACATAAATTATTTATATATAATAATAACAAGTATATTAGTAAATTATTTAATTAATAGAATATTTAGGAAAATCAAACGAAAAAGTTACAGAATTTTAACTTTGATAACAGGTTTAGCTTTTAATTTAGGGATGATAATCTATTTTAAATATTATGATTTTATAATAGAATCAATTAATAATATAGCATCAACAAATTTTAATTTAATAAATGTAATGTTACCATTAGGAATTAGTTTTTTTACATTCCAACAAATAGCTTATATAGTAGATTCATATAAAGGATTAGTAAAAGATTATACATTATTAGATTATTCGCTTTTTGTAACATTTTTTCCACAATTGATATCAGGACCAATAACATTATATTCAGAATTAATACCTCAATTCGAAGATGAAAAAAATAAAAAATTTAATTCTGAGAACTTTAGTAAAGGATTAATGGCATTTTCATTTGGTATAGCCAAAAAAGTTTTAATTGCTGATACATTTGCTATTGCAGCAAATTATGTATTTGGAAATCCTAATGATCCTAATACAACTAATTTAATATTAGGAATGTTATCATATACATTCCAAATATATTTTGACTTCAGTGGATATTGTGATATGGCATTAGGAATAGGATATATGTTTAATATAAAATTAGCAACAAACTTTAATTCTCCATATAAATCATATTCAATTGGAGAGTTTTGGAAGAGATGGCATATGACATTAACAAGATTTTTTACAACATATATATACATACCATTAGGTGGAAGTAGAAAAGGGAAAATAAGAACTTATATTAATGTTTTTATTGTATTTTTAGTAAGTGGAATATGGCATGGAGCTAATTTTACATTTATATTATGGGGAATTTTACATGGACTAGCTTCTATATTAAATAGAATATTTAAAAATACAATAGAAAAGACAAATGCAGTATTTAATTGGATAACAACATTTTTATTTATCAATTTTACATGGATATTTTTTAGAGCGAATACAATTACAGATGCTATAAATATGATTAAACATATTTTAAAATTAAATTTCGGACCAATAGATCCAGAAATTACATCAGCATTTGCTTTACCAGAATTAACAGGAATGGCAGATTTGTTTAATATGAAGGGTTGGATAGCTGAAAATTATAGTAGTTTATATTTGTTATTATTTTTTGCATTTGCATTTTTTGCTATATTATGTATGAAAAATACAAATGAAAGAATAGATGATTTTAAACCGAATTTAAAAACAGCTACTCTTTCAGCAATATTATTAGTTGCTTCAATAGTATCTTTATCAGGAGTAAGTACATTTTTATATTTTAATTTTTAAGGAGAAGAAATGAAAAGAAATGAATTAGTTATTACTAATAATAAAAAATACAATAAATTTATATTTAATTTTTTTGCAATTGCAATAACAATTCTAGTGGCATTTATGATAATCATGATAATTATAGACCCATTTTATCATTATCATGCACCAATAAAACCTTTAAAACTAGTACAAGAAAAACAGGCATATCAAAATTTGGGAATTGCTAGAAATTTGACATATGATTCAATATTAACAGGTTCATCAATGACAGAAAATTTTAGAATAAGTCAAATAAATGAACTATTTGGATGTGATGCAGTAAAATTATCTTTCCAAGGAGGAAGAGTGCCTAATTATGAATTATTATTTAATGAAGCATTTAAAAATGAAAATGTAGAAATAAAAAATATTTTTTATGGATGTGATATATCACCATATATAGATGATCCAAATTCTGAAATACCAAATAAAATACCAGAATATTTATATGATGGAAATATATTTACAGATATTAAATATGTATTAAATAAAACTGCAATGCTTAATTATGCAATTCCATATTTAAAATATGGCTTGCAAAATAATTTACCAAATATTGATGACTCATATATGTGGTACCAAATAAGTACATTTGATAAAAGTGAAGCAATAAAACAATATAATAGGCCAGATTTACAAGAAAAAAAGCCAAGCAATTTGTATGAAGAAAATGTTAAAATCAATTGTGAAAAAATAGGAAAATATATTAAAGAAAATCCAGATGTAAACTTTTATGTATTTTTCCCACCATATAGTATTTTATATTATGATAGTTTTAATAGAGAAGGAAGATTAGAAGCTGTAATAAATGCACAAGAAATGGTTGCAGAATATTTTTTACAATTTCCAAATGTAAATTTAAGCTCATTTTTGGCTGAAAAAGATATTATATGTAATTTAGATAATTATAAAGATTATACACATTATTCTGAAAAAATAAATAAATATATGGCAGAAGAAATAAAAGCAGAAGGAAAAATGTTAAATAAAGATAATTATAAAAAATATTTTGAAGATTTTAGAGATTTTTTGTATAATTATGATTATGATAAAATATTTGAATAGGCAAAAGAAGGGAATTTAAATGAAAAATCAATATAATAAATTTATCTGTGTATTTTTTATAATAGTAGTATTATTAGTGATTACATTTATAGTAACAATAGTATTAATAGATCCATTTTATCATTATCATGCACCAATAGAACCGATGAAAGTTATGCCAGAATTGCAAAAACAACTTTATCAAAATGTTGGTATGGCAAGGAATTTGTCTTATGATGCAATATTGACAGGTTCATCAATGATAGAAAATTTTAGAGTAAGCCAGTTTAATAGATTATTTGATTGTGATACTATAAAATTATCATTTCCAGCAGGAAAAAATTATCACTATGAAATATTATTTGATCAAGCATTAAAAAATGAAAAAGTAGATATAAAAAAGATCTTTTTTGGTTGTGATATTTCTGCATATATTGCTGATCCTAATGCTGAAATTCCTAATAAGATACCAGAATATTTATATGATGAAAATATTTTTACAGATGTAGAATATGTTTTAAATAAAACAGTTTTATTTGAAAATGCACTTCCAAAACTTAGAACTACTATAAAAAATGAAATACCTGATATAGATTATTCATATGTGTGGTATGTATTTTATACTTTTAGTAAAGAAGAAGCAATTGCAAATTATGAAAGACCAAATTTACAATCTAAGCAACCTGAAAATATATATGAGGAAAATGTAAAAGTAAATTGTGAAAAAATAGGAAAATATATTAAAGAAAATCCAGATATAGAATTCCATATGTTTTTCCCACCATATAGTATTTTATATTATGATAGTTTTAATAGAGAAGGAAGATTAGAGGCAGTAATAAATGCACAAGAAATGGTTACAGAATATTTTTTACAATTTCCGAATGTAAATTTAAGTTCATTTTTAGCTGAAAAAGATATTATATGTAATTTAGATAATTATAAAGATTATACACATTATTCTGAAAAAATAAATGAATATATAGCAGAAAAAATGAAAACAGGAGAAAAATTATTAAACAAAGATAATTACAAAAAATATTTTGAAGATGTAAGAAATTTTTTATATAATTATAATTATGAAAACATATTTAAATAGTGGAGGAACAAATGCTAAGTAAGTTAAAAAAATTAAAACCAGAACATATACTTGAAATTTTAGTAATTATAATTTCATTTATACCTGGAATGATATTAAGATTAATAAAAAAAGATATTTGGATAATATCTGAAAATGGTGATGATGCAAAAGATAATGCATATACATTTTTCAAATATGTAATTGAAAATAAAAGGAATAAAGATATATATTATGTTGTAAAAAAAGAATCAATATATTATGAAAAATTGAAAAAATATCGTAAAAATATATTATTCCAAAATAGTTTAAAACACAATATATACACAATTGCAGCAACTAAATACATAAGTTCACAGATTGGTTCAGGGTTACCATTTCCACAAATAGTATTTAACTTACAAGGTACATTTTTATATAGGTTTAAAATGATATTTTTACAACATGGAATAACTCAAAATAAAGTAAAATGTTTAATGTCTGATGAGAGTAAAATAGATTTGTTTTGCTGTGCAGGAAATGAAGAATATAATTTTGTAATAAATGAATTGGGATATAAAGAAGAACAAGTTAAAAAAACAGGATTTTGCAGATTTGACTGGTTAAAAGATGAATCTCAAAATAACAACAAAATATTAATGATGTTTACCTGGAGACAGCAATTTGAAAATAATGAAGAAGAATTTTTAAAATCAAATTATTATAAAACAATACAAGAATTATTAAAAAATGAAAAATTAATAAATTTCTTAGAAAACAATGATTTAGAAATAAGTGTATGTTTACATGATAATATGATGAAATATAAAGATAAATTTATACCAGCAACTACAAGAATTAAAATAGTAGATAAAACAGAAAAAAGTATACAAGAATTATTAAGAGAATGTAAATATTTAATAACAGATTATTCGAGTATTGCTTTTGATTTTGCATATATGCAAAAACCATTACAATATTTTCAGTTTGATTATGAAGAATTTAGAGAAAAGCATTTAAAAGAAGGATATTGGAATTATGAAGATGGATTTGGAAAAGTAACTCATAATGTAGAAGAATGTGTTGATGAATTAATAAATAGTTCACAAAATAATTTTAAAATGGAACAAAAATATCTTGATAAGACTAAAGATTTTTACATATTCAGAGATGATAAAAACTGTGAAAGAACATATGATGAAATATGTAAAGTAAAAGGTAAGGAAAGTAATATAGATTCATGGTGGCTAATTAATTTTATATTTTTTATAATAAGTTTTTGTACATCACAATTATATTTATTATTATTTGTAAATGTAATTGGAATTTTATTAAATATAATATATGCAAGTAAAAATGTAAGACAAAGAATATATTTTTTGTTATTTAGTATAACATCATTTACATTTTTATTAGCTAAACCAGTTATAAGTATAGTAAAAGGTGTAAATTGGATAAGTAAGTTTCCAGTAGAATCACAAAAAAATGTATTTTTACTAATTTTTATAGCAATTATTTCTTTATATATAGGGGCTAGAATTAATAGAAAAATTAAAGATGTAGATGTAAAAGAAAAATCAAATAATAATATATTAACAAATATTGCATTAATATTATTTATAATATGTGCATGTTTTTCAATAATTACAGAATATGATAAACTAATTTATATGAATGGAAAAGATTATGTTGAATATTATCTTACATATGAAAACAATTTTAGTCCAATAATCACATTACTAGCAGGAATGGCTAATATTATGTTATGTATATTTTTAGCATGTATGCCAAGTAAGAAAAAAGCAATTATTCCTATTGCAATATTTATAATATATAATTTACCAACATTTTTAATTGGGCAAAGAACACCAATGGTTGTATCAATATTATTTGTATTAGCTTATTTTATAATTAGAGATTATATAGATAATTCTAAAAAATGGATTGGTAAATTTGAAAAAATAGTTTTAATATTAATGATACCTATTTCAATAATAGGATTAGCAATTTTTAATTATTCAAGAGTAGACGAAAATTTACCAACTAATAATATAATAGGATTATTTGGAGATTTTTTCTATACTCAAGGTGTAACATATGATGTTTTAAATATTGGATATATGACAAAAGATGAAATAAAAGAAGTAACAAACCATAATTACACATTTGGACCATTTATAGATTATTTTAAATATAGTACAATTTCACAAAAAATATTTGGAACAGAAGATTTACCAGTTGGAAATAATGCAGAAAGAGCATTAAAATCAAGTAGTTATTCACATATATTGTCATATCTAACAAGAGAAGATTATTTAGATGGACATGGATGGGGCTCATCATTTATATTAGAAACTTATACAGATTTTGGACATATAGGAGTAATTATATATAGTATAATTATGGGATATATGTTAATAAATATTCCAAAATTTTTAAAGAAAAATGTATTTATTGCTTCAATAATCTTAATAGCAACACTTAATATATTTATAATACCTAGAGCAGAAGCATTGCAATTCTTACAATTTATTATTACACCACAATTTTGGGGTGCATGGATTATGTGCATATTTGTATATAAATGTTTTAATTTTGTAAAAAGCAAATATGAAACAGGGAGGAACTAATGAGAGCATTAAAATCAGCAAAAAATATAGTTGTAGCTTTAATAAGTAATTTTGCAAATATAATATTAGGAATAGTAATACAATCAATATTTTTAAAAACATTAGGAGAAGAATATTTAGGGCTTAATACACTCTTAACAAGTATATTATCTATGTTATCAATTGCTGAACTTGGTTTGAGTTCAGCAATTATATATAATTTATATAAACCAATAGCAAATAAAGATGAAGAGAAAATAAAATCTTTAATGAGATTTTATAAACAATGTTATACTATAATCATTATTGTAATGCTAGTAATTGGTATAGTGATAAGTTTATTTTTAAAGCAAATAGTTGGAGAAACAACACAAATACAAAATTTGTATTTATTATATTTTTTATTTTTAGCAGATATAATTTTTTCATATATAATAGCATATAAAAGATCTATTATATATGCAAATCAAAAAGAATATATAATAAATATAATTCATCTAATTTATTTATTGGTAATGAATGGACTACAAATTGCATTTTTATATATAACCAAAAATTATATGGTTTTCTTAATAATTAAATTATCATGTAGAATATTAGAAAATATATTAATTTCAGTAATTGCTGATAAAATGTATCCATTTATAAAAGAAAAAAATGTTGTAGAATTAGAAAAAGAAACTAAAAATAGTATTATCAAAAACATAAAAGCATTATTTTTCCACAAAATAGCAGGTTTTATTGTAAGTAGTACAGATACAATATTAATTTCAGTATTTTTTGAAGGATTAATAACAGTAGCATATTATTCTAATTATAATTTAGTATTATCTGCTCTTACAACTATATTAAATCAATTTCTTTTATCTGCAACAGCAAGTATAGGTGATTTATTAACTGAAAATAATAAAGAAAATAATTATCAAGTATATAAAAAATTGAATTTTCTTAATTTTGTAATATTTATAATAGGTTCAACAGGGATGATATGTGTAATAGAACCATTTATAACAATATTTTTTGGAGAACAATATATATTAGGAAAATTTATCTTGATTTCATTAATAATAAAATTCTTTATACAAGGTATGAGAAGACCGCTTATGGCTTTTAAAGAAGCGGCAGGTATATTTTATGTAGATAGATTTATGCCTATACTAGAATCTATTATTAATTTAATAGCATCAATAATTTTATTAAAAATATGTGGACTAGCAGGAGTATTTTTAGGAACAGCAGTAAGTTCATTATTACTATTATTATATAGTTATCCTAAATATGTATATAGACCATTATTTAATAAGAATTGGAAAGATTATTATAAAGAATTTGCTAAATATATAATTTATGCTATAATTATAATTGCAATAACAATGTTTATAAATGATATGATAAAAATAGAAAATGTATTTATACAAGGTGTTATTGGAGCTATTATTGCAATATGTATACCTATGTTAATTATATTTGTAGTATCAGGTAGAACAAAGGAATTTGAATATTATGTAGATATTATTAAAAATATAGTATTCAAAAAAAGGAGGAGTAATTAATGGAAGAAGAAAATTTTGAAAAAAGTAGAAAAGGTAGAAGATATAAGAAAAAATCTGGAGTAGGTAAAAAAATAGGAATAGCAATATTAATAATATTAGCGATAATAGTTATAATATTAGGAATTGGAATAGGTATGGTTGCAACTAAAATTGGAAAAATCAATTTTAGTGAATTAGATGAAAGTCAATTAGGATTAAATAATGATTTATATAATGAAGTTTCTGGTAGTATAAGTAGAGAAGAATTTGAAAGTATAAAAAATGTTGCTTTATTTGGTGTTGATGGAGGTAGAAGTGATACAATCATAATTGCCTCAATAAATCAAACAAATCATACAATCAAATTGATTAGTATTCCAAGAGATACATATGTACAAGTAGATGGACATGGTAAAACCAAAATAAATCATTCATATGCATATGGTAAAGAACAATTAGCATTAAAGACAATCAATTCAAATTTTGGACTAAATATTTCTGAATATGTAACTATCAACTTTGAGGGCTTAATAAATGTTATTAATAAAATTGGTGGTATAGAACTTACAATTACTAAAGCAGAAAAAGATTATATTAATGAATTTGTTCATGAATCTTATGCTTTAACAGGTAAACCTACTCAATTATTAAATAGTTATGGTAAAGTAAAATTAACAGGAGAGCAAGCTCTAACACATGCAAGAAATAGAACAGTAGGAAATGATTTTGACAGAGAAGAAAGACAAAGAGATGTTATTACTGCTGCAATGAGCAAAGTTACTGATATGAGCTTATCAGAAATGTGGGATATTAGTGATAGCATTTTAGCAGAAGTTAAAACAAATTTAGATGTTTCTGAATGTATGGGGATTGCTGCAAATGTACTTTCTAATAGTAGTACATATCTAAGTAGTATTACATCAAAACAAGTACCTTCAGAGACAGATGGAAAAGGTCAAAAAATTGATGGAGTATATTATTTTGTTTGCGATTTAGAAAAAGCTAGCCAAACATTTAAAGATACAATATATGGAGAATAAACTAGTGCCGGGCCAAGGGCAAATTGGTGCCGGTTCTCTTTTTGCCAATTTGTCCTTGACAAAGGTTTATTTTTATACTATAATGTTAGCTGTGGTTAACAAATTGCTATGAAATGGAAAAAAGGAGAAATGATATGATAACAAAATCATTAGAAGAATATTTAAAAACAATGTATATATTAAAAAAGCAAAATGGAAATATAAGAGTAACAGACATAGCAAATAAAATGAGTTGTACGAAGCCAAGTGTTAATAAAGCTTTAAACAATTTAAAAGAAGAGAAATTAGTAAATTATGAAGTTTATGGGCAGATAGAGTTAACAGAACAGGGAGAAGAATTAGCTAAAAAAATTTTAGAAGTATATGATATTGTTTATTTATTTTTAAGAGAAGTATTAGGATTAGATGAAGAAGAAGCGAAAAAAGAAGCTGAAAATATAAAATCTGTTATTACAGATAATACTATAAATAAACTTGCTAAATATGTACATAATGTTTTAGGATTAAGTAATTTAAATTGTAATTATGATATAAATCAAGAAAAATGCAGAAGCTGTGTGAAAAGAACAGTTAAGAAGAAAAAAATATAAATTTTAAAAGGCAAAAAGAGGAAGGATAGGTAAAAATGAGTAAAAATATGTTAGAAATAAAAGATTTACATGTAAATGCAGGAGAAAAAGAAATTTTAAAAGGGATTAATTTAAAGATAAATAAAGGAGAAATACATGTAATAATGGGACCAAATGGTTCAGGAAAGACAACTACAGCAAATGCGATTTTAAATAATCCAGCATATACAAAAATAAATGGAAGTATTGAATTTGATGGAGAAGATATAACAAATTTAAAAACAGATGAAATTGCAAGAAAAGGAATTTTTATGTCTTTTCAATCACCAGAAGAAATACCAGGAGTATCAGTTACAAATTTTTTGAAATATGCTAAAAATAAAATTACAGGTGAACCAGTTAAAATATTTGCATTTAAAGAAGAATTAAAAAAATATATGGAAGAATTAAATATGAATCCTAAAAATATGGAAAGAAGCTTAAATGTTGGATTTTCGGGAGGAGAGAAAAAGAAAAATGAAATTTTGCAAATGCTTGTATTAAATCCAAAACTTGCAATTTTAGATGAAACAGATTCAGGGCTTGATGTTGATGCTATAAAAACAGTATCAAAAGGAATAGAAATGTTTAAAAATGAAAATAATGCAGTTCTTATAATTACTCATAATACTAAAATTTTACATAGTTTAAAAGTAGATTATGTTCATGTTTTAGTAGATGGTAAAATAATTACAACAGGTAGCCAAGAACTTGCAGAAATAATTGAAGAAAATGGATATTCTCAATACAAATAATGAAAGGATTGCTATGAAAACAAAGTTAGAAGAAATAAATAGAAATATATATGACATAAAAAATAAAGATGAATATGAATTCAAAATAAAAAAAGGGCTAACAGCTGAGATTATAGAAGAAATTTCAAAACAAAAAAATGATCCAGATTGGATGAGAGATTTTAGATTAAAAGCATTAGAAGTATATAATAAATTAGAATTGCCAACATGGGGACCAGATTTATCAGAATTAAATATGGAAGAAATAGCAACATATGTAAAACCAAAATCTAAATTAAATAGTTCATGGGATGATGTGCCAGAAGATATAAAAAATACATTTGATAAATTAGGAATTCCAGAAGCAGAAAAAACATCACTAGCAGGAGTTGGAGCTCAATATGATTCAGAAGTTGTATATCATAGTATGAGAGAAGATTTGATAAAACAAGGTGTAATATATACAGATATGGAAACTGCTGTAAGAGAATACCCAGAATTAGTAAAAACACATTTTATGAAATGTGTTCCTGTATCTGACCATAAATTTGTTGCATTACATGGTGCTGTATGGTCAGGAGGGTCATTTGTATATGTACCAAAAGGTGTAAAAGTAGATATTCCATTACAATCATATTTTAGGCTAAATTCGCCAGAATCTGGTCAATTTGAACATACATTAATAATTGTAGATGAAGGGGCGAGCTTACATTTTATTGAAGGATGTTCAGCACCAAAATATAATAAAGTAAATTTACATGCTGGCTGTGTTGAATTATATGTAAAAGATGGAGCATATTTAAGATATTCAACAATTGAAAATTGGTCAAAAAATATGTTAAATTTGAATACTAAAAAAGCAATTGTAGGAAAAAATGCGAAAATGGATTGGGTCTCAGGCTCATTTGGCTCTAAAATTTCAATGTTATATCCAATGAGCATATTAAATGGAGAAAATGCAAAAACAGAATTTACTGGAATTTCATTTGCAGGTAAAGGACAAAACTTAGATAATGGATTTAAAGTTGTGCATAATGCACAAAATACTTCAAGTGTTGTAAATGCTAAATCTATTTCTAAAAATGGTGGTAAATGCACATATAGAAGTTTAGTACGAATTAATGAAAATGCGAAAAACTCTAAATCTTCAGTATCTTGTGAATCTTTAATGTTAGATGATATTTCAATCTCAGATACAATTCCAACAAATGATATTAGAACAGATGATGTAGAATTTTCGCATGAAGCTAAAATTGGAAAAATTAGTGATAAAACAATCTTTTATTTAATGAGTAGAGGTTTATCTGAAGAAGATGCTAAAGCCATGATTGTTAGAGGTTTTGCTCATCCTATAGCTAAAGAATTGCCAGTAGAATATGCAGTTGAAATGAATAATTTGATTAATTTAGAATTAGAAGGAGCAATTGGTTAATTAATTTGAGATTTGAACCAGATTTGTTTTCAAAAAAGAATATGGAAAAATTAGAAAGGGAAAAATATGGAAAAATTACAATTATTAAATGAAACACCCATAAGAACTTCGAAAAATTTTAATATAAATAATATCAAAATAGAAAATTTTGAATTTCCAGAAACTATAAAAAAATTTAGTAATATAAATATAATTGGAGATTTATCACAAATTACACAAGAAGTTAGTCTAATAGATTTAAAATATGGACTAAATGAATATTTAACTAATCAAGTAAAAACAAGAGCAAATCAAAAATTAAAAGTAGTTGTAGACAATAAAACAAACAAAGAAACAAAAATAGAATTCAATTTTGACAGAGAAAATTTAGAATTAGTAGATAATATAGAAATCGAAGCAAATGAAAACTCTAAGGCGACAATTATAATTAAATATTTAACATGTGAAAATATAAAAGCATTTCATAATGGAATTATTAGAGTTAATGCAAAACAAAATTCAAATATAAAAATAATAGTAGTAAATTTAATGAACAATATGAGTAATAATTTTTTAGCCATTCAAAATACTGTTTCAAAAGATGCAAAATTAAATTATACAATAATTGATTTTGGAGGCAAATATAGTATAACAAATTACCATTCAAATTTAGATGGAGAAAATGCAGATAATAGATTAAATACTATATATTTAGGAAAAGAAACACAATGTTTTGACCTAAATTATATTGCTGAACTAAGAGGTGAAAAATCAAATATAAATATAGAAGTTCAAGGAGCTTTAAATGATAATGCCAAAAAGCATTTTAAAGGAACAATTGATTTTAAAAAAGGTTGTAAAAAAGCAAAAGGAAATGAAAATGAATCTTGTATGCTTTTATCAAATACAGCAAAATCAATATCTTTGCCAATGCTTTTATGTTCAGAAGAAGAGGTTGAAGGAAATCACAGTAGTTCAGCAGGCAAAATTGAAGAAAAAGAATTATTTTATATTATGAGCAGAGGCTTTGAATTTAAAGAAGCTTTGAAATTGATGGTTAAGGCTAAATTTAACAAAATATTAGAAAATATAAAAAACGAAGAATTGAAAACTGAAATTTTGCAAGAAATAGATACTAAACTAAATTAGAAAAGAAAAAAGAGAACCGGCACCAAATTGCCATGAAAGGAGAAAAAATGGATTTTGAGATTTTAGAAAACAGAAAAATAGCATATTTAGACAATGGAGCAACAACACAAAAACCAAGACAAGTAATAGATGCAGTTGAAAGATATTATGAAAATAGTAATGCAAATCCACATAGAGGATCATATGGATTAAGTATTGAAGCTACAGAATTATATGAAAATGCAAGAAAGAAAATTGCTGATTTTATAAATGCTAAAAATGCAGAAGAAATCATATTTTCCAAAAATGCTAGTGAAAGTTTAAACTTAATAGCATATTCATATGGACTAGATAATTTAAAAGAAAATGATGAGATTGTTTTATCTATAATGGAACATCATTCTAATTTGGTTCCTTGGCAATATGTGGCTAAAAAAACAAAAAGTAATTTGAAATATATGTATATTAATGAAAATTATGAAATAACAGAAGATGAAATAAAAGAAAAGATAACAAATAAAACAAAAGTTGTTGGAATAACACATGTATCTAATGTGCTTGGAACTATTAATAAAGTAAAAGAAATAATCAAATATGCTCATGAAAAAGGTGCTATTGTAGTTGTAGATGCAGCTCAAAGTATACCACATATGAAAATTGATGTACAAGATTTAGATGCAGATTTTTTAGTGTTTTCAGGTCATAAAATGCTTGCACCTCTTGGAATAGGTGTATTATATGGAAAAAAAGAAATTCTTGATAAGATGAACCCATTTTTAATGGGAGGAGATATGATAGAATATGTTTATGAACAAGAAACAACATTTGCACAATTGCCAAATAAATTTGAAGCAGGTACTCAAAATGTTGGTGGTGTAGTTGGATTAAATGCAGCAATTGATTATATACAAAATATAGGTTATGAGCAAATTGAAAAAAAGGAAAAAGCTCTTATTTCATATGCAAAACAAGAACTTTCAAAATTAGATTTTGTAAAATTATATTTAACACCAAATGAAGAAAATCATTCAAGTGTGATTTCTTTTAATATAAAAGGTGTACATCCACATGATGTAGCAAGTATATTAGATAGTGAAAATGTATGTATTCGCTCAGGAAATCATTGTGCACAACCTCTTATGAGATTTTTAGGAATAGATTCAACTTGTAGAGCTAGTTTTTATTTTTATAATACTAAAGAAGATGTTGATATGCTAGTAAATGGCCTAAAAAAAACATATAAAATGTTTGAAAAATATATTTCTTAGTTTTATTTTATTTATTTAAACTAGTCTGATTTTGGTTTAAGATTTTTTCTATAGTATGCCATGCAAGTAGTGCACATTTAACTCTTGCTGGCATATTTGCTATATTTTTAAAAGCTAATGCATCTTCTAATTTTTTTAATTCTTCCTCACTTTTGGTTTCTCTTTTTATCATATCTATAAATATTTGGATAATTTCTTTTGCTTGTTCTATTGTTTTTCCTTTTAATGTGTCTATCATTATAGATGTAGAACTTTGAGAAATTGCACAGCCATGTCCTGTAAAAGCCATATCTTCAATTATATTTCCATTTAACTTTAGTTGTATTTCTATTTCATCTCCACAGTTTGGATTATGACCTTTTTCGCAAAAGTCACATTTTTCTAATTTCTTTTTATTATATGAATTCATACTGTGTTCCATTATAATTTCATTATAAATTTCTGTTAAATCTTCCATTTTTATTCCTTCCTTTTAATCGACACTTATATATGTTTTAAGTTAATTATGTTTGATAATTATATCATCATCATATAATAATGTCAATTATTTGACATAATTTATGTCATATGCTATAATGATAGCGCAAAAAATAAAAAAGTATGATCTAATTGTTAGAAATTATTTTCTTTCAAGGCAACTCAATGAGTTTATAGAAATAGTGAAAGGAATATGATATGAAAAATAATAAAGTATTAGTTGGAGTAAGTGGTGGTGTAGACAGTAGTGTATCAGCTTTGTTATTGAAACAAAAAGGATATGAACCAATAGGAGTAACACTAGAATTATTTGAACATTTGGCAACAAATAAAAAAGAAACAAATATAGATGCAAAAAATATATGTGCTCAAATAGGAATACCATATTTTGAGTTTGATTATAAAGAAGAATTTAAAAAAGTAGTAATACAAGACTTTATAGATTGTTATTCAAATTGTAAAACACCAAATCCATGTATAGAATGTAATAAACATATGAAATTTGGACATATGTGGGAAAAAGCAAAAGAATTAGGTTGTGAATATATTGCAACAGGTCATTATGCTAAAACAGAATATTCTGAAAAATATAAAAGATGGGTATTAAAAAAGTCAAAAGCTGGTGCAAAAGATCAAAGTTATGTATTATGGAATGTTCCGAAAGAATTGTTAGAACATATAATATTCCCTTTATCTGATTTTGAGAATAAAGAACAAATTAGAGAAATTGCAAGAAAAAATAATTTGCAAGTAGCAAATAAGCCAGATAGTGAAGATATTTGTTTTATACCAAATGGGAATTATAAAGAATTTTTAGAAAATAATTCTGAGATAAAGCCTAAAGCTGGAAATATAGTTTTAGCAGATGGTCAAATATTAGGAAAACATAATGGATTATATAATTATACAATAGGCCAAAGAAAAGGTCTTGGAATTTCATATAAAGTGCCACTTTTTGTATTAGGATTTAATCCTGAGAGAAATGAAGTAATAGTTGGAGAAGAAAGAGAATTATATAAAAAAGAAATTTTAGTTACAGATATAAATTTATTATTAGTAGATGAAATTAATGAACCTATTGATGTTGATGTAAAAACAAGATATTCATCAAAAGTTGCAAAAGCAACAATAACTTCTCAAATAAATAAGGCAGAAAATAAAAAAGAGCTTAGAGTAGTGTTTGAAGAACCGCAAAGAGCGATAACTCCAGGACAATCAGCTGTATTTTATATAGGAGATATTGTTTTAGGTGGAGGAAAAATTGTTAAATAAATGAAAGGAAAATATAGAAATGGATATGGCAAAAGAAATAGAAAAAGCAGCAGAATTAATTAAAAAAGGTAAAATTGTAATATTTCCTACTGAAACTGTTTATGGAATTGGTGTAAATGGACTAGATTCAAATGCAGTAAAAAAATTATATGAAATAAAAAAAAGACCATTAAATAAACCAATAAGTTTATTAGTATCAGATATGGAGATGGTAGAACAAATTGCTCGAGATATAACTGATGTGGAATATCAAATAATGAAAACTTTTTTTCCAGGGCCATTAACAATAATTTTAAAGAAAAAAGAAATAGTTCCAGATATTGTTACTTCAGGAAGTGATACTGTAGGAATTAGAATGCCAAGTGAAAAAATTGCCATAGAAATTGTAAAACAAGCAGGAGTCCCAATTGCGACACCTAGTGCAAATATTTCAGGAAAACCAAGTGGAACAAATATAAAAAGTATAATGCAAGACTTTGAGGGAAAAGTAGATTTTTTTATAGATGGAGGAGAAAGCAAATTAGGAATTGGTTCAACAATTGTACAAGTTATAAATGAAGAACCTAAAATATTAAGAGAAGGAAGTATAACACTTGAACAAATAAAACAAGTTATTAAATAATTTTAAGTTTCAGGTTTTTTACTAACATCTTGAAATTTAAAGATTGGAGAAAAATATGTTAGATCAATTTTCAAGAACAGAATTATTGATAGGGAAAAGTGGTATAGAGAAATTGCAAAAATCTAAAGTTGCAATTTTTGGAATTGGTGGAGTAGGCTCATTTGTAGTAGAAGGATTAGCAAGAGCCGGAATTGGAAATTTTGTATTAATAGATAATGATGAAATTTCTATTACTAATTTAAATAGACAAATAATTGCAACACATAAAACAATAGGAAGACCTAAAGTAGAAGTTGCAAAAGAGAGAATATTAGAAATTAATCCAAATGCAAATATAGAGATTTATCAAGAATTTTTTACCACAAGTACAACTGGAATTATAGATAATACAATTTCTTATATAGTTGATTGTATTGATACTGTTTCATCTAAAATTGAATTAGTTGTAAGAGCAGAAATGTTAAATATTCCAATTATATCTAGTATGGGAACAGGAAACAAACTTGACCCAACAAAATTTGAAGTGACTGATATTTATAAAACAAGTGTATGTCCTCTTGCTAAAATTATGAGAAAAGAACTTAAAAATAGAGGAATTAAAAAATTAAAAGTTGTATATTCAAAAGAAGAGCCTATTAAAATTGCAAAAAATGATGAAGAAAAAATTAAAGCAGGTAGTATATCTTTTGTGCCATCAGTTGCAGGTTTAATAATTGCAGGAGAAGTTGTGAAAGATTTGTGTTAATTTGGTGCCGGTTCTCTTTTTTACCTTAATTTTCGAAAAGCACTTGTCAAAAATGGTAAATAAATGTATAATATAAATATACTTAAAGAATAAAACAAAAAAGAGAGGAGAGATTTTTATGCAAATAAAAATAACAGGAAAGGAACTAAAGGTAACAGATGCAATAAACGAATATGTAGAAAGAAAAATGGAAAGAATTGAAAAATACTTTGAAAATGCAGAAGCTGATGTAGTTATAAGAGTAGAAAAATCTAGACAAATTGCAGAAATAAAAGTATCAGCAAATGGTGAGATGTTTAGAGCAGTAACAGAAGACAGAGATTTGTATGCATCTATAGATAAAGATATAGATATATTAGAAGGTCAAATTAGAAAATCTAAAACTAAAAAAGAGAGAATGCTTAAAGATTCAACATTAAAAGTTTTAGAAGTAGCTGAACCTGTAAAAGAAGTTACTGATGAAATTTTGAAAATAGAGTATTATGAAATTAAGCCAATGTCTCCAGAAGATGCTAAATTAAAATTACAAGAAAAACCTACTCAAATGTTTTTAGCATTTGTAAATGTTGAAACAGGAAAAGTAAATGTTATTCATAAATTAAAAGATGGCAAAAATTTTGGATTAATCGAGCCAGAAGCTTAAAAATATATTTAAAAATCCGGTAGTTATTTTGAAACTACTGGATTTTTTAGTTTAGGGTTATATTAGAATAAATATTTTGTCAAAATCTATTGAATTTTTTAGAATGTAATGATATAGTTAACACGATATGAAAAAAATCGACAAAAAAACACAGATAAAAATAATTAAAATAATGTTAATTATAATATGGATGATAGTTGTATTTCTGTTTTCTAATCAACAGGGAACTGATTCAAGTAATACTAGTAGAAAAGTTACAGAAATTGTTACATATATAGCCTCTAAAGGAAATGTGGAGGTAAATGCAAATCACATAGAAAGTTTAGAAACAATTATAAGAAAATTAGCACATTTTACTATTTATACTATTGGCGGATTTCTAATAATGAATTATGCAAATACAACAAGTAAGAAAGATAAGGAAAAGATATTATATAGTATTGCTTTTGGAGTTGGTTATGCAATTACAGATGAATTACATCAATTTTTTATACCAGGTCGTAGTGCTAGAGCTTTTGATGTAGGAATTGATTCTTTTGGAGTAATTACAGGAGTTTTAATATTTTTGATAATTAGAAAAATTATAGCTGCAAGAAAAACACAAGATTAGTAGTTTTAAGGGGGAAAACTAAAGTGAATATTAATATGACAAATGAAAATGTTATGGAAGGTGTTTCAGTTTTAAGGTTACCGAAAAAGGGATATAAAGAGCTTTTTGGAAAAGGTATATCATATAAGATGATTAAAAGAGTTACAGATATAGTACTTGCTTCAATAGCTTTGGTTCTATTAGCACCAGTTTTCGTTCTTATTGGATTGGCAATTAAATTAGAATCCAAAGGTCCAGTATTTTTTAAACATACACGTGTTGGAAAAAATGGAAAAATAATTAAAATATATAAATTTAGATCAATGGTTGAAAATGCGGAAGATTTAATACAAAAATTTACACCTGAACAAATGAAAGAATATAAAGAAAATTATAAATTAACTAATGATCCAAGAATCACAAAAGTAGGGAATTTCTTAAGAAAAACTAGTTTGGATGAATTGCCTCAAATTATTAATATTATAAAAGGAGATTTATCTATTATTGGTCCAAGACCAGTTGTTACAGAAGAATTGAAAAAATATGGAAATAATATTGATAAATTTTTAAGCGTTACTCCAGGGCTTACTGGCTATTGGGCTGCAAATGGTAGAAGTTGCACATCTTATGAACAACGTATGCAAATGGAACTTTTTTACATAGATAATTTGTCTTTTAAAATGGATTTTAAAGTGTTTTTTAAGACAATTGAAGCAGTTGTTAAAAGAGAGGGTGCAATATAAATGACAATAGATATAATATGCCCATTATATAATGCAGAAAAATTCGTAAAAGAATTGCATAAAAATATATTAAAGCAAAAAAATGTAGAAATAAATTCAATAAATTATATAGTAACAAAAGGAAATGATAATACTGAAAAAGTCTTAGAGCAATTAGATTGCAAATATGAAACAATAAAAAAAGAAGATTTTTCTCACAGCTTGACAAGAGAGAATATAGCTAAAAAATGCGTAGGAGATATTCTTGTTTTTATTACACAAGATATTTTTATAAAATCAGAATTTTGGCTTGTAAATTTAACAAAATGTATAGAAAACGATGAATGTGAGGCAGCATATAGTAAACAAGTTTGTACAAATGATACAATAGAAAAATATACAAGAGAAAGAAATTATCCTGAAAATTCATTTATTGTTTCTAAAGAAGATATAGAGAAAAAAGGATTACAAACTTTCTTTTTTTCTGATGCATCATCAGCAGTAAAAAGAAGTGTTTTTATTGAGTTAAATGGGTATGATAAAAAAAATTTACCAACAAATGAAGATATGTATTTTGCATATAAATTAATTACAAATGGTTATAGAATTAAATATTGTTCTAACTCGGTAGTAGAACATTCTCATAAATTTAAATTGAAACAATTATATAAAAGATATTATGATACAGGTTTATTTTTTAAACAAAATGATTATTTAAATAAATATAAAGTAAATCAAGCTGGTGGAGGAATGGCACTTTATATTTTAAAAAGGGCTTTTCAAGATAAAAATTTAAAAGTGCTTATTCAATTTGTTCCTAATATGGCTACTAGATTTATTGGAATGAAAATGGGGAAATTTAATGGAAAATAGAAAAGTAGAAAATGTAGTTATCATAAATGATTTTAATTATGTTCAAGGAGGCGCTAGTAAAGTAGCGATAGGTACTGCTAAAATGCTAAAAGATGATTTCAAAATCTACTTTTTTTCAGCAGTAAATAAAGAAGAAGAAAATATTGATGGAATACAATATATTACTACTAATCAGAAGGAAGTATTAAAAGAAAAAAACAAATTAAAAGGTGCTATAAATGGTATTTATAATTTTAAGGCAAAAAGAAAATTAAGAAAATTATTAAAACAGTTAGACCCAGATACCACAATAGTGCACGTTCATGGTTGGACAAAGGCATTGTCAAGTAGCGTATTTGATATTGCTTTTAAGATGAAATTTAAAGTAGTGTTAACATTGCATGATTACTTTACTGCTTGTCCTAATGGAGGGTATTTTAATTATGTTCAAAATGAAATTTGTCACTTAAAACCACTTTCTTGGAAATGTGTAAAATGTAATTGTGATTCTAGAAATTATGGGTTTAAATTATATAGACTTGTAAGGCAATTCGTGCAAAATAAAGTAGTAAAACTAAATGATAAATTAGAATATGCAATTTCGATTTCTGATTTCAGCGAAAAAATATTAAAACAAACATTCGGGGAAAAAGTTAAAATGACTAAAATTTATAATCCTATTGATATAGATGAAGTTAAAGAGAAGATAGACATAAGACAAAATGAATATTTTCTATATGTTGGTAGAATATCTAAAGAAAAAGGAGTAGATATATTTTGTCAAGCTATTACAGAATTAGGATACAAAGGTATAGTTGTAGGAGATGGAGAAGAAAAAGAAAATCTTGATAAAATATATACAAATATAGATTTTGTTGGCTGGAAAAATAAAGAAGAAGTTGTAAGATATTTGAAAGGAGCAAAGGCTTTAATTTTTCCAAGTAGATGCTATGAAACAGCAGGGCTAACAATTTTAGAGGCACAGAAAATAGGAATACCATGTATTGCAAGTGCAAATAGCGCGGGAAAAGAATTTATTAAGAATGGATGCAATGGATATATTTTTGAAACAATTGATGAGCTAAAAAAATATATTGAAAAAATACAAAATAATGAATTAGAATTCATTCGACAAAAAAATAATCATAATTATACAAAAGAATTAAAGGAGTTTTATTTAAATGGAAAGAGTTGAAGAAAAAAAACAAAAATTCCGAATTAATGTTATAAATGTTTTTATTATACTATTTGTAATATCATTTCTAGAAATAGCAAATTTAAGTTTTATTAGGTATATTGCTATACTATTATTGCAAGTAATATGTATTTATGAAATTCGTTTTGACAAGATTAGTATAGATAAAAAAATGCTTTTACTTATTTTCGGAATAATTATAACTATGAGTTTTTCTTTATTTAGAACAGGATATACTTTTGAGGCTATAGCTAAAATGGCAACAGTAATAGATTTGTTCTTTTTAACTTTAATTTTATTGCCAAATTATTTGAAAAATTGTGATTTGGATATAATTATAAAAAATATTAGAAATGATATATTTATTGTATTGATCTTTTGTTTCGTTTTTTATAATAATGATTATTCAATTTCTTATGATATGGAGAGAATTGGAAATTTAATTAGATTAAAATGTGGTTTTCCTCATCCAAATACATTATCTATGTTTTCTTTTATAGGAATAATATTAAGCATCTATTTAATTACAATAAGATATCATATTAAAAGCAATTTTATATTTATATTTTTCTTTTTATATTTAATAATTAAAGCTAATTCAAGAACAGCATTATATTGTATCATAATATTTATAATGTTATGTATTTTAGGAAATATATGCAAAAATAAAAAATTAAAACCAATTATTTATATAATAGTTATAAGTTTCTCTATATTAATAATTGGGATAGGTACATCAATTGTTGATGGATTAACATTTGACAGAATAAATCAACTGTTAAGTAACAGATTATCATATATAATGAGTGCAATTAATGTGCTTATTAATAATAATGCTATTTTAACAGGGATGGGAGCATTCAGAAATAGTGAAACTTTTACTACAAATGCGGTGATGTTAGATAATGGGTATTTTAATTATATTTATCAATATGGAATTATCTCATTTTTGGTTTTGATTTGTTTTTTAGTTAATAATTTTTTTAAAATTAAAAATGATAATAATAGAAATATGGAAATGTTTGTGAAAAATGCATATATTATTTTTGGAATTTATTCTTTTTTTGAAAATATTTTATTAAATATGGCAAGTCTATTTGCAATATTAATATATTTTTTTATTGCAATGATACAGATACAAAATAAAAAACAATAAAGAAATAGAAAAAATATTACTAATAAAATTTTATGTGTTTATTACATGAAAAAGAAAAATAAATTAGGAAAAAGGCTAGGAATAGTATAGCTCCATCATACTTCGGAAGAAGAATTAGAATATGGCATGGAAATATAGTTATTAATTATAAAAGCATAATCGGTGATGATTGTGAATTTCATGGAAATAATTGTGTTGGAGTTAATAATGGCTTTTATCCAGTATTAGGAGATCACGTAGATGTTGGAGCTGGTGCTAATATTATTTGGGTGTTAAAATTGCAGACAATATTAGAATTGGTACGAATGCTTTAGTTAATAAAACTTTTTTAGAAAAAATATTGTAATTGCTGGAGTTTCTGCTAAAAGAATAAAATAAATAAAACAAAGGAGTTAACAATGCAACAATTAATAACAATTATAGTGCCGATTTATAATGCTGAAAATAGTTTAGAGAGGTGTATTCAAAGTATATTAAATCAGACGTATAAAAATATGCAGATAATCTTAATTAACGACGGTTCTACTGATAATAGTGAGAGGATATGTCAGAAATATAAAGAAATAGATAAAAGAATAGAAGTAATAACTCAAAGAAATTCTGGAGTATCACATGCTAGAAATATAGGAATAAAAAATTCAAAAGGAAAATATATAGGATTTGTAGATGCGGATGATTTTATAGAAGAAGAGATGTTCGAAACATTAGTAAAGTCAATAGAAGATGTAGATATTGCAATTTGCAATTATGAAAGAATTATGCCATTAGAAGATAATAAAGAAGAAAATATAAAAAATATAAAGAATCAACTTTTATCAAGAAAAGAATTGTTAGAAAAAATACAGGGAAAAAACTATTTTCAAGGTTTTTTATGGAATAAAATATACAAAAAAGAAATTATAGACAAATACGAAATAACATTTAAAGAGGAAATAACAATTTGTGAAGATTTATTATTTAATTGTCAATATATTTCTAAAATTAATAAAGGTAGATATATAGATAAAAAATTATATAATTATGTGTATTATAGCAATAGTGCTTATAATGGAGAGTACAATGAAAAATGGGAATCAGTTTTGGATGCGTATAAACAAATTTTTAATATATATCATCAAGAGGGGCTTGATGAATGCATACAATTGTATTGGAGTTACTTAATTGCTAATTTTGATTTGCAACAAAAAATGAAAATTTCTAAAATTAATGATAAAATTCAAAATTTAAAAATAAAAGATAATATAAAAAAATATTTTTATCTAGTTGTAAAGAGTAAAGAAATAAATAAAAAAGAAAAGATGAAACTATATATAAAAAGATACTGCATGCCCATGTTTTTAATTATTAAAAGTATAAAATATAGGAGAAAAAATGAAAGATAATCCAACAATAAGTGTAATAGTACCAATTTATCAAGTAGAAAAATATATAGATAAATGTTTAGAAAGTATTATAAAACAGACATATAGAAAACTTGAGATAATATTGATTGATGATGGTTCAAAAGATAATTCAGGAAAAATATGTGATTATTATGCAATGAAGGACCATAGAATAAATGTTATACATAAACCAAATGAAGGAGTGTCAAAAGCAAGAAATTTAGGTATAGAAAAGTCAAGTGGACAATATATTTGTTTTGTAGACGCAGATGATTATATAAGTGAAAACTATATAGAAGAATTATATAGGCTATGTATAGAAAATGATGCTGAAATATCAATATGTGGAGTAATAAATATTAAAGAAAATATTATAAAAGAAAAGAGTAAAAAAATCGAAAAAGTATGGAATTCAAATCAAGCAATAAAAGAATTATTTGAGGAAAAATATTTTTATTGTGTAATGTGGGCTAAAATGTATAAAAAGGAATTGTTCGAAAAATATAGATTTAACGAAAAAACAAAAATAGCGGAAGACTTAGAAATCATGTATAAGATTTTATCATCTACCAAAAGAGTAGCAATCAATACCACTAAACAACTATATTATTATAGAATAAGAGAAGATAGTGCATTACATGCAAAGTATAACGATAATCATGAAAATGAATTAAAAATAATAGAAGATGCAATGTTTTTTTTGAGTGCAGTAAATAAAAATGTAATTGGTAGTGTAATGAAGAAATATATTAATGTAAATTATAGGTGTTTAAAAAAATCTATAATTGATGGAAAATATAATATAGAATTATATGTTAGAATAAGAAATAATATGAAAAAATTTAAAAAAGAAATAAAAAAAGTAAAAAACTTGAAAACTAAAATTAAAAAATTTATAATCTTATATGGATGTTGGATATTAAAAATAATATATAAAAAATAATTTAAGTCAAGCTTAAAAGTCTTAAGAATATATATGAAAGTTATCTATTATTTACAGATATACTAGAATAAATTATATTTTTTTAGGAGGAAAATAAAAAATGAAAAAAATAGATATAATTACATTTCATAGTGCTCACAACTATGGTGCAATGTTACAAGTATATGCATTAGAAAAAATTTTACAAGACATGGAATATAATGTTGAAATAATCAATTATAGAAATAAAAATATAGATAGAAACTATAAAATAATAAAAATAAATAAAGAGAGCATGAAAAAGAAACTAAAATCGATTGCCTCTAATATAATATACTTTTCAAAAAATTGTAAAAGATATGAAAACTTTAATAATTTTATGAATGAAAAGCTTAATTTATCTATTCCATATTATTCAGAAGAAGAATTAAAAAATAATCCACCTAAAGCAGACATTTATATAACAGGAAGTGATCAAGTTTGGAACAAGGATATTACAAAGAAATTAGAAGATTCATATACATTGAATTTTGGACAAGATAATATAAAAAGAATTTCTTATGCAGCAAGTATAGGAAATAAAAGTATTGAGAATAAAGATATTGATGAGTTTAAAAGGAAAATATCAAAAATAAATTATATCTCAGTAAGAGAAGAAGATGGAAAAAAAGCATTATCAAAAATAATTGATAAGAAAATTGAAGTTGTATTAGATCCAACACTTCTTGTGAGCAAAAAACAATGGGATAAAGAAATAGAAAAGAAAAGTAAAGAAAAAGAAAAAGAAAAATATATTTTAGCATATGTGGTAGAAGAAAATGAAGAATACTTTAAAATTGTAAATTATTTATCACAAAAAACAGGGCTTAAAATTATACATTTAGGGAAAAGAAATAAAGGATATAGAAATATTTTAAAAAATGCTTATACTGAAGGTCCTTTTGATTTTGTAAATTTGATAAAAAATGCAGAATATATTATAACAACATCATTTCATGCAACAGTATTTTCTATAATATATAATAAAAAATTTTTTATAGTACCACATTCAAAAACAGGTTCGAGGGTAACCAACTTGTTAAAAAAGTTGGAAATAGGAGATAGAATATACTATACTTTTGAAAATTTTAAAGAAATAGATTATAATTTTGAAACAGACTATAATAAAGTAAAAGAAAAATTGGAAAAAGAAAGAAAAAAATCATTGGACTTTTTGAAAGGGGCAATAGAAAATTAAAGAATGAGTAGAGAAGGAAGTTTAATAAAAAATACAGCAATCATAACAATAGGAAAAATATGTACCCAACTAATATCTTTCTTTTTATTGCCAATTTATACAGCTCTTCTTACGACTACCGAATATGGGATAGTCGATTTGCTAAATACATTAGTATCACTATTATTACCTGTCATAACCTTACAAATTGAACAAGCATTATTTAGATACTTAATAGATGCTAGAGAAGATGAAAATGCAATGAAAACAATCATTAGTACTACTTTTTTCTCTCTAATTATACAAAGTATAATTTATATATTATTATTTATAATTGTAAGTAAATGGATAAATAATGAATATAAATACTTTTTAGCTACCAATCTTATAGCAAGTATTTTTTCTTCAATAATGTTACAAATTTCAAGAGGATTGGGAGACAATAAGAATTATGCAATAGGAAGTTTTATAACTGCTATTACAACAATTATATTAAATATTATTTTTATAATAATATTTAAATTTGGAGCGTATGGAATGTTATTAGCAAGTTTGTTAGCTAATATGATATGTTCTATATATATTTTTATGGTGAAAAAAGTTTACCAATATATAAATTTAGCACAATTTAAAATGGTAGTTTTGAAAAAGTTGTGGAAATATTCTATTCCACTAATTCCAAATGCATTATCTTGGTGGGTCTTTAATTCATCAGATAGAATTATTGTAAGTAGTATTTTAGGTTTAGGAGCAAATGGAATATTAGCGGCAGCTCATAAATTCTCTACGGTATACATAACTATATATAATATATTTAATATGACTTGGACAGAATCAGTTTCCATGCATATAGATGATAAAGATAATAGTGAGTTTGTCTCAAAAGTAATCAATAAAGTAATAGCAATTTTTTCTTGTTTATGCTTTGGAATAATAGCATTTATGCCATTTGTATTTCCAATTATGATAAATGATACATATATAGAAGCATATAACCAGATACCTATACTTATGATAGGAGCTCTATTTAATGTTGGAGTAGGTATGATAAGTGCTATTTATATAGCTAAAAAGAAAACAAAGGAAGTCGCAAAGACATCGATAATATCAGCAATAATTAATATCATAGTAAATTTATTATTAATAAAATTTGTAGGATTATATGCGGCTTCGATATCTACATTAATTGCTTATATGTCTATGTTAATTTATAGATATATAGATGTTAAAAAATACATTAATTTGATAGTAGATAGAAAATTAATTTTTGAAACTTTTATTATGACATTAATTTTATTTGTGGGATATTATATTAATAATTTTGTTTTAAACTGTATTTTGTTAGTTATAACGATAATATATTCAATAATTATTAATAAAAGTAATATTAAATTTATATTAAGTATATTTGAAAAAATCAAAAAAGGAAAAAAGGAAAAAAGGAAAAAGAAAATGAAAAATAAATTTTTAGAAAAAAGAGATAAAAGAGACTGTAATGGTTGTGGAATTTGCGCATTAGTTTGTCCTGTTAACGCAATCAATATGGTAGAAGATAAGGAAGGATTTTTATATCCTGAAATAAATGAAAATAAATGTATAAAATGTAACAAATGCAAAAATATATGTAGTAATTATAATAATCAAAACACATATAAAGAAAAATCTTTTGCAGGATACACAAAAAATTCTTATGATTTACAAGAATGTTCATCAGGAGGAATATTTTATGTATTAGCAAAATATGTTATAGAAAATAATGGCCTAGTTTTTGGTTCTAAATTTAACGAACAACTAAAAGTAGAGCATGATTATGCTAAAACATTAATAGAATGTAAAAAATTTAGAGGATCTAAGTATGTTAGAAGTGATGTAAAGAATAGTTATATTAAAACAAAAGAATTTTTAGAAAAAAACAGAATAGTTCTATTTACAGGAACGCCATGTCAATGTAATGCTTTAAAAACATATCTTGGGAAAGAGTATAATAACTTAATTACTTGTGATATAATTTGCCATTCAAATCCATCGCCTAAAGTTTTTGAAAAATATATAGAAGAATTAGAAAAAAAGGAAGGACAAAAAATAAAAAATATTTATTTTAGAAGTAAAGAAAATGGATGGAGAAATCAAACTCCAATAATAGAATTTGAAAATGGAGAAAAAAAAGAAGAAAATACATATTTTACTGCATTTGTAAGAGAATTATTAGGTAGACCATCTTGTCATACTTGTTTATTTGCGTCAACTAATAGAGTTACTGATTTTACAATAGGTGATTTATGGGGAATTGAAAAATTAAATATAAAATTGAAAGAAAAAAATGGAATATCCTTATTTACAATAAATACTTTAAAAGCAGAAAAGATTTTTGATGAAATAAAAAATAATATTAATTATGAAGAAATAAATAATGAAAAAGTATATAGTTATAATCATTATGAAAATGTACGACCTAATAAAAATAGAGATAAATTTTTTAGAAAAATAGATAAAACCAAATCTATCATAAAACTTATGAAAAAATATTCTAAGTATCCAATATACAAAAGAGTGTTTAATAAAGGAAAGTATATAATAAGAAGGATACAAAGGAATGAATAAAAAATAAAAGGTTAAATATAATGGAAAATATGACAAAAACTTTGATTATAGTTGTAGGGATATTATTAACAATTTTAATAATATCTTTAGCAATCTATATATAATGTTGTTGATATAGAAGATGCAGCAATATCAATAGAAACATTATCACATAACAAACAATATGAGTTATATGCGGGAATAAGAACAGTGATGGTTTGAAATACTATTAAATATGACTTCGTTATAATGATGCAGGATTAATTTGGAAAATCAATATATAGATGAAACAAAGAATTAAAATTCAAATTCTTAATAATTTATATAAAAAATCACCTAAAAATTCCTACAAAAAATTTCAAAAAATATTTTAACAAAACTATTGCACAATAAAAAAACTAATGCTATAATCAAAATGTAAAAAAACAAAAGAAAGGGAGAAAAAAAGATGAAGAAAATTTTAACAATAGCAGTATTAGCAATTATGGTAATGATGGCATTTGCAACAGGAGTAAGTGCAGTAACAACAGAAGGATTAGCAGATGAATTATATGCAAAAGGACAAAAATATGGAATGACAGCAGCAGAAAAAGTAAAAATAGAAAGATATTTATCAGAAAATCCAGTAACAGAAGAAGAAGCAAATGCTATAATTGCAAAAGCAGATGAAGCTGTAGCAATAATGGAAGAAGTTGGAGCAACAAATTATGATGATTTAACAACAGAGCAAAAATCTGAGTTAAAAAATATAGCTACATCAGCAGCAGAAATAATAGATGTAAAATTAGTATTCAAAAAAGGTTCAGTAGATGTATATGACAACGAAGGAAAACTAATTGAAACAGTTACAGAAAATAATGGAAAATTAGCATACACAGGAAATAATGTAAATGTTGTTTTAATTGTTTCTGTAATAGCAATAATTGCCCTTGCTATCACTGTGACAATGAAGAGAAATGCACATGCAAAATAAATTAGTACAAACAGTAAAAGCAACTATTAATTGTATAATAGTTGCTTTATTAATTACTGGTCTATTGATATTTGGTATAAAACTATTTTTAGGGCAAGAAATAGAGACCATTTTTTTGTTAGCAAATAAAGTTTCAATAAATATAGATGAAAATAAAGAGCCAGTAGAAACAATTATAAGTGAAGAAAATAATAAAATACAAAATTATCCAGAATATGGAACTAAATATGGAACAATTGAAATTGATAAAATAGATGTTAATTTACCAGTTTATTTTGGTGATACTCTAGAAATTCTAAAAAAAGGAGTAGGTCATTCGAGTGGAAGCTATTTTCCTGGAGAAGGTGGATCTATAGTTTATATGGGTCACAATTCTAAAAAAATGTTTAGAAGATTTTCTGAGTTGCAAATAGGTGATGAAATAAAAGTTACAACAACTTATGGAGAATATAATTACAGAATTTATGATATGCAATTAATAAAAGAAACTGAATTAGATAAACTCCCAATTCAGAAAGATAAAGAAATATTAATGGTTTACACATGTTATCCATTTAATAATATAGGTTATGCAACACAGAGATATGTAGTTTATGCAGAACTAGAAAAATAAAGAATTTGAAAGGAAAATATTAAAAATGAAAGTATTAATAAATCTACTTAAATTTATATTATTAACAATACTTACAATATGTTTAATATCAATTGGAATAATACAAATTGTATCTACAACAATTCTAGATAAAGACTACATATTACAAAAATTAGAAGAAACTAATTTTTATAGTGAAATATATGAACTTGTAACATCAAATTTTGAAAATTATATTTATCAATCAGGACTTGATGAAGAAGTATTACAAAATATTTGTACAAAAGAGAAAGTAGAACAAGATATTAACCAAATGATATCAAATTTATATGATGGAACAAATAAAAAAATTGATACAACAGAAATAAAAGATAATTTAAATTCAAATATAGATAAATTAGGTATAAAAAATAAACAAAATGAAAAAGCAATTGAGCAATTTGTAACACATGTTTGTAATGAATATACAAATACATTAGTACATACAAATTATGAAAATAAAATAAATAGTGTTTATAAAAATATTACTCAAAAATTAGATAAAATAAATATTATACTTATAGCAGTTGTTATTATAAGTGTTTTATTTATATTAATAATTAATAATAAAAAAATAATAAAAAATATTGGAAATATTGGAATTGTGCTATTGGCATCAGCGATGTTTGGGCTTATAGCAAATTGGATTATAAAAACAGGTATAAATATACAAGGCATAAAAGTTTTAAATGATGCTTTTTCGAACACAATAGTTACAATAATACAAGATGTATTAGATAAAATAGTTACATTAGGATTAGTAACTTTAGTAATTTCACTAATATTAATAGTTATTTATGCAATAATGTCAAACTTTGCACAGAAGAAAGGGAATATATAATGGAAGAACTAGATTTAAAAGAAATATTACAAATTTTTTGGGAAAAAAGAGTATTAATAATATTAATAGTAGCAATATTTATGGTTGCTGGAGTTATATATACTATAGGTTTTGTAACTCCTAAATATGAATCAGTTACAACTTTATTACTTGCAACAAATTCATCACCAGATAAATCAGGTACAGAGTCTATTACAACTACAGATGTTACATTAAATTCTAAATTAGTATCAACATATAGAGATTTGGTAAAAAGTGATAGAGTAGTAAGAAATGTAATATCTAATTTAGCATTAGATGCAGAAGAAGAAGAAATAAAGAAAAATGTAAATGTAACAGCAAAATCAGATTCTGAGATAATAGAAATTACAGTTAAAAATGAAGATCCTGTTATTGCGGCTAAAATAGCAAATGAAATAGCAAAAGTATTTATAGAAACAGTAAAAGAATATTATGGAATGGAAAATCTTCATGTTGTAGATCAAGCAGAAGTTGAACAACAACCTGCAAATATAAATCATGCAAGAGATGTAGTAATATTTGCATTTATAGGAATAGTTATAGCATTATGTTATGTATTAATTGCTAATATGTTAGATACAACAATAAAATCTGAAGAAGATATTGAAAAAACTTTAGGGCTTACAGTTTTAACAACTTTACCATTATATGATGGAAATGATGAAAAATCTAGAAGAAGAAACAAAAGAGGAGGGAGAATGTAATGAAAAGAGATTTAATAGCACATGAAGATCCTAAATCTTATATATCTGAATTATTTAGAACATTGAGAACAAATATACAATTTATGAATTCTAATAAAAAGTTAAGAACATTATTAGTTACATCAACTTTACCAGGAGAAGGTAAAACTTGGGTTTCATCAAATTTAGCTATTGCATTTGCTCAAGCAGATAAAAAAGTTGTAATAATAGATGCTGATATGAGAAAGTGTGGATTACATAGTATTTTTAAAGTTGCACCTTGCCCAGGACTTTCAAATTATTTATCAGGTGTAAATGATAATGATAGTGAAATAAATAATTTGGGAAATTTTTTAAGAGAAACAGAAATTACAAATTTATATGTAATACCAGCAGGTAATGTTCCTCCTAATCCATCAGAATTACTTATAACCCCTCAAATGGTAACATTATTAGAAAAATTAAAAGAAGAATTTGATATAATAATAATTGATGGTACACCATCAAAATTAGTTACAGATGCTGTAATTTTATCTAGAGTTGTAGATTCTACAATAATTGTTGCTGCACATAATATGGCTAAAAAAGATGATTTGGCAAAAGTTGTAAGAGATATAAAAAATGTTGGAGGAAATATTGCAGGAGTTGTATATAATCAAAAACCAAATTCAAATAAAAAAGCTAGTGAAACATATTATTATGCACCTGCTCCAATGAAAATTGATTCTAAAAGAAAATTAGAAATGGAATATGAGCAAAAAAGGCAAATTCAGCGTAGTAGAGCAAATAATATGTTAAATAGAGACAGGAATCCAGAAGAATATCAACAAAAAAATATGAATTTAGAAAATGAAGAACAAAATAAAGTAGATGTATTAAAAGAAGAAAAAACAGTACAAGAAACATCAAAAGTACCACAATTTTCTTATGAAATTGCTGCACAAGGTGAAAAAACACCAGAACAAAAAACTGCAGATATGTTAAAAGAACTTAATGATTATTTGCAAAAAGAAAAAGATCTAAGAGATAGTAATAGGAGTTAGAGATGATAGATTTTCATTCACATATATTACCAAATATTGATGATGGTTCAAGTAGTATAGAAGAAACAATTAATTTAATAAAAGAAGCAAAAGAAGTAGGTTTTACAGGAATAATTTCAACTTCTCATTATATACAAGGATATTATGAGACAAATGAAAATGATAGGAAAACTTTATTAGAAAATGTGCAAACACACATAAATGATGTTATTACTGATAATTGCCCTAAATTGTATTTAGGAAGTGAAGCTTATGTTTCTAATGAAATGATTGAACTTATAAAAAATAAAGAAATATCTACAATTAATAATTCAAAATATATATTATTTGAATTACCTATGAATTCAAAACCTTTATTTGCTAAAGATATTGTATATAAATTAGTTAGTAGTGGTTATATACCTGTTATTGCACATCCTGAGAGATATACTTATGTTCAAGAAGATATTGGCTTTGCTGAAGAATTAGCTAATATGGGAACACTATTTCAAGCAAATTATGGAAGCATTATTGGAATATATGGTGTAAATGCAAAAAAAACAGTTAAAAAATTATTGCAAAAAGATTTGATTTACTTTTTAGGTTCTGATGTACATAGTACAGAATATATATATACTAAAATACCTAAAATCTTAAAAAAACTAAGTAAAATTGTGACACAAAAAAAATTAGAAGAATTAACAACTCTAAATGCTCAAAAAGTTTTAGATAATGAAGAAATTGAATAATAACACAAATAAATAGAAGGCAGGAGCACATCTCCTGCCTTTACATATGTATAAATACATAAATAAAACCAAGAAAAATACTTCTGCCAAGCTTGTACCAAAAAAGTACAATATCAAAGTTTTAATATTAGTTAAAACTACTTGTTAGCCATGTTGTTTTCAACTTGTTGTATCATTTTTCTAACCATATTTCCACCGATTTTACCAGCATCTTTAGCTGATATATCTCCATTATATCCGTCTTTTAAAGTTACACCAACTTCACTAGGAGTCAAAAATATATTTAGAAAGCAATCGCCTAAAATTATACATATTTTATTAAGATATAGATAATATAATTAGAGATTATATTATTTGTCAAACAGAAAAGCATACTGAACAAAAATTAAAAAAATAACAATTTTGTTTAGTGCAGTAAACAAAATTGTTGACGAAATTTTGAAATAGTGATATACTAAAATAAGAAAAGAGGGATATCTATGATTATTCGTGAAATATATTTATCTAAAATACGACCATTTTATGATCAAGATTTAATT
>CALXQP010000049.1 GCA_944390695.1 uncultured Clostridia bacterium
AATTTTCAATTTTTCTTTAATTTGTTCTTGCCCGATTTGAGTTTTCGACTATAAGGAGAAAATCTCAAAGGGCTAGCGATTGTAGCTTTTTATATAATAGGAAAGTATAACTTTCCTATTATATAAATAAAAAGTTACAGTTACTGATTATCATAAATTAGTAACTGTAACTTTTATTAAAATGCTTGTCTATATAAATTTACAAAATCTTCTCTTGAAACATCTCTTGGATTTCCTGGTTTACATGGATCTTCCATAGCTTTTCCAGCAAGCATATCAAAATCTTCTTCTTTAGCACCAACATCTTTAACAGTTTGAGTAATTCCAACTGATTTAGAAAGTTCAGTAATCATCCATACAAAAGTATTAATAACATCTTGATCATTTAAGTGAGCAGCATCAGGTCTACCTATATTTACTAATATTTCTCTAAATCTTTGAGCTGTTGCTGGATCTTGTCCATTAAATCTCATAACAGTTGGAAGTAAAATTGCATTAGCAATTCCATGAGGAGTATCATAAACAGCACCTAATTGATGAGCCATTGAGTGAACTATTCCTAGACCTACATTTGAAAATCCCATTCCTGCTATATATTGTGCTAATCCCATTTTTTCAATTGCTTCTTCATCTTTTTGATTTACTGCAGCTGGTAAGTATTTAAAAATTAATTTAATAGCTTCCATATGGAACATATCTGACATTGTATTATGTGCTTTTGTTATATATCCTTCAACTGCATGTGTTAATGCATCCATTCCTGTAGCAGCTGCGATAGATTTTGGCATAGAAGCCATTAAATCTGAATCTACAATTGCTAATATTGGAATATCATTTGGGTCTACACAAACCATTTTAATTTCTCTTTCTTCATCTGTTATAACATAATTTATTGTTACTTCTGCAGCTGTTCCAGATGTTGTAGGTAATGCTATTATTGGCATTCCTCTATTTACTGTATTTGAAGCACCATTTAAAGATACTATATCTGCTCTATCTGGATTTGTCATTACAATTGATATACCTTTTGCTGTATCAATACTTGAACCTCCACCAACTGCAACAATAACATCTGCACTTGCATTTTTACAAGCTTGTACACCATCTAATACATTTTTTATTGTTGGATTTGGTTTTACATCTGAATATACTTCATAAGCAATTCCTGCTTTAGCTAAAACTTCTGTAACCTTATTTGTTACTCCACATTCTGCTAATGCTTTGTCTGTTACTACTAATACCTTATTAAATCCTCTTTTTTGGATTTCTCCTGGTAATTCCTCTCTTGCTCCTTTCCCAAAATATGATGTCTCGTTTAATACAAATTTAACTGACATAAATTTTTCACTCCTTCTCTTTTGATTTTTTGATTTATTGCGTTATACACGCTCAAAATCTTTATTACTTAGTTTTTTATATAAAAAGCTATGTAGCTTGTTATATCATCTTTAGTTTTTACTGCATATTAGTTATTATACTAATTTTCCGCATAATTTTCTGGTATTTCAAATAATGAATCATCAACTTCTTGCTTTAAATTGATTTTTAGTAATTCATTATTCTCTCCATATATTGTTTTAATATATACTAAATTATCATCTTTATCAAAATAAAATCTTGTTTTAACTTGAGAATCATCTATATTTAAAGAATTTGAAATCATAAAAATAGTACTTCCATTATATTCTTCATAATCATATTTTTTCCCAATAATCTTTTCTGACCCTTTTGTAAATGGTTTATCAATCACTTCTTTGAGTCCATCTGTTAAAATACTTTGTTCTACATTATTTTGTTCATATACATAATATTCTTGTCTATCATGTAATACTAAATATGTGTTATTATCTTTTACTAATGTTGTTGTATGATTATCTTTTGTTTTTTGATCTATTACAGTTTTATTATCTTTTTTTGCCATTATAGTTTTATTATCTTCATTTTGTTCCATTTCAAACAAATAAGTTTGGTTTGTATTCAAATTATTATAAATTTTAGATAATAATTGTTCTTTATTTTTCTTATCTCCTATAATTTTAGTAATAGCTATAATTATTCCTATTACTACTAATATAGCTATTACTAAAATCAATATTTTCTTCTTTTTCATCTTAAAATTCCCTCTTTCTTAAGATTTTTATCTTTTTTAACAACTTTTTCAAACTTATTATACAGTAAATTTTTTTATTTACAATATTTCAAAAAAATTTTTATTATTAATAAGTTATAATCAATAGCCCCTTTAAGTTTTTTCTCTTATAGTTGAAAACTCAAATCTAGCCAAAACAAATTAAAGAAAAATTAAAAATTTCCCTTATTTGTTCTATTGTTAAATAGTAAATATTAGTCTTTCTTAGGTTCGACATATTCTAATGTACCAGGTATCATTAAATCTATAAAAGTAATTCCATCTAAATGGTCTAATTCATGGCAAATTGCTTGTGCTAATAAATCTTTACCTTTAATTGTTATTTTCTTTCCATCTCTATCTAAAGCTTCAACTGTAACCTCTTTAGGTCTAATTACTTTTGCATATTGATTAGGAAAACTTAAACATCCTTCTTCAACTTCTTGTTCACCTTTAGTTTTAATAATTTTAGGATTTATTAAAATTTTTACACCTGTTCCATCATCTATATCAATTACTGCAATTCTTTTTAGAATTCCAACTTGTACTGCAGATAATCCAACACCATTAAACTTGTACATAGTTTCAATCATATCATCAATAAGAATTTGAATTTTTTCATCAATAACTTCAACTTCTCTTGATTTCTTTTTTAATATTTCATCTTTTTCTAATCTAATATTTCTTATTGCCATTAAAAATCTTCCTTTCTTAGTCTGAATAATATTATTTAAATCATATTATTAGGATTTACATCAATAGTAATTCTTGTGTTTTTATAATTAGAATTATATATTTCTTTTAAACCTTTATTAATAATTTGGCTTGCATCTTCTGTCAAATTACCTTTTATAATAATTCTCCATCTGAATTTATTTTGAATTTTATCAATTGGTGATGGCATAGGTTTTAACACATTAAAAAATTGATTATCTAAATTCTTTTTTAAATACTCATATAATTTATGAGATACTTCAATAATCTCTTTTTCGACTAAACTATTAAATCCAATTAATATTATATCGCAAAAAGGTGGATAATTCAACTGTTTTCGCAAAGCAATTTCTGTATTATAAAATTTATCATAATTTTGCTCTTGTGCACATAGGATTGAAAAATTTTCTGGATTATAAGTTTGAATAATTACTTTACCTTCAAGCCCCTCTCTTCCTGCTCTACCTGCAACTTGTGTCAAAATTTGGAAAGTTCTTTCATTAGCTCTATAATCATCAATATTCAAACTGCTATCTGCTGCAATTACACCAACTAATGTCACATTTGGAAAATGATGACCTTTTACAACCATTTGTGTACCAATTAAAATATCAATATTTTCATTTTTAAATTTATTTAGAATTTCTTCATGAGAATTTTTCTTTGTAACTGTATCTATATCCATTCTTATAGTTGAAGCTTTTGGAAAAAGTTTGTTAATTTCTTGCTCTAATTTTTGTGTGCCTGTACCAAAATATCTAATTTTTGTACTATGACATTCTGGGCATATAGTTACAACATTTTCTTCATATCCACAATAATGACATTTTAGCTTATTCTCTGATTTATGATATGTTAAACTTATATTACAATTTTTACATTTTACAGTATACCCACATTCTCTACACATTATAAAAGTTGAATATCCTCTTCTATTTAAAAACAAAATAGTTTGTTTGTGATTTTTTAAATTTTGTTCTATTTCATTATATAAATCAATACTTAACATTGATCTATTACCATTTGCTAATTCCATTTTTAAATCAATTATTTTAACATTAGGTAATTTCGAATTATTAGCCCTTTTAGTTAATTCTAATAATTTTATTTTACCCTTTTTAGAATTATAATATGTAACTAAATCTGGTGTAGCGCTTCCTAATAATAGAGGACAATTATTTTCTTTTGCGATTTTTTTTGCAATTTCTTTAGCATCATATTTAGGTATTGCTTCTGACTTATATGAGCTATCATGTTCTTCATCTATTATAATAATTCCAATATTTTGAGTTGGAGCAAATATGGCTGATCTTGCACCTATTATTATTCTAGCTTTTCCCTCTTTAATTTTGTTCCATTCATCATATCTTTCTCCAATTGATAATTTACTATGTAATACTGCAATTTCTTCTTTACTAAATCTCGCAACAAATCTATCAATCATTTGTGGTGTTAATGAAATTTCTGGAACCAAAACTATAGCAGTTTTTCCATTTTTTATAGATTCGCCAATTAATTGTAAATATACTTCTGTTTTACCAGAACCTGTTACGCCAAATAATAAAAATTGTTCATATTCATTTTGATTCATTTTTTTAGTAATTTTATCATATGCATATTTTTGTTCATCTGTTAATTGTAAATTTTCAGTTTTTTCTATTTTCTTATTTGCAAGAGGATCTCTTTCAACTTTTTTTTCTACAATTTCTACATATCCATTTTTCTCAAGAGTTTTTACAATTGCCCTTGTACATCCTGTAAATAACTCTATTTCTGTAATTGTCACACCATCATTATTTTTTAAAAATTGTAGTACTTTTTTTTGCTTTTCAGATTTTATTTTATCTGTTTCTATATCAAACTGTATTTCTTCAATATCTTTACTTAAAAATACTACATTAATTGTTTTATCTTGAATATTTCTAGTTTCTTTTTTACTCTTAGTTCCAGGTTGTAACATTTGTTTTATACAATCTGATATATTGCAAAAATATCTTTTTGCCATCCATTGAGCTAATTCTATTTGCTTTTCAGTCAAATTATGTTTTATTTTTACTATATCTTTTACTTCATAAGAGGTATTTTCTTTTATCCCTATTACATAACCTTCCTCTAAAGTACTTGATTTTCCAAATGGAACTATTACAGTACTTCCTATCATTACTAATTCTTCTAATTCTTTTGGAATTTTATAATCAAATGTTCGATTTAATTTTTTTGCTGAACGATTTATTACTATTTCTGCTATCATCTTTTCTCCTTTTCTTCATGATTATTTTACTTCATATGACAAAAAATAGCAAGTTATTTTAAAAAATTTAAGTTTCGATATTTTCCCAAGTTTTTCCCTCCCAACCTTGCATACCTATAACTCTTACTCCAAAATCCTTGCGTTTGATTGGAGTAAGAGTTATAGGTATGCAAGGTTGGGAGGGAAAAACTTGGGAAAATATCGAAACT